>QKEI01000219.1 GCA_003251795.1 Candidatus Muproteobacteria bacterium
CGTTAACGACGCGCCGACCTTCATCAAGGGGCCCAACCTGGTGGTGGACGAGGATGAGGGTCCGCAGGTCTTCGAGAACTGGGCCACCGCGATCTCCGTGGGGCCGGCCGACGAGGTGGGGCAGCTGCATTTCTTCGAGGTCACCAACGACAATTCCGCCTTGTTCGACGCGCAGCCGACGATCGATCCGGCCGGCACCCTGCGCTTTGCGCCTGCCCCGGACGCGTTCGGCACGGCCACGGTTTCCGTGGTGCTGCGCGACAACGGCGGTACGGGCAATGGTGGCAGCGATGCTTCGGCGGTTCAGACTTTCACGATCACCGTTGCGCCGCTCAACGATCGGCCCGTGGCGATCGGCGCCACCTTCGGCATCGACGAGGACAACGTACTGAGCGGGAGCCTCACCGGGTTCGACGTGGATGGTGATGCGCTGACGTTCAGCCCATTCGGCCCGGGGCCGCTGAACGGCGCGCTGACGCTCGAACCGGACGGCAGCTTCACCTACACACCGAATGCCGACTTCTTCGGCGCCGACACATTCGGCTTCCGTGTTTCCGACGGCATCATCAGTTCGGTGCCGGCGGTCGTGACCGTCAACGTGGCTCCGGTCAACGATGCGCCGGTGGCAGCGCCGGAAAGCTACGACCTGGTCGAGGATGAGCCGCTTGATCTGAGCCTGTTCGGACCCGCTTTCGGCGTGCTGGCGAACGACGTGGACGTGGACGGCGATATGCTCACCGCGGTGCTGGCGAGCGCTCCGGCTAACGGCACGCTGGTGCTCAACGCCGACGGCACCTTCGTCTACACGCCAAATGCTGACTTCTTTGGCGACGACAGCTTCACCTACCAGGCGCGCGACCCCTCGGGCGAGCTGTCCAACGTAGCCGTGGTCAGCCTGGTCGTCGAAAACCAGAACGATGCGCCCACGGCGTTCGATGCGGCGTTCGAAACCGACGAGGACGTCATGCTCGAGGCGCCGCTCCCGGCGAACGACGTCGACGGCGACGCGCTGACCTTTGAGGTCCTAACTGGGCCTGCGAGCGGCATGGTGGAGCTCCTCGAGGGCGGAGTGTTCCGCTACACCCCGAACACGAACTTCTTCGGCCCCGATGCCTTTACGTTCCGCGCAAGCGACGGACTGCTGCCTTCCGGCATTGGGACAGTATCCATAGAGGTCGCGCCGGTGAACGATGCCCCAGTGCTCGACGCGATCGACGACAAGGCGGTGAACGAAGGGGACACGCTAGTCTTCACCGCGACCGCGAGCGATCCGGATCTGCCGCCCGACACGCTCACCTTCAGCCTGCTCAACGCGCCGGCAGGTGCGAGCATCGACGCGATGACCGGGGAATTCACCTGGACGCCAACCGAAGTGCAGGGGCCGGGCAGCCACGACGTCACCATCCGCGTCGCGGACAACGGGATGCCGGAATTGTTCGACGAGGAGACGTTCAAGGTCACCGTGAACGAAGTGAACACCGCGCCGTTGCTGGATGAAATCGGCGACAAGGTCGTGAACGAAGGCGGCACGCTGGTCTTCACCGCGACCGCGAGCGACTCCGATCTGCCGGCCAATGTGCTGGCGTTCTCGCTCACTGACGATGCACCAGAAGGCGCAGCGATCGAACCGGAGACGGGGCTCTTCACCTGGACGCCGACCGAGGCGCAGGGGCCCGGCGTGCATGCAGTGACGGTCGCAGTCGATGACGGCAACGGCGGCATCGCGACGCAAGGCTTCAACGTCACCGTACTCGAGGACGAGAACATTGACGCCGGGCCGGCGGCAAACGACGGTGTCGCCGACAGCTTTGAGATAAGCCGCGGTGGTGAACAAATCAACGTAAGCGTCAATGGGCTGGGGGTTTTCACCACCGAGTTCGCTACCGCCCCTGTCATTACGATCAACGGCTCGAGCGATGATGACACGCTTGCGATCGACTTCAGCGGGGGTAATCCGATTCCGGCCGCCGGCATTGTCTATCAGGGTGGTGGCCCCGGCGATAACGATACGCTCACTCTGATCAACGGTGCGGCCAGCTCCATCAACTACACGTTCTTTGATGCCCACTCTGGCACGGTGGAGATCGACGGAGGCTTGATAAGCTTTAGTGGCCTTGAGCCGATCGTCAATGATCTCGTGATCCCAGTGCAGACGTTTAGCTTCGGTGCGCTTGACGATGACGTTGTTCTGACCATCGGTGAGGAACTCTCGACCATCTCGAGTCCAACCAGTGAGACGGTAACATTCCGTAATCCGAGCGAAGCCTTACACGTCAGCACGGATGGAGGAGATGACGCGATTACCGTCGTAGCTGGTAGTGAGCTACCCTTCGAGCTCATTCTCGATGCGGGCAGCGGTAGCAACAGCGTCAGCAGTAACCTACCGATCATAAACGGCGTTATCGTCGGTACCGAGAACGGCGATAGCATTCACCTCGATGAAATCAGCGGTGTGGTCATGGCCTCGGTAAACGGCGTTATCAGCACGTTTTCGGGCTTGACCCACCTGGGGGTGCTCGCCCTCGGCGGCGATGACTCGATCACGCTAGAGGACGTGACTATTCCCGTAGCCGTTGAGGGCGGCGAGGGGGCGGACCAAGTGGACGCGACCCGCACGGTGGCGCCTGTCTCACTGCGCGGCGGACCTGGCAATGACGATCTGCGCGGTGGCCCGAGTGACGACAGCATCGAGGGTGGTAGCGACGATGACGTCATGCGGGGCGGTGGTGGCGATGACTTAATCGATGGCGGTGAAGGCAGCGATAGATTGGGCAGCGCGCCGCTCGTGCCGATCGCGTATTGGAATCTGAACGAGGTCAGTGGCAAGACAGCATTCGATAGCGTTGGCGTTGCGCAAGATGGCACGTATTTCGGCGACATCGATCAGGATGATGCGGGACCCCGGTCTGGCGATGGCGCGCTGTTTGATGCCAAGACGGCGGCCGAGTTCAAGCACCGCAGGTCGCAATACATCGCCGTCGCACATGACCCGGCCTTCGAGGTTGCCAACGGCACGGTCATGTTCTGGTTTAATACCGATACAACCGCACGCGATCAGACCTTATTCGCCAAGGACCGCAGCGGTTTCGGCAGTGGTGGACACCTTAATATAAGGTTGGACGGACGCGACATCGAGGTGCGTCTGCAAAGCACTAGCCAAAGCTTCAGGATCGACACCGACAACACGGCGTTCAACAATCCGGTGCGCCCGGATCGCTGGTACCACCTGGCGGTGACGTGGGGTGAAGCAGGCATGAAGCTTTATCTCAACGGTGCCCTCATCGGCACCAACAGCTTTGCCGGGGGGCTGCTCGGTAATCACGAGCCCATCGTCATCGGCGGTTCCAATCGTTCAAACACTGATGATTCCGGTGACTTATCGAAGATCCGCATCACTGAGCCGTTCGACGGGCATATCGATGAGGTGGCGTTCTTTGGTGAAGCGCTCAACGCCGAGCAGATCGCTCGCGCCATGGCGCAAAGTGCATTGGCGGCCGGCCCCGGGCGTGAAGCGGCGGGTTACTCCGGCAATCTCGAAGACTATCAGTTCGCCTTTGTCGGTGGGCGGTTGCAGATCACCGATACACGGCCGACTTCCACCACTCACGATGGGATCGATCGCATTCATGGGGTCGAGCAGGTCACCTTCGGTGATGGGAATGTTGCGTATCTGCTAGGTAACGACAGTGGCAATACCTCCGAGCTCAGCAGTAGCCAGATCAAAGACATTGCCGGTGCCACGCCACTCGTTATCTTGGGGGATAGCTCACAAACACTGCATCTGATCGGTGAGTGGAGTACTGCGGGATCAGAGACCATCGGCGCCACGCTGTTCAACCGCTATGTGAATGGCGTAGCCTCCGCCAGGGTGCTCGATGGAATTCAGGTAAGTCTGGACACGGCCCCCGCCCCACTATCGGGCGTATCCACGGATAATGCCTTTGACCGTGTATTGACTGAACTGTACGGTCCGGGCGGCACTCTCGACCCGACGATGCGCCCGAGTGAGTTCTGGAAGGGAAATACCACCTCCACGGATGGCGTGAAGGACTACCGCACCTATAAGTCCTACCTGCACGATCTCGGGAAGAAACTGAAGTCATTCTTCACGAGCGACGATGAGGGTTCCGGCGACCACGATAAGGACCTCTTTGGCCATGACGGTCGCAGGCAGCACAGCAGTCACGGTGTCGGTAAGAAAGAGCATCGCGACGGATCCTTTGCCTCGCCGGCGCCCTGGGTGCGTCATTTCCTGCTCGATCTGGCAGAGCATCCGGATCTGGATAATCCGAATCGCCATATCAGTGTGAGCCTTTACGATAAACCGATGAAGGATCAGCGCGATCACCGAGAGTAATTCGGCACGGGTTCAATTCGGGTGCGGATGTCGATAGGCCGTTCACAAGCTGAACGGTATATCACAATCGAACTTAGAATCAATGGCTTGCAAGCGTTCAGCCTGCTACGAGTGAACGTCTGACATGGCGAAGGCCGGTCGCGGGCGTGCGCCAGGGGTGTCATAATGCTTGCACCATGAGGGGTGGGGATGATCAGGGGCGGAGCCCCGGCCAAGTCGTCCCCGACTTGTTTTAGGTAACACAATGAGGAGGAGTAGTCATGGCCCGATCAGCCAGTGAAACCACCACGCAGACGCCGACCGAGGGCGCGCAGACACCCAAAATTCGTTGGGATACGAGCAATATCAAGAGCTCGTATGCCAACGTATGCAACGTGACGAGCACGCGCGAAGAAGTTGTCCTGAACTTTGGCGTAAACAAGGCCTGGGAACGCAGTGCCCGTGAAGTCGAGATTGAGCTCACCAATCGACTGATTCTGAGTCCCTTTGCCGCCAAGCGCCTGACGCAATTGCTGGGCAAACTCATGGACGAATACGAAGGGCGCTACGGAAAGCTCGAGACGGAACCTTCGGCCCAGACCGGTCGCGGTAACGGCGGAGGCTAACTGGGGCGCCAGCCCCACGCCCCACGCCGTCGATCTGCCGGAGCACGGCTGATTGCCGCGCGCTAGCATGGATAGTCCTAAGTCCACCTTGTCAGGCGGTTCGCTGGCGAGCGACCGCATCAATGTGGCGAGCCAGCAGCGAGCGTCTGAGCTAGAACGTCAAGCTTGGGCCCAGTTTGCAGAAGCTGACAATAGCAGCAGCTTTTGCCGCAGCTGGCTGGCCATACAGTGCCGCATGATTACCGGTGTCAGCGGTGGTTTGGTGCTGCTGGGAACTCCCGATGTCGGGCCCTTTACCGTCGCGGCCGTGTGGCCGGACGTGCGGCGCAGTATGGAACATTTAACCTCGGCGGCGGAGCGTGCCCTCAGGGAGCGGCGCGGCTTGCTACTGAGATATGACGGACCGGGCGCCTCCGGCGAAACGGCCTCGTTAAGCCATCACGTGGCTTACCCACTTGAGGTCGACAAGAAACTCCACGGCGTAGTCGTCCTCGAGACCTCGTTAGGCGCCGAGTCACAATTGCAGGCGATGCTGCGTCAACTGCATTGGGGCAGCGCCTGGCTCGAGGTGCTTTTCCGCAGACAGGAGTCTCAGCAAGGCTCCGAGACCCAAACACGTCTGATGACGGTACTCGATCTGCTTGCGGTTGTTACCGAGCAGAACCGTTTTTATGGCGCCGCGCTAGCGCTGGTGACAGAGCTGGCCACACGGCTATCGTGTGACAGAGTGAGCGCGGGATTTCTGCGAAGAAATTACATGGTCGTGAGCGCCGTTTCGCACACGGCACAGTTCGAAAAGAAAACTAATGTCATTAGAGCCATCGGCGCGGCGATGGACGAGGCTTTCGACCAACAAGTTACCGTGGTCCATCCTGCACCCGCCTCGGAAGCGGCACCTGCTGTCCGCCGTGCACATGAAGAGCTCGCAAACATGCAAGAGTCGGCCGCTGTCTGCACGGTATTGTTGCATCACTGCGGCGAGGCGATCGGCGCGTTGACGTTGGAACGTCGGGTGGATAAGCCCTTTGATAGCAGTACGGTTGAGTTGTGTGAAGCCATCGCTTCGCTCGCGGGCGGACTCCTGGAGGCGAAACGTAAGAATGACCGCCTGCTGATCGTGAAGGCCGGTGAATCGTTGCATGCGCAAGTGGCTAAGCTCGTGGGACCGCGACACATTACCTTTAAGCTGATTGCCACCCTATTGATTGCGTTAGCGGTGTTTCTTGCATTCGCCCAGGGGGATTACCGGGTGACTGCAAATGCCGTGATTGAGGGAGAAATACAGCGTGTTTTGGCGACGCCCTTTGCCGGCTACATTACCGAGGCCAAGGCGCGCGCTGGAGACGTGGTGAGGCAAGGTGATGTACTGGCGGTACTGGATGATAAGGATCTGAAGCTGGAGCGTATAAAGGCGCTCGGTCAAAGAGAGCAGCTATTGCGACAGCACCGGGAAGCTATGGCGGCACACGATCGCGCACAGATCCGCATAACGCTAGCGCAAATCAGCCAGATCGATGCGCAGTTAGAGTTGCTCAACTACCAGTTGTCACGTACCGAAGTTACGGCGCCGTTCGAAGGCGTCGTCGTCAGCGGGGATCTCAGCCAATCCCTCGGCGCACCCGTAGAAAAAGGACAAGTGCTTTTTGAAATCGCGCCACTCGATGCCTACCGCGTGATTTTGAAAGTTGATGAACGCGATGTGGCCGACATCTCAGTAGGGCAGCGGGGCTGGCTGACCTTATCCAGCATTCTCGGTGATGCATTTGCATTCACCGTGGAGAAGATTACGCCGGTCTCGGCGGCAGAAGAGGGACGGAATTACTTCCGCGTGGAGGCAAAGCTTGACAGTTTATCGCAGCGGCTGCGCCCGGGGATGCAGGGGGTTGGGAAGATTGAAGTAGACCGGCGCAAACTATTCTGGATATGGACCCATAATATGGTTGACTGGTTGCGCCTCTGGGTTTGGTCTTGGTGGCCGTAAGTTGCGATGACGACATCCTTATTTAGTCCCTCATGGCATCGTGTGTCCTCGCTTACTCCCCGGTTGCGAAGTCACGCAAGAATCTATCGACATCATTACCGTGGCGAGCTCTGGTACGTGCTGCAGGATCCGGCGTCCCAGCGTTCACACCGGTTGACGCCCGCGGCCAATTTGATCATTGGCTTGATGGACGGCAAACGCAGTGTACAGCAGCTGTGGGAGATCGCCGTCGACCGCCTCGGGGATGACGCGCCAACACAGGACGAGATGATCCGCTTGCTGAGTCAACTACATGGAGCGGATGCTCTGCAATGCGATGTTTCACCGGACACCTCCGAGTTGTTGCGGCGTTACCAACGTCAAAAACGCAGCAGCCTCGCACGCAAGTTCATGAATCCCATGGCCTTGCGTATACCCCTGTTGGATCCGGACAAGTTTCTCGACAACGCCCTACCATTTGTGCGCCCAGTGTACGGTTGGGTGGGCGCACTAATCTGGGTTGTGGTGGTCGGTGCGGCGGTGTTTCTTGCGGGAGCGCATTGGCCCGACCTGACAGAAAATTTGACGGACCGGGTACTTGCACCCAACAACTTGTTGCTACTCGGCCTGATGTTCCCGGTGGTAAAGGCGATTCATGAGTTTGGCCACGCCTTTGCCACTAAAGTATGGGGTGGTGAGGTGCATGAGATGGGCGTCATGTTCCTGGTGTTGATGCCGATTCCTTACGTGGATGCATCGGCCGCAACCGCGTTTCGAGAGAAGCGCCGGCGAGCGATAGTCGGTGCCGGCGGCATGATAGTCGAGCTATTTGTCGCCGCATTAGCGCTGTTCCTATGGCTGAACATCGAACCCGGTGTCGTACGGGCGTTGGCCTATAACGTGGTGCTTATCGCCAGCGTATCAACATTGTTCTTCAATGCGAATCCATTGCTTCGATTCGATGGCTACTACATCCTTTCCGATTTGATAGAGATCCAAAATCTTGGCACTCGGTCAAATAGATATCTGGGATACCTCTGCCAAAGGTATTTGTTCGGGTTGCGTGAGGTCGAGCCACCACAGTCGACGACGGGTGAGCGCCGTTGGTTTGTCGGTTATGGCATAGCGGCATTCATTTACAGAATGTTTGTGGTTGCGGCTATTGTGTTGTTTGTTGCCGGCAAATTCTTCTTTATCGGCGTGCTGTTAGCGATCTGGGGAGTGACGGTCATGATAGTAGCGCCACTGTTGAAGAATGCAGCGAAGATATTCACCAGCCCGGCTATCCGCCCGAAACGCATGCGTGCTGTTACCACGACCGCGCTGTTGGTTACTGCCGTCGTCGCGGTCATCACGCTGGTTCCAGTACCGTCATGGACGCGCGCCCAGGGGGTTGTCTGGGTGCCTGGAGACATGGTCGTACGAGCCCGGACGAATGGGTTTGTCGAACGCCTGCTTGCGACACCCGGTATGCCCGTGCGCCGTGGCGATCCACTGATCGCTTGCCGAGATACCGCGTTATTGACTGAAATCAAGAGGCTAGAAGGACGATTGACAGAGCTTGAGGCACGCCAGCGGGCGGAACGGCAAAATGATCGAGTCAAAACAGAGATCATCCAGGAAGAGATCGACATTGTGTCGGCAGACCTGCAGCAGGCTCAACTAGACGTCCAGGACCTGACCATTCACAGCGAGACGGATGGGCTGTTTATTGTACCGAATGCAGCGGACCTGCCCGGCCGATATGTGAAGAAAGGCGAGGCCCTCGGGTATACGCTGGATCTATCCACGGTGACGGCAAAAGTGGTCGTTTCTCAGCATGATATTGACCTCGTCAGGCAACACACCACACGTGTGCAAGTCCGTATGGCCGACCGAATCGCGAATGTGATCCCCGCGGTAGTCAAACACGAGGTCCCCGCGGCAACCGATGAGTTGCCCAGCCTGATCCTGTCGCAACAGGGAGGCGGAGAGATCGCTATCGATCCACGCGAGGGCCGGCGCGCCAAGGCATTTCAAAAACTGTTCGTGCTGGATATAGATTTTCCGGCGAGCACGAATACTGTAAACGTGAATGGACGCGTATACGTGCGGTTCGATCATGGTCATGAACCGCTGGCTCGCCAGTGGTACAGGAGTTTACGACAGCTGTTCCTTACACGCTTTAATGTCTAACGCCTCCGCTATTTCACAACCGTTTTTGGGCCCCTATCCCGAACGCGTCTTCCCACGCGAGAACTGGTTTGACCGTTTCGGTGTAGCGGCAAGCGGTCCCCTCTTGCGTTGGAAGCGTTCGCGACGGGCTCGATTCGATGAGCTTGTACGGCTGATTGACGCACACGGTGCTCGACTGCGGCATGTCAGTGACGACCACATTCTCAACGCGGCAGAGACGCTCCGTCAATTGTTGAGGCGTGAAGGGTTGGATAAAGACGCACTGGTCGCAGAGTCGTTCGCTTTGGTACGAGAAATCGCTCAACGCAGGTTGCAGATGCGACCCTATGATGTGCAATTGATGGGCGGGTTAGTGTTACTGCGCGGCATGGTTGCCGAGATGGAAGCGGGTGAAGGAAAGACGCTAACGGCCACGTTGCCGGCGTGCACTGCGGCGCTGGCAGGGATTCCTGTTCACATTATTACGGTCAATGATTATCTGGCTTCACGTGATACAGAGCTTATGCGTCCGATCTACAAAGCGTTAGGATTGACCGTCGGTACAATCATTCAGGGCATGAGCCCGGCACAACGGCAACAGGCCTACGCCTGCGATATAACTTACTGTACGAATAAAGAAGTAGCCTTTGACTATCTAAAAGATCGCATCGCACTGGGGGAAAAGCGCAATCGCACGCACCTACGGCTGGAGCGGCTGTACGGAAAGGAGTCCAGGCTGGGGCGTCTGCTTTTGCGTGGTCTGCACTTCGGAATCGTCGATGAGGCAGATAGCGCATTGATTGATGAAGCACGGACACCACTGATTATTTCGGGTGCAGGCAATGTCGACGAGGAAAAGCGCTTTTATGAGCAAGCACTGGCGATTGCGGGACAACTCATCAAACATCATGACTTCGAAATCAACGAGCGGGAACGACGCCTGTTGTTGACAAAGCGGGGCAAACAGCGCACCAAAGAACTTACCGAGTCGTTCGGCGGACTCTGGCGTGGTACGCAGCGTCGGGAAGAACTCGTACGGCAAGCGTTAACCGCACAACATATGTATATTCGCGACAAGCATTATATCCTCAAAGAAGGCAAGATTCAGATTGTTGATGAATACACGGGTCGGGTTATGCCGGATCGTTCCTGGGAACAAGGTCTACATCAGATGATAGAACGTAAAGAGGATTGTGAACTGACGGATCGGCGCGAGACGCTGGCGCGGATAAGTTATCAACGATTCTTCAGGCGATACCTCAGGCTTGCGGGTATGACGGGCACGGCGAGGGAGGTGACGGGCGAACTATGGTCAGTTTATCGCTTGCATGTCGTACGGCTGCCTACAAATCGACCAGTGCAAAGAAATCCTAAAAGGAAAGAGGTTTGTCTCACCGCCGAGGAGAAATGGGAGGCGGTGGCAAACCAGATCGCTCAAGTGCACGTTCAAGGACAACCAGTGTTGGTGGGCACGCGCTCGGTCCAGGCTTCGGAGCATTTGAGCCAGATCTTGAAAGCCCGAGGCCTGGTTCACGAGTTGTTGAATGCACGACAGGACGAAAACGAAGCGCAAATCGTCGCCAGAGCGGGAGAGGAGGGGCGCATCACAATTGCAACAAATATGGCTGGCAGAGGCACTGACATTAAGCTTTCTCCCGGTGTGGCCGAGCGCGGGGGTCTTCATGTCATCATGACAGAATTGCACGAAGCGAAGCGCATCGACCGTCAGCTGATCGGCCGTTGTGGGAGACAGGGAGACCCGGGCAGTTATAGCGCTATTCTTTCGCTCGAGGACGAGCTTGCGCGGGTTTATTGCAATAAGATCGTGTCGGGCATTGCTGGCCTATTGACCCGACTCGGCCTTGGCAGACTGACTGGGACATGGACCTTGCGCAGCGGCCAACGCGGTGCCGAGCGTCTGCATTCACGAATACGTCGCGAGCTAATCAAGACGGATGAACAGCTAGATACGGCGTTAGCGTTCTCCGGTCGTCCGGAATAAACTGACGACAACCGTATGAAATACACCATCATGGCCGCGGGTATGACGGCATTGGTACTGTCCGTGGTCGGCCCGTTTGCCAGAGCGGCAAACAACGATAATGCCGCACCGTGGCTTGATTGCCTGATCGAACCCTATATGGTTGTCGAGTTGGCGAGCCCGGTTGTAGGCATCGTAGAGTCTGTGCCCGTTGATCGGGGCAGTGTGATAAAGAAAGGGCAGGTAGTAGCGACCTTGGAGGCCGAGATAGAACGCGCCGACATCGAGTTGGCCCGCGCCCGATTGGAGTACAACCAACGTAAATATGCGCGCAGTGAGGAATTATTTAAGAAGAGGATAATGTCTTCTTCGGAGAAGGACCTAGCGGAGACGGAAAAGAAGATGGCGGAGATGGAGTTGCGACGTTCACAAGAATTACTGAAGCTGCGCACGATTCGCTCGCCGGTAGCGGGTGTAGTAGTAGAGCGCTTCGTGTCACCAGGTGAGGTCGCACGACAAGAGAAGATCCTTAAGATTGCGCAAATCGACCCGCTCAACGTCGAGGTAATTGCACCGGTTGCCATGTTTGGGGCGGTGAAGACGGGAATGCGGGCGGAAGTAAAGACGGATGATCTGGTTGGGCAAACGTACAAGGGACGAGTTAAAGTGATAGACCGGGTGGTGGATGCTGCCAGCGGTACATTCGGCGTGCGCGTAGAGCTCGCGAATCCGCGTTATCGAATACCGGCGGGACTGAAATGCAAGGTGCACCTTCAGAAATAATTGGTGGCGAACAACCGGCCCCTATCCGTGTATATGCACGCGACGATCATAAAAGCACGCTGCGACAATAACTTAGCGTGATCCGACAGGGTCAGGATAGCTGTTCGATCGGCTTCGGTCGACCAATGCCGTAGCCCTGAGCGTAGTCCACGCCAATCTCTCGCAGCTTTTCCAGTATGCCTTCGGTCTCGACGAACTCGGCGATAGTCTGTTTACCCATGACATGACCGATTTCATTGATGGAGTGGACCATGGCTAGTGCGATTGGGTCGTGCGTTATGTCCTTCACGAACACGCCATCGATCTTAATGAAATCTACCGGCAGGTTCTTGAGGTAAGCGAATGATGATAGTCCACTGCCGAAGTCATCCAGTGCAAAGCGGCATCCCAGGGCTTTGAGTGAATTGATGAATTGCGTTGCGCTAGCCAAGTTGGCAATGGCCGCAGTTTCGGTAATTTCGAAACAGATTTTCTCCGGCGGTAGGTTTGTCTGTTCGAACTGCTCCATAATGAACTTCAGAAAATTCTCATCCCCTAATGAGTGTCCTGACAGGTTCGTCGAGCACAAAAACAACTGAGCCAGTTGTTCGGGGTGACGGGTCAGCCAGCGAAATGCCGTGGCGATTACCCAGTTGTCCACCTTCGTAGACAGATTGTAACGCTCTGCCGCGGCTAGAAAGACGCGGGGCGGCACGACGCGCCCGTTCTCATCCTGCATGCGTATTAAGAGTTCGTAGTGCGCGCCGGCCCCGGGCGTGTTGAAAATCGGTGTTATTGGCTGAAAAGCCAGATGAAAATGGTCACGCTCTAATGCCTGGTTGATGCGTGAGACGAGTCTCATTTCACCCTGACGCCGGGCCAAGTCGGTGTCGGAGTCATGGTAAACGTGAATCCGATTGCGACCGGCGTCTTTGGCTGCATAACAGGCGGCGTCCGCCTTGCTTAACAGAGTCGTCACATTTTCGCTGGCGCGACCGATAGGTACGAGACCGATGCTCACACCGATACTGAAGGTCCTTCCTTCCCAGATAAAGCGAAAGTCATGAACAGCCTTTTGCATTTCGTTGGCTACACGCTCGGCATAGCGGAGTGAGCAGTCCTCGAGCAGCAGACCGAATTCATCGCCGCCCAGGCGGGCGAGGGCATCCCGTTGCCTAATCTTACCTTTCAGAATCTGTCCAAGCTCACGCAACAGCTGATCACCGG
>QKEI01000179.1 GCA_003251795.1 Candidatus Muproteobacteria bacterium
GGTACGGTAATACCCAACCCCACTGCAAAAGCCAAAAGAAGACCACGCGTACTGCCCGCCATGACGGAACCTCCAAGTTAGGACTGAATGCGGTCGCACTACTACCGCATGGTGGTGGCCAATATTCCGTGATCTATATCAAGTTTTTTTCTGATATTTGTTATTCCTTTAGGAATAGAGCATTCATTTATTTGGGATAGTCATGAGCGTGGACGTGCCCTTGCGCTTTGCAGGTGCTGCCGCCACCGGAAGCGAAGGAGAGAAACCCGGCGCGTTACTGGCGCACCTGGTTTTTTCGGAAACGAGCCAGCGGCTCGCCCGAGTCGATCGCGCGACGCACGGCATGGGCGGCCGCTGGCAACGAGGGCTGGTGTTCCAAGTGATATAGACACAAGGCGGCGCCGTAGACCAGGCTATCATAGGCCGGTCCCGCCTCACCCGATAATGCCGCCATACCTGCGCTCGCGGCCGCTTGTGCCAGCGCTTGCGTGTCGACACCGGCAGCAAGCTCATCCGTCTCATCTTTAGCCTGAGCCAGATGATCGGGGATCGGTACCGCGCGGCTGGGCTGGCTGATGCCAATACTCGCCGGATCGAGCGACATCGATTGCAACTCACCATCGCCGTGAAAGTAGAAAAGCTTGCTCGGTTGTTGTAACGATGGAATCACGCCGCCTTCAACACCGCGCACGATCATGGCGGATGCAAAACCTGCATGGCGCGCTAGCATGGCATAGATTGGCGGATAAGGCTTATGTACGTAGCCCGTCATCAGATGCGTCTTGCCAGCACCACGTACCGGGGCGGCGAGCACCTCTACCGTTGTGATGACCGGACGTTTAACGATCAGGCTGCGCAGCGTGATGAGATCGTGCAATTTGCGACAAAACGCCTGCTGATCGACATAGGCCCACCCCGTTGTCGGCTCATTGACGGCCGCGGCGGCCTGTTGCGGCGACAGTTGCACGTCGATCCCCGCGACTCGCAGGACCTGACGGGAAGTGACGCCATACTTCGGACCCACCTTCTCCACACCGTGGCAGACGGTAGGGACCCCACAAGCGGCTAACACCGCAGGCAGAAACGCCGATATCGGCAAACCGCGCGTGGCCCCATCGTAGGGATCAGCGATCAGCACTACTTCCTCGACAGCAGCCGTGGCGCTGTCGGTGGCATCGAGTATCGCCTGCAGAATGCCTTTATTCTCTTCCTCGGTCTCGCGCTTCATTCGCAGGGCAATCAGAAAGACACCCGCTTGCACCGGGTCGACTTCTCCGTTCAGGATGTAGCTCATGGCCGCCCGCGCTTCCTCGTAGGAGATATCCTTGCTCAGCTCGGGACCGGTCGCCACCCGCTGGATGAACGAACGCATGGCAGCACGCGCGAGGTCTACGTTTGTCTTTGCTTGCGTCATAGATCGTTTGTGCGCGATGTCAGTAACGTTCCGGGGCTTTATCGAAGAGGGCAGGTCAAGTAATCGGCGCGTTAAGCTATCGGCTTTGCTAACGATTTGCAACTGTGCGCGTGGGCGGCAGCTGGTACACTAAGCATGTGCGCCTTCATATCGTTTTGCAAATACCCACCGGAGACGTAGCATGATTGACGACCGAGACATGGCGTTGTCGAGTGGCGTAGCTGCCTTCGAGGCAAAACAGTTCGCCCGCGCGCTGCAACACTTGACCCCGCTTGCTGACGAGGGCATTGCCGATGCCCAGTATCGCCTCGCGATCATGTATCAAAACGGCCTTGGTGTGGTGCGCAATGAAGAAGCCGCGGTGAAGTGGATGCGCGCTGCCGCCGAGCAAGGTCTGGGCTTCATGTACCTTGAAGGTGAATGTGTAGAAAAGGATCCAGGGGCAGCCGTGAAGTGGTTTCGCCTGGCGGCAGAGCAGGGGCTTCCGGGTTCGCAAATCACGTTGGCGATGATGTATGAGCAAGGCAATGGCGTAGAAGAAGATCTAGCCGAAGCGAGGAAGTGGTACGAACGTGCGGGGATCCCCTCCCCCTAGTCCCTTCCCGCGAGGGAGGGGGGTTTCACTCGGTCGCTCGGGGCCGGAAAATGGGCGTTGGAGACAACACCGGCAGATGTCGCAACTTCTCACATTGACGCGTGCAGCCCGCCTTGTGGGCATAACACGCGGCGTGCTTCAAAGAAGAATAAAAAGAGGAGAGCTCGCCACGTTTGAGGGCATGGTTACGCTCGAGGAGCTGTTGCGCGCCTATCCCGAGGCGGAATCGCGCGTCGTGGACGATGCCGTGCTGGAGCGCCTGGAGCGGATTAAGGATAATGCGCTGACGAAATATGCTACGAAAACAGTATTGCCCGATGCGCAAACACTGGCGGCGCGGGCCACTGCATTGGGCAAAGAGCTGGCTGAAACCAAGACGCGCTTTCAGCACCACGCTGCGGTAGTTGAAAAACTCGAGCAAAAACTTCTTGAGATCGGACAAGCAGACGATGCCCAACTACGCTTTGCTATCAACGCACTGCAGGAGTGGCTCGCTCGGGAACTGCGCACAAAGTCGCAGCCAGAACCCTCGCCGACACGGTTACTCATAAGAGACAGCGTTCTTCGGGTCATGGCTGCAAACATCCGTATTCTACCGAGCAATCACGAGTTTTTTCTCGAGGGTAACGACTCGATCCTGGAGGCCGCGCTACGCGCCGGCCTTGCATTGAACTACGGTTGCAGCAGCGGAAACTGCGGTCTATGCAAGGCCAAGGTGGTTTCCGGCGAGATCAAGAAGATCCGTGCAACCGACTATGTCTTAAGCGCCGCCGAGAAGGCGCAGCGCTACGAGTTACTGTGTGCTAACACGGCGGTCACGGATCTCGTCATCGAGGCGCTAGAAGCGCAGGGCGTGCAGGACATACCGCTGCAGCAGATAGCGGCGCGCGTGAAGAAGCTGGAGATGTTGAGCGAGGAAATCGCGTTGCTGCATCTGCAGACACCGCGAACCAAACGCTTGCGCTTTCTCGCCGGCCAGCACGTGCGTTTGCAAGTGGGAGACAACCTCACGGCGAGTTACCCTATTGCCAGCTGCCCTTGCGATGACAGAAATCTGCAGTTTCATATTTTCAAGGCCGAGCGAAACGCATTTTCGGCACATGTGTTCAATGCCTTGAAGACTGCCGATACCGTTAACGTCGAAGGTCCGGCGGGGAAATTCGTCCTGCAAGAAGATTCGCCAAGATCGGTTATCTTTATCGCCTGCGATAGCGGTTTCGCGCCCATCAAGAGCCTGATCGAACATGCGATGGCATTGGACATGGCCGAGCACATGCATCTGTATTGGATTGCCACCGGGGAGAACGGCCACTACCTGGACAACCTCTGCCGATCCTGGACCGATGCCCTGGACAACTTCGACTACACGTCATTGCTCGCCCCTGCCGGCCACTCCAATCGAACTCAGGCGCTCGATGAGATACTGGCGCGCGTTCCGACGGAGCACCCGGATCTCGCCGAGCACGATGTCTATTTGGCCTCCGCTACATCATTCGCCGATGCCACCGAGTTCTACTTGCTTGACCACGGGCTACCTGCCGCACAACTTTTCGTTGAGCGCCTCGACGAATAACACCGACCGCACGCTGCGACACCCGCAACCGTAGCCAGATCATTGCTACCACAACTGGAAAACACAATCCCAAAGAGGATATTCTCAGCCGCCCCACTTTGGTGATAACAGTCTTGTCGGATCAGTTTCATGAAGCTTCTACCGATTTTTCTCAATGTCAAAGACCGGCCCTGCCTGGTCGTGGGTGGTGGCGACGTAGCCGCACGCAAGGTCGCACTGTTACGACGCGCCGCTGCGCAAGTAACGGTGATCGCACCGAGCCTGTGTACCTCGTTGGCCGAGCTCGCCCAATCAAAGGACATCGCGCATAGGGCGGCGCAGTTCACGCCGGCAGACGTGGCAGATTTCATGCTCGTCGTCGCGGCTACCGATAATCTGGCGGTCAACCGCCAGATCTCGGAGGCGGCGCGCACCCGAGGTGTGCCGGTGAACGTGGTGGACCAACCGACTTTGTGCAGCTTCGTCATGCCTTCGATCATCGATCGCTCGCCAGTGGTCGTAGCGGTATCCAGCGGCGGTACCTCGCCCGTGCTGGCGCGGCTACTACGCGCACGGTTAGAGACGTTGGTACCCGCGTCCTATGGCAGGCTCGCCATGCTGGTGGAGAAATTTCGCGCGCAGGTAAAAGCGAAATTCAAGACTACTACTGAACGCCGACGATTCTGGGAAAAGATTCTGCAAGGGCCGATCGCCGAGATGCTTCTCGCCGGGCAGGAGCAGGCGGCCTATGCCGCCCTCCAGAAGGCAGTGCAGCAAGTACCGGGAAGCGAACGCGCGGTCGGTGAGGTGTACGTGGTCGGCGGCGGGCCGGGCGACCCTGATCTACTGACATTTCGCGCATTGCGTCTCATGCAGCAGGCTGATGTCGTGCTGTATGACCGGTTGATTGGCAAGCAGGTGTTGGATCTCGTGCGGCGCGATGCGGAGCGCATCTACGTGGGTAAGAAGAGAGAGATGCATGCCGTGCGCCAGGAAGAAATTCATGAGCTGATGGTGAAGCTAGCGCGAGAGGGAAAGCGCGTGCTGCGCCTGAAGGGCGGCGACCCGTTTATCTTTGGTCGCGGCGGCGAAGAGATCGGGACCTTGGCGGAGGAAGGTATTCCGTTCCAGGTAGTACCGGGAATCACGGCCGCTTCCGGTTGCGCCGCCTACGCGGGCATCCCGCTGACCCACCGCGATTACGCACAATCTTGCATCTTCGTGACAGGCCATCAGCAGGACGATGTGATCGATCTCAACTGGGACGTGCTGGTGCAACCGCAACAAACGGTGGTGATCTACATGGGACTGAAGGGACTTCCCATCATATGCCGTGAGCTGATCGCCCACGGTATGGCGAGCGACACGCCGGCAGCACTGGTGGAACAAGGTACGACCGCGCAACAGCGGGTCTTCATCGGTAGCTTGCGGACGTTGCCGGGGATCGTCAGTACTGCTACGGTGCACGCGCCCACATTGATCATCGTCGGTGAAGTGGTCCGGCTGCACCAGAGACTAGCGTGGTTCGAGCCCCTGTCGCAC
>QKEI01000268.1 GCA_003251795.1 Candidatus Muproteobacteria bacterium
AGCCTACAGCCACTCCCATGCGCAATGCGTTACTGGAGGGACCAGAATAATAAATGGCAAGGGTGCCCCACACCGCCATCCCTAGTAACAATAATGCGAGGCACAGAATTCCTATGAGGGCGCTTGCGCGCTTGAACAACGAGGTTGGCTTACCGTAACCCATCGACGACACCTTGGGTCGCATTCAACGTCATCAGGTGTTTAAGACTTCCGTCATCCGCCCTACAAGGTGCTATTCCGGCAGGCCGGCCGTGCGCAAACTCTCGACGATACGCGTGAGAGTCGCGGGCTCTCGGTAAGGCTGTCTCATCGACCAGGCAGCCAAGGAGAAGCTTGGATCTATCGTGAGAACCTCCTGCGCTATTTCGCGCGCTCGCTCGTGGCGCCCCGCACGTCGGTAAGCATCGATCATGACGAGTCGCGCATCTAGATCATCCGGCTTCAAGCGTAAGGCTTCCCTCGCTGCGGCCGTGGCATTGTCGAGCTGGCCATATTCCTTGTAACTCGCCGCCAGAATGTCCACAAACCAGGGAGAATAAACAGGCGTATTGCGAATAGCGCGCTTCACGTGCTCGATGGCCTCAGCCGGCTTCCCGTAGTAATAGAGGATGTTCCCGAGGTGACCGTTTGCATTCACGCACTGGGGGCGAATAGAAACCGCCTGCTGAGCTACCTCCAGCGCCTTGTCGTGTTCGCGCCGGAGCAGAAGGACGTGGGCCATGACCGCATGTGCTTGCCCATCGGCGTCTTCCATCGTCATTGCCTTCGCCGCCCACTCGCCTGCCAGATCCAATGATCGAGAAGGCGAATCGCTCCAGCCCCTGAAGGCATCCCACCAATGTGAGAACGCCACGTGGGTCGGGCCGAGCGCACTGTCCGGTGCAAGCTGGGTCACTCGCTCGAAGTTCTCTCTGGCGATGGCCATGGCCTCCTTGTTGCCCTTCAGGTACTCGTGCAGGCCTCTGTAGTAGTACTCCCGTGCCTTCGGATCCTTGATCGTCTTGCGCCAGATCTTGGCCGGTTCGCCGCTCGCGAGCTTCACATCGAGCGCCGTAACGACCTTCTCCGTGATTTCGTCCTGGACCGCGAATGAGGCGTCCAGTACACGATCGTAGCGTTCGCCCCACACGACTTGCTTGGACACAGCGTCGGTCAACGTAACCGTGATGCGAACCCGATTTCCTGACTTTTGAACATTGCCTTCGAGGATATGTCGTACCCCCATCTCGGCCGCCGCTTGCTCGACCGCCATGTCTTTATTGCGATAGGTATTCGTGGTGGCAGTGGCGATGACGACCAGCCCAGCGAGCTTGACCAGGGCCGTCTGAATGTCGTAACGAAGACCATCCGCCAGCGATTGTTGCTCGACATCGCCACCCACGGTTTTGAACGACAGGATCGCAAGGGAAGGCCCGTCGGGAAGCTTGATCGCCGGCTTAGCGGAAGCCAGAGATGTGCTAGTCGTCAACAATACGCGATAAGCCCGGACGGGTTCCGCGATGTTCTTGACCCGCTGCTCGCCCATTGGTTCGCATTCGCACACGAGCTTGTTGCCGACCGCCACTTTGACTGATTCGGAGATGCAGATGCCCCCCGCGTCGGCAAGAGACTCCAGACGTGCGGCGACGTTGACGCCCTCGCCGTAGATGTCACCACGGTCTTCAATGACGTCGCCGAGGTTGACGCCCACCCGAAACTCCACCCGCTGCTCAGCAGCAAGGTCCGCGTTGCAAGCTCGTAGACGAGCTTGGGCGTCAGTCGCGCAGGAAAGCGCATCGAGCGCCGCATCGAACTTGGCAAGGACCGCGTCACCGGCGTAGTGCATCACCTTGCCGTGATGACGCTGGACGCTTTCGGCAATCAGGTCGAGATGATTACACAGGGTGCGATGGGTGGCGTCCTCATCATCCCCCATTAGCCGGCTGTAGCCCGCCACATCGGCGTAAAGGATGGCGGCCAATCTTCGCGGAAGTCGGTTCGAGTCCATGGTGGACCCTCGCTCTTGGCGTGTGTCCGCTAATGATGGCCAATTCTAGCGGCAGCGGCAATGCACCCGGTGACGCCCGGGGATCTTACATATTGCGCCGATACTTCCCGCCCACCTCGAACAGGGCGCGCGTGATTTGCCCGAGCGAGCAACAACGGACCGCGTCCATGAGCACGGCAAAGGCGTTTTCGTTGTTCATCGCCGCGCGCTTGAGACGCTCGAGCATTTGCGGCGCCTGTTGCGCATGATGTTCGTGGAAATCGCTTAACCGAGCGAGTTGACTACGTTTCTCATCCTCGGTCGAACGGATCAGCTCGAGCTTCTCCGGCACCGGTTCGCCATGTGGGCTACGAAAGGTGTTGACGCCGACGATCGGGTAAGAACCATCATGTTTCTTGTGCTCGTAATAAAGCGACTCTTCCTGGATCTTACCGCGCTGGTAGCCGGTTTCCATCGCACCGAGCACGCCCCCGCGCTCGGCAATGCGTTCAAACTCCTGCAACACCGCCTCCTCCACTAGATCGGTGAGCTCGTCGATGATAAAAGAGCCCTGGTTCGGGTTCTCGTTCTTGGCGATACCCCATTCTTTGTTGATGATCATCTGGATCGCCATAGCGCGGCGCACGGACTCCTCCGTTGGGGTCGTGATCGCTTCATCATAGGCGTTGGTGTGCAGCGAGTTGGTGTTGTCGTAGGTCGAGATCAGCGCCTGCAGGGTGGTACGGATGTCATTGAAGGCGATCTCCTGCGCGTGCAGCGAACGCCCGCTGGTCTGTGAATGAAACTTGAGCTTCTGGCTTCTTTCATTCGCGCCGTAGCACTCGCGCATCGCTACTGCCCAAATTCGCCGCGCCACCCGCCCGAGCACGGCATACTCCGGATCCATACCGTAGGAAAAGAAAAACGACAGGTTCGGCGCGAAGTCATTCACATGCATGCCACGCGCCAAGTATGCCTCGACATAGGTGAAGCCATTGGCGAGGGTGAAGGCGAGCTGGCTGATGGGATTGGCGCCCGCTTCGGCAATATGGTAACCAGAGATTGACACCGAGTAGAAGTTGCGGATCTTGTTCTCGATGAAGTATTCCTGTATGTCGCCCATCATTTTCAGGCTGAACTCGGTGGAGAAGATGCAGGTGTTCTGACCCTGGTCTTCCTTGAGGATGTCCGCCTGCACTGTGCCGCGCACATTTTCCAACGTCCACGCCCTGATCTTGGCGATCTCCTCGTCAGTTGGCTGACGCGCGTTTTCCTGCTCGAAGCTTTCCAGCTGCTGATCGATAGCAGTGTTCAAAAACATCGCCAGGATCGTCGGTGCCGGCCCGTTAATGGTCATCGACACCGAGGTTCGGGGATCGCACAGGTCGAAGCCATCGTACAGCACCTTCATGTCATCGAGCGTGGCGATGGACACACCTGAGTTACCGACCTTGCCATAGATGTCGGGACGCTCGTCCGGATCCCAGCCATAAAGCGTGACCGAATCAAAAGCGGTGGACAACCGCTTGGCCTCATAGTCCTTGGACAGATACTTGAAGCGCTTGTTGGTGCGAAACGCATCGCCCTCGCCGGCGAACATACGGGTCGGTTCTTCTTCCTGGCGCTTGAAGGCAAAAACGCCGGCAGTATACGGGAAGGTGCCGGGTACATTCTCCAGTAACAGCCAACGCAACAGCTCGCCGTGATCCTCGTAGCGCGGCAGCACGACCTTGGGGATCTTGGTGCCGGACAGCGTAGTATGAGTAAGCGGCGTGCGGATTTCTTGGTCGCGAATCCTGACTACATACTCGTTGCCGGCGTAGCTTGCCTTCACCTTGGGCCAGATCTCGAGCAGCTTGCGTGCTCGCGGATCGAGCGCGTGTTCGCGCTGCGTGATCGAGCCATCGAGCACGGACCCATCCTTGCCAGCTTCGCTCAACAGGCGACGCGCTTCGCGCAACTGCTGACGTTCTCGGGCAATACGTGCCTGCTCGATAACGTTTTTGCGATACTCGCGCACGCTTTCGGCAATCTCGGCGAGATAGCGTTGACGCTGCGGTGGCACGATCACGCGCTGCCCACTTGAAACCTTGCTGGTCACCGCTGGTAAGGTGCTCTGGCGTTGCCATAAACCCTTGTCACGCAGACAGGTGAGCAACCCCTGATAGAGGGCGCTTACACCATCGTCGTTAAAGTGCGCCGCCACCGTACCATAAACGGGCATGTCCTCCACCGATGAGCCGAAGGCCTGACGATTGCGCTGCATTTGCTTGCGCACGTCGCGCAGCGCATCTGCCCCACCCTTGCGATCGAACTTATTGATCGCCACCAGATCAGCGAAATCGAGCATGTCGATCTTTTCCAGCTGGCTAGCCGCACCGTACTCCGGCGTCATCACGTACAGTGAGGCATCCACCAGTGGCACGATAGCAGCATCACCCTGGCCGATGCCGGGGGTTTCGACGATTAGCAGATCAACACCGCTCAGCTTGGTCACTGCTACTATGTCCGCCAACATCGCGGGCACCTCCTGCTGTGCCTGGCGCGTGGCGAGTGAGCGCATGTAGATGTGCGGTGAATCGATGGCATTCATACGAATGCGATCGCCCAGTAACGCGCCACCAGTCTTGCGTCGTGATGGATCAATCGCAAGGATGGCGATCTTCAAGCGGTCGTCGTAATCGATACGAAAGCGCAACACGAGCTCATCGGTTAGAGAAGACTTGCCGGAACCACCGGTGCCGGTGATGCCGATAACCGGAATTTTCTCTGTTTGCTTTGCCTGCTCGAGTAACTGGCGCCTCGGCGCCGATGCCAGCGTGTCATTCTCCAAGGCCGTGATCAGTCGGGCTAGCGTGGACCAGTCACCTGCAGCCAACGCCGCCGCATCGGGGACCGCTGTCTTATCCCGTGCGAAATCGCTGCGCTGGACCATGTCATCAATCATCCCCCGCAGGCCCATGCGTTGGCCGTCTTCAGGCGAGTAGATGCGCGTCACGCCGTATGCCTGCAACTCACGAACCTCGGCAGGAATAATGACGCCACCACCGCCACCAAAAACACGGATGTCCTCCGCACCACGGGCGCGCAGGAGATCGACCATGTATTTGAAATACTCCAGGTGTCCGCCCTGATAGGAGCTCACCGCGATGGCTTGTGCATCCTCTTGGATTGCCGCAGTAACGATCTCGTCGACCGCGCGGTTGTGGCCGAGATGGATGACCTCTGCGCCCGCCGCCTGCAGGATGCGCCGCATGATGTTGATCGAAGCGTCGTGGCCGTCGAACAGGCTGGCGGCTGTCACGAAACGGACCTTGTGACGGGCCTTATAACCTTTGCTGATGGATGTCACCTTCGCGGCTACCCGCGCCATGGTGCTCTCCTGCCGGCTGGTGTCAGATTGGCTCTTGACTGTTAGTTAATTCTGGCTTACGTTTACGTAAACGTCAACCCTCACCCGCTGTCTAGTTACGTTTACGTAAAGGAAATGCATCCAGGAAGCTTCGTTACAATGCGCGCATTCTACCACCCGGCCCTTCCCGCATGAGCAGCCACTACACCATCACGCAGCTCGCCCAAGAGTTCGACGTCACCACGCGGACTATTCGCTTTTACGAGGACCAGGGGTTGCTAAATCCGACCCGAAACGGCCAGATGCGCGTGTATTCCCCACGCGACCGAGTCCGACTCAAGTTGGTATTGCGGGGAAAACGCCTTGGTTTCTCCTTGAGTGAAATCCGCGAGATGCTGGATATGTACGACGCCGAACCGGGCGAGTCGGGTCAACTCGAGCTTTTTCTCGCCAAGATCAATGAACGACGAGGGCTGTTACAGCAACAGCGACACGACATCGAGCTCACCCTGAAGGAACTCGACGACATCGAGGCACAGTGTCGCGCGCAGCTAACGAAGGTCAAGGTTTCCTAGGGGCACTGCCGCACGGGCCCCGACACCGACTGAGAGTACCGGATGATGGCCGCACTGGAACCCATCGACCAGAATTACGCCGAACGTGTTCGGCAGAGCTTCGCCGCCCAACGCGTGATGGCTTTCATCGGTGCCGCCATTACCGAGTTGCAACCCGGGTACTGTGAAATCCAGCTGCGTTTCCGCCCCGAGCTCAGCCAACAGGACGGATTTTTTCATGCCGGCATCGTCAGCACTATCGCCGACTCGGCAGGTGGTTATGCGGGCTACACGTTGATGCCGGCAGACTCTCGTGTGCTCACAGTCGAGTACAAGATGAATCTGCTCGCCCCCGCCCACGGCGAGAATCTAATTGCCCGCGGCCAAGTAATCAGGAACGGACGTACACTAGTGATCGCCAAGGCCGACGTTGGTGTTATTCGAAACGGTACAGAAACCCCCTGCGCCACGCTGCTGCAGACGCTGATCAGCCTGGCGCCCAAGGCTTCCGGTTAACTCAGGAACGTTAATGACGAGCTCGTTTCCCACACTGAACTTCGACCTCGGCGAGACCGCCGACATGTTGCGCGAGTCGGTGCGCAGCTTTGCCCTTGCTGAGATCGCGCCGCGCGCCGCGGAGATCGATCAACGCAATGAGTTCCCGCCCGAGCTGTGGAAGAAGCTGGGAGCGCTCGGTGTGCTTGGTATCACCGTCGAAGAAAAATACGGTGGCGCAGCTATGGGCTACTTGGAGCATGTCGTAGCGATGGAAGAGATCAGTCGTGCATCCGCCTCGGTCGGCCTATCTTATGGCGCTCACTCCAATCTGTGCGTGAATCAGATCCGCCGCAATGGCAGCGACGCACAAAGAGACAAGTATTTGCCAAGGCTCATCAGTGGAGAGTACGTGGGCGCGCTTGCCATGAGTGAAACCGGCGCCGGCTCTGACGTAGTCAGCATGCGCACGCGCGCCGATAAGAAAGGTGACCGCTATATCCTCAACGGCAGCAAGATGTGGATCACTAACGGTCCCGACGCGCACGTGCTGGTCGTCTACGCGAAGACGGACACGACCGCCGGGCCGAGAGGAATTACCGCTTTCCTCATCGAGAAAGGTTTGTCCGGTTTCAGCACCGCACAGAAACTCGACAAGCTTGGCATGCGCGGCTCCAACACCTGCGAACTGGTGTTTCAGGACTGCGAAGTGCCTGCCGAAAACGTTCTCGGCAAGGTCAATGAGGGCGTGCACGTGCTGATGAGCGGTCTCGATTACGAACGCCTAATACTCGCTGCCGGGCCCTTGGGCATCATGCAGGCATGTATGGACATCGTCGTTCCCTACGTGCACGAGCGCAAACAGTTCGGTCAGGCCATCGGTGAGTTCGAGCTCATGCAAGGCAAGCTGGCGGACATGTACACAACCCTGAATGCCTGCAAGGCCTATGTGTACGCTGTGGCAAGAGCCTATGATCGCGGTGAGACCAGCCGTAAGGATGCCGCTGGTGTTATTCTTTACACGGCGGAAAAGGCCACCTGGATGGCGCTGGAGGCGATCCAAGCGCTGGGGGCCAATGGTTATATCAACGAGTACGCGACCGGACGGTTGCTGCGCGACGCCAAGCTCTATGAGATAGGCGCCGGCACGAGTGAGATTCGACGTATGCTGATCGGCCGCGAGCTGTTCGAGGAAACGCGTTAGCGGCCAGCTCCACGGGCGCCGGTATCAGTGCGCGGCGACTGCTGGAGCTCGGCTTGTCCTGAGGGTAAAAAGGCGTAAGCCCGGAGTTGCGTACTGATACCGGCGGCCAAGGAAAATTTCATGGCCCTTGAAATGCGAAGCAACTGCGAAAAATGTCATACGCCGCTTTCTGTGGATGGCGAGGCCTATATCTGTTCCTACGAATGCACCTTTTGTCAGCAGTGCACGGAGAAGATGCAACATATTTGTCCCAACTGCGGTGGTGAGCTGCTTACGCGCCCACGCCGCCAAACCAAAGAGTGAATGGTCATGATAAATAGCGATCCCATTGTAATAGTCGGTGCCGCCCGCACGCCTATGGGCGGCTTTCAGGGTGATCTTAAGGATGTGACAGCATCCCAACTCGGTGCTACCGCTATCAAGGGGGCCTTGGAGAAAGCAAAGGTAGCGGCGGACGAAATACAGGAAGTGCTCATGGGTTGCGTGCTACCAGCTGGCCAGGGCCAGGCGCCGGCGCGCCAGGCCTCGCTCGGCGCCGGCATCCCCAAGAGCGTGGGCTGCACCACCATTAACAAAATGTGCGGCTCCGGCATGAAGGCTGCGATGCTGGCACACGATCTGATTGTCGCGGGCACCGACGGCATCGTCGTCGCCGGCGGCATGGAGAGCATGACCAACGCGCCCTATCTGTTATTGAAGGCGCGCGGCGGTTTGCGCATGGGGCATGGGGAGGTGGCCGATCATATGTTCCTCGACGGCCTCGAGGACGCCTACGACAAAGGACGTCTGATGGGAACGTTCGCCGAGGATACGGCTGAACGTTACGGTTTCACGCGCGAGGCGCAAGACTCGTTCGCCATCGAATCGTTAACCCGGGCCAAGAAGGCAATCGATGGCGGCGGCTTCGATAACGAAGTCGTACCGGTGACTGTGCATACCCGCAACGGGGACAGAGAGGTCAAACAAGACGAGCAGCCACACAAGGCCAATACTGAAAAGATTCCCCAGCTCCGACCGGCATTTCGTAAAGATGGCACAGTGACGGCGGCGAATTCGAGCTCCATCTCCGACGGCGCGGCAGCGCTGGTCTTGATGCGCCTCGCGGAAGCGGAGCGCCGCGGCTTGCGTCCGCTCGCCAAGATTCTTGGCCATACCACGCACGCGCAAGAGCCCGCATGGTTTACGACTGCGCCCATCGGGGCCATCAAGAAGCTACTCGAGAAAATCAACTGGCAAACGGCGGACGCCGATCTTTACGAGATCAACGAGGCGTTTGCCGTAGTGACGATGGCGGCCATGCGTGACCTCAAGCTGGCGCACGACCAGGTGAATGTGCACGGCGGCGCCTGCGCCCTCGGACATCCCATCGGCGCCTCTGGCGCACGCATCCTCGTGACCTTGCTTAGCGCGCTAGAGCGCTATGATCTCAAGCGCGGCATAGCCGCCTTGTGCATTGGTGGCGGCGAAGCAACGGCGATGGCTATAGAAAGACTCTGAGGAGTTCCGTACTATGAGCAAACCGATCGATTTCTATTTCGACTTCTCTTCGCCCTACGGCTACATCGCGAGTCAGCGGATCGACGCGATCGCCATCAAGCATGGTCGCTCGGTGAATTGGCACCCTTACCTGCTGGGGGCGGTGTTCAAGGTGAATAGCCGCAAGCCGCTGCCTGAGCAACCACTTGTCGGCGACTATGCGCGCCACGATTTTGAACGCTCGGCACGACTGTACGATGTACCGTTCAAGTACCCCACACGCATGCCGATCTCGGGTGTCAGTCCAAGCCGAGCTTATTATTGGGTTCATGATCGCGACCAACAGACGGCCAAAGAATTGGCCCTTACCCTTTATAAAGCCTATTTCGTCGAAGATCGCGATATCTCCAATCCCGAACAGGTTGCCGATATCGCCGCCACGCTCGGTCTCGACCGTAGCGGCACCTTGTCCGCCATGCAGGAACCGGCAATCAAGGAACGCTTAAAGAGAGAAACCGATGCAGCGATTGCTCGCGGCGCGTTCGGGTCACCTTTCGTTTTCGTCGATGATGAGCCGTTCTGGGGTAACGATCGCCTCGACCAAGTCGATCGTTGGCTGGCTACAGGGGGATGGTAGCCTGGCCGCGGACGAAGACACGTTCATACCAACCACACCCTGCATGGGCGTGTGTCAGCTCGATCCTGCCAACGGCTGGTGCCGCGGCTGTTACCGCACACTAGAGGAGATTGCGGGGTGGCCGACTTATGGTATGGATGAAAAGCGCGCTGTGTTCGAACGCATCGAACAGCGACGCATGACAGGCGACGTTGCAAACGACTAGAAGACGTTCGGTTATTCGCCCAGCGCGCGGTACGCACGCGAGCTGACGACCGCTTCGCTAAGGCGTCTGGGGTGGAATCGAATAGGTGGCCGTTACGTGCGCCACCAGGTCTTTTTCGCCATCTAGATACAAGCCGACCTCGCCCACTGCCAAGCGCTTGCCGAGCTTAAGGATGCGCGCTTCAGCGATTACGTCACCTGGGTGTGGGCGGCGCAGGAAGTTGATGTTCAGGTTGGTCGTGACCGCTAGCTCAACCGGGCCGATCAAGCTTAAGACCGCGCCATACAGGGCCAGATCGGCAGCCGCCATCAGCACCGGGCCGGAAATCGTGCCTCCGGGGCGCAGAAAATCATCGCGGAAGGGTACGCGCAGGCGTGTGGCCCCCTGATCGAGGTGCTCCACCTTAACGGCGAGCTGGCCGACAAAGGGTACACGCTCACGCGCAATGCTTTCGAATTCGTCTATGGATATGAGCGACATGCACGCTCCTGCCCCGCACGTTTCCTCTCACTGGTCGGCCCTCTTGAGTCTCGCCGCATATGGACGCAGAATCTAACGCAGGCCCGCAAATTCACGGAGATAAGGCCGAAATGACAAGCCCCGTAACCCAATCCGTCCCAGGCCAACCGATCTTGCTACGCCACGACGAGGAGGGCATCGCTACCCTCACCTTGAACCGGCCCAAGCAGTATAACGCCTTGTCGGAAGCGCTGTTAGGCGCATTGCAGGAATCCTTGGACGAAATCGCCAAGGATGAGTCGGTGCGGGTAGTCGTTCTCGCTGGCGCTGGCAAAGCCTTCTGTGCCGGGCATGACCTACGCGAAATGCGAGCAAACCCGAAAAAAGACTATTACCGCGCCTTGTTCCGCAAGTGCAGCCACATGATGTTGACCATGACCCACATACCCCAGCCCATTATCGCCCGTGTCCATGGCATCGCCACCGCTGCTGGCTGCCAATTGGTCGCCACCTGCGATCTCGCCGTCGCGTCGCGAGACGCCAGCTTTGCCACCTCTGGTATCGACGTCGGATTATTCTGCTCCACTCCGGGTGTACCATTGAGCCGCAATGTATTACGCAAGCATGCGATGGAGATGTTGCTCACCGGAAAGTTTGTCAGCGCTGATGATGCGGCAAAGCTCGGGTTAGTAAATCATGTGGTTGATCCTGAGGCGCTCGACGACCAAGTGCTCACACTTGCGCGCGCAATTGCTACGCGTTCGCCAGTCGCTGTGCGCACTGGCAAGCAGATGTTCTACAGGCAGATTGACCAGGAGCTCGAGACCGCCTATGAGTATGCCTGCGAGGTGATGGCCACTAACATGATGGCCGAGGACGCCGGTGAGGGTATTGACGCGTTCCTGCAGAAACGCGATCCCAAATGGCGCGGTCGCTAGCGCCGCGCAGTTCGCGAGCTTAAATAGTCCGCAATCCACATCGCGTTTATGGGCCGCCACAATATCAGTCCCTATGAGGTGGGCCTCGACAAGGTCCCCGCCAACTACACCCCGCTTTCTCCACTAAGCTTCATCAAGCGCACCGCCGCCGTCTATCCGGATCACACCTCGATCATCCATGGCGAGCAGCGCTACACCTGGCGCGAAACCTACGCCCGTTGTCAGCGGCTAGCCTCCGCGCTGAGCAAACGAGGCATCGGTCAGGACGATACTGTCGCAGTCATGGCGCCCAACATTCCGGCCCTCTATGAAGCCCATTTCGGTGTGGCTATGACCGGTGCGGTGCTAAACGCGCTCAATATTCGCCTCGACCCCAAAACAATCGCCTTCACTCTCGATCATGCAGAGGCCAAGCTGCTGATCACTGACAAGGAGTTTTCCGGGACCATTCGCGAAGCGCTTGAGCACGTGCAGCGTCGGCCAGCGATCATAGACATCGACGACCCGCTGGCGACCACGGGTGAGCTTTTGGGCGAGATGGATTACGAGGCTTTCATTGAGCAAGGTGACGCCAATTTTGACTGGAGGCTTCCGGCTGACGAGTGGCGCGCGATCTCGCTCAATTACACCTCGGGCACTACCGGTAACCCCAAAGGCGTCGTGTACCACCATCGCGGCGCCTACTTGAATGCAGTCAGCAACATCCTCGCCTGGGGCATGAGCCAGCATCCGGTGTACTTGTGGACTTTACCGATGTTTCATTGCAATGGCTGGTGCTTCACCTGGACGCTGGCGGCACTGGCGGGCACCAGCATATGTCTGCGCAAGGTTACGGCCGGCGGCATCTTCGATGCGATCGCCGAAAAAGGTGTCACGCACTTCTGCGGGGCGCCGATCGTCTTGAACTTCGTCATCAATGCGAAAGCGGAGGAACGCAGGGACTTCGAGCACACGGTTGAGGTGATGACCGCCGCCGCACCACCGCCGGCTTCGGTGCTAGCGGCCATGGAGCGAGCAGGATTTCACATGACCCATGTCTACGGTTTGACGGAAACCTATGGCCCGGCCGTAGTGTGCGCCTGGAAAGACGAATGGAACAAGCAACCGCCACAGGAGCAGGCGCGGCTGAAGTCTCGCCAGGGCGTGAACTACCACGCGCTCGAGGGTCTCCAAGTCATGGACCCACAGACCATGACACCGGTTGCGGCCGACGGCGAAACCATGGGCGAGGTCATGTTTCAAGGCAACATCGTCATGAAGGGTTACTTGAAGAATGAGCACGCAACGAACGAGGCGTTCGCCGGCGACTGGTTTCACTCAGGTGACCTCGGCGTGATGCACCCCGACGGTTACATTCAGCTCAAGGATCGTTCGAAGGACATCATTATCTCCGGGGGCGAGAACATTTCATCCATAGAAGTGGAAGATGTACTCTATCGTCATCCGGGGGTGCTCGAGGCCGCTGTGGTCGCGCGCCCGGATGATCAGTGGGGTGAGACACCCTGCGCGTTTGTTTGCCTCAAAGAATCCGCCACCGATACGAGCGCAGAGGAGATTATCTCTTTCTGTATAAGGCGCCCCGGACCGTGGTGTTCGGACCGCTGCCGAAAACCTCCACAGGAAAAATCCAGAAGTTCAAGCTGCGGGAACAGGCTGAAAAGCTCGGGAGCCCGTAGAACAGCCTCATTCATCGTTCTTGGCGCCTCTGTTCCAAAGGTTCCGTCTGCTGCATCTGCGTTGGTATTTCTGGCTGCTGTCGTAGGTGGATTGTTGACGTTTACGTAAACGTAAGCTATTTTCTCCTGCTCAAGGAACCATGATCATGCCGCTAACCCCTGCGCAACCGCGTGAAACCATTCACCTTCGCTCCGTGCAATGCCGCGGTTATCGTCGCGACGACGGTCTATGGGATATCGAAGGACACCTGGTAGACACGAAAACCTATACCTTCGTCAACCGTGAGCGTGGCGAGATCACTCCGGGTGAACCGATTCACGAGATGTGGCTGCGCCTCACAGTCGACGATGATTTGATGGTGCACGAGATCGAAGCGGCAACGGATGCCAGTCCGTTCGGCATTTGCGGCGATGTCACCGAGCGGTTCAAGCAGCTGCGAGGCCTTAAGATCGGCCGCGGTTGGCGCCGCAAAGTGATGCAGCTGCTGGGTGGTGTGCACGGCTGCACGCACTTGGTCGAGCTGCTTGGCCCTGTCGCCACCACTGCGTTTCAAACCATTTTTCCGATCAAGTCACGACGCAAAGACGCGCATGCTGATGGTAAGAAGCCGCCGATGCTCGACAGCTGTCATGCGCTCGCCACCGACGGCGAGATTGTCAGACTGCACTGGCCGCGGTTCTACACAGGAGCCAAGCAGCCGTTGCCCCAAGCCGAAGGTGAATGAGATAAACGTCCCACTTTGCCGCACCAATAACTGTTAAACACAGCGAGAGATAGGTTGGAAAAGGAGCTGCAATTCTATTTTGATTTCCTGTCACCTTTTGCCTATCTCGTGCTCGAACGTATTGATCGCTTGCCAAAAGGCGTCGCCCTCGTATACAAGCCTGTGCTGTTTGCCGGATTGCTCAAACACTGGGGGCAAAAGGGGCCAGCCGAAATTCAAACTAAGAGAAGCTTTACCAACCGGCATTTGCAGTGGCTCGCCGGTAGGCACAATATTCACTACAGAATGCCTCCGGCGCATCCGTTCAACCCGCTCACCGCGCTGCGCCTGAGCATCGCCCTTAATAACGATCCAGAGATCGTGCGAGCGATATTTCGGTTCATCTGGCGCGATGGCAAATGCCCGGATGATCCAGACAGTTGGAAGGAGCTAATACAGGCACTCAATGTCACCGATGTCGATCAACGCATCGCCGCACCGGCGGTCAAAGATCAACTACGCCATAACTGCGATGAAGCGATCAGACGCGGTGTCTTCGGTGTTCCCACCTTCCTGGTAGATAATGAGCTTTTCTGGGGCTTTGACGCCTTCGATTTTCTGATCGACTACCTGCACGATCCGACCGTGCTCCACAACGATGAGATGCGTCGCGTGACCAACCTGCCCATCGGCGTCGAGAGACCGCAGTAGACCGCTAGGCCGGGCGTTACTTGGGTTGCATACGAATGGCGCCGTCGAGACGGATACAGGCACCATTTATCATCTCGTTGTCGATGATGTGCATGACCAGCTTCGAGTACTCATCCGGCCGCCCAAAACGCTTCGGGAACGGCACCTGTTGCGCCAAGCTCTCTTGCACCTCTTGTGGCATGCCGAGCAACATCGGCGTTCCGATCAGGCCCGGGATAATAGTCGCGACGCGAATGCCGACACTGGCAAACTCTCGTGCCGCCTGCAGCGTTAGCGACACCACACCACCTTTGGAGGCGCTGTAGCCTGCCTGGCCAATCTGTCCCTCGTAGGCGGCGATCGAAGCGGTAAAAATGACGACACCGCGCTCACCACTATCGCCTACCGGATCAAGCTTATACATGTCGGCAGCCGCCAGACGTGTGATATTGAACGTGCCCACGAGATTGATGTCGATCACGCGCTTGAAGTCCTCAAGCGGCATTGGGCCATCGCGCCCGACGATGCGCTTGGCTGGGGCGACGCCAGCACAATTGATACAAATTCGCGCTGGCCCATGCGCTTCGCGCGCCTTGGCGACAGCGGTCTCGCCGCTCGCGGCATCGGTTACATCGCACTCAAGGGCCAGGCCCCCGATCTCCTTGGCAATCGCCCGCGCTCCTTCCACGTTAACGTCAAGCAACGCAACCTTGGCTCCAGCCTTCGCCAGAAAGCGTCCGGTCTCTGCTCCCATACCGGAACCGCCACCGGTCACGATGGCTGCGCATCCTTTAACGTTCATAAATCCCTCCGATTATTTGCTCAAAAAGGTTAACGCGCGATGTGCTCCGAGCAGTGCTTCAGAGAAAGCCGGCGCGAAAGTGGCGCATAAGCTAGCGACTTTCGCGAGCGGATGCAAACACCGATATAATCGAGCACTCCGGCGAACGAGGTGACAAAAGCGTGCAGCGTGAATCGATGGAGTACGATGTCGTGATCGTCGGCGCCGGACCTGCCGGACTCGCTGCGGCGATCCGCCTGAAGCAGTTGAGCGCTCAACACGGCCATGAGGTGAGCGTTTGCATCGTCGAAAAGGGTTCGGAAGTCGGTGCACACATTCTCTCTGGCGCAGTGCTCGAACCCCGCGCGCTCGACGAGTTGCTCCCAGATTGGAAGGACCGGGGTGCACCGTTGCATACGCCGGCGATAACGGATCGTTTGCTATACCTGACGCAACGCAAGGCATTCCGTCTGCCG
>QKEI01000001.1 GCA_003251795.1 Candidatus Muproteobacteria bacterium
GACTAGGAGCCCATCGCCGACGTAACGGGCGATGTGACCGTCGTAGCGATGAATTACGTCGGCGCAGGCGTCTTGGTATTGAGCGAGCACTTCCCGCAGCTCCTCGGGATCGAGACGCTCGGCAAGGGCCGTAGAGCCCACCAGATCACAGAACATCACCGTGAGCTGGCGACGTTCGGCGTCGGGTACAGGTAGTGCGCTGGTATCGGCGGAAGCGTGCTTTACATCGGCGGACGCGGCTGTAGTCAAGCTGGCGCCGCAGTCGCCACAAAATCTCGCCTCATGGGGGTTTTCACCGTCGCAGGCAGGACACCGCAGCCGAAGAGAACTGCCACAACTGGTGCAGAACTTCTTGCCGTCAGAGTTGACAGCACCACAGTTTGGGCACTGCATTGGGGCCTCCGTTTGAGGCACGCGTACCCTGGGATCTAACCGATGTCGCCAAGAATCATACACCCCGTGTATTTCCGGGGTCCATGTAAACTCGGCTCTAATCCATGCAGTTATGCCCTAACACCCGATAACCACGCATCCTTTGTCCACGAACGCTCGCGCCCGCTCGTCAAAACTCGCGAAGCGTTGGTCTTGCGTCTGACCGCGCCGGTAACGGATGTAGATCTGCTGGATGATGACGGCGAACTTCATGGCCGCGAAGGCGTAGTACCAGTCGATCTCGCCGACATCGAAGCCGGTGCCGCGGGCGTAGCGTTCGATCACCTCGCGGCGGCTGGGAAAACCTCCCGCTGCCGTCGGCATCGCCGTTTCCTGGATCCAGATCGGATTATCATCCGGCTCGACCCACTGGTTAAGCAGATAACCCAGATCGAGCAGGGGGTCGCCGCTGGTGCACATATCCCAATCCAGCACCGCCACGGGTTTCGCAGGATCATCGCCCTCAACCATCATGTTGTCGAGCTTGTAGTCATTGTGCAACAGCGATTGTTCGCGTGACGCTGGAAAGTGATCATAAAGCCAGGCAATCAAGCGTTTCATGGCAACATTATCTTCGTGTGCGGCGGCGCGCCAGCGTTCACTCCAGCCATCGAGTTGACGCTTAACGAAGCCCTGTGGCCGCCCGAGATCTTCGAGAACCGCCGCCTGGCGGTCAACCTTGTGTAACGCGATTAGCACATCAACCACCATCTCGCCGATGCGTCGCTTGAGCGCCGGCTTGTCGTTAATAGCTTGCGGAATGTGCTTGCGTATGACGATGCCGTGACGACGCTCCATTACCTGGAAATCGGCGCCGATGATGCTGTGATCGTCGCAGAACAGATAACTGCGCGGTGCCAGCGGGAACACACGATAAAGTTTGGAGAGCACACGATATTCGCGCCTCATGTCGTGCGAGCTCGGTGCAATCGGACCCAGCGGTGGCCGGCGCAGCACATACTCGGTTTCGCCGAAACGGAGCATGTACGATAGGTTGGCGTGGCCGCCGCTGAACTGTTGCACCGATAGTGGTCCGTCCGCCCCTGGCAGGTGCGCTCGCAGGTACGGCTCGAGGCGTACGAGCTCGAGACGCTCGTCCGCACGCGGCTGGATCAGCTCCGGATCGTGTAACGGTTTGCCCAGTTGCATCCTCAACAAGCCGACTTAGGACTTGCTGTCAGCGCGCCGCTTGCTCCAGCCGAGCCTGCCGCTGCGTTTGAGCTCCAGCTGTGCCACGGTGCGGCGGTGCACTTCATCGGGGCCGTCGGCGAAGCGTAGGCTACGCGCATGGGCCCAAGCCTTGGCGAGGCCGAAATCCTCGCTTACGCCAGCCGCCCCATGGGCCTGTATCGCGCGATCGATAACGGCACACGCCATATTCGGCACCACCACCTTGATCATGGCGATTTCGGCGCGCGCCTGCTTGACGCCGACCGTGTCGATCATGTGCGCGGTCTTAAGCACCAGCAAGCGGGCCTGTTCGATCTCCATGCGTGAAGTCGCGACCGCTTCCATGATCACGCCCTGTTCGGCGAGTGCCTTGCCGAACGCTACGCGTTGTTTGGAACGCTCGCACAGCGCCTCCAGCGCGCGCTCAGCGACACCGATCAGGCGCATGCAATGATGGATACGACCGGGACCGAGACGGCCTTGGGCAATCTCAAAGCCCCGCCCTTCGCCTAGTAACATATTGGCGGCGGACACGCGCACGTTGTCGAACGCGATCTCCATATGGCCGCGCGGCGCATCGTCGTAGCCGTACACCGACAGCGGGCGTACGCGCTTCACGCCCGGCGTATCCATCGGCACCAATATCATTGAGTGCCTGCGATGGCGTTCGCCGTCGGGGTTGCTCTTGCCCATGAAGATCAGCAGCTTGCAACGGGGATCAGCGGCACCCGAGGTCCACCATTTGCGTGCATTGATGACGTAATCATCGCCATCGCGCACGATGGAGCCTTCGATATTGGTCGCATCTGACGAAGCCACCGCCGGTTCGGTCATGGCGAAACCCGAGCGGATCTCGCCGGCGAGCAGCGGCTCGAGCCAGCGGCGCTTCTGCGCCTCGTTGCCGTAGCGCAGCAACACCTCCATGTTGCCGGTATCCGGCGCCGAGCAATTGAACGTCTCGGGTCCGATCGGCGAGCGTCCCATGATCTCGCAGAGCGGTGCATACTCGAGATTGCTCAAGCCCTCGCCGTGCTCGCTCACCGGCAGAAACAGGTTCCAGAGTCCCGCCGCGCGAGCCTTTACCTTGAGCTCTTCAATCACCGGCGGCACGCTCCAGCGGTCAGACCCCGTCTCGAGTTGTTTGTAATACACAGCTTCGTTGGGATAGACGTTCCGATCCATAAAGGCGGCGAGTTGCGCCTGCAGCTCTTTGACTTTGTCAGAGTATTCGAACTCCACCGCTGGTCCTCCTTTGTGCGCCCGTCAGGTGCTAGTCGTGACTTCGCTGCGCACACCTCGGGCAGCAGCGTACTTTTCAAGCAGTCTTGTCGCTCGCGCCAGCTGCTCTCGCAGTCCCTGCATGCCGTCGAAAGCGATGATCACCATAAGCAGCTGCGTGGTCTGTGGCGTGATCATCGCGCGTTGCGAGTCCGAGGTCGAGCTTCCGAATGCCCCCTGTTCATCGGCAAACACCGGCAAACCGTTTACATTAATGGCACCTTTGCCGATGCCCTCGTAGCTTTCACCTTCGCTGCCACAACGAAAGACGATTTGCTCTCCCACCTTTGTGCGATCGTAGGAAGCCACCGAGCGGCGCGACTCGAGCGATATGAGATTGTTGATATCGACAACCGTGTTGATTTTATAGAGTCCCTTACCCTGAGCGATACGACGAAGTAACGCCTCGTTGGAACCGCGATAACGCGAGGGGTCGGTACCAAGCGCCTTATACGTTTCCCGCAGCGCCTGCACCGGTGTCATCGCGGCAATACCTTCGAGCGCCGTGCTGGCTAGCTGCGACACGCACTCGTCGATTTCCCGCCACAGTGCTTGATCATACGGGCTAACCGTTACCGCCGCCTGTAACACGCCGAGCGCGAGTTTGCCGCTTGACGCCTCCTTGAGCTCAGCGTCTATCTGGATCGCCAGCGGCATCAACCCGGGCCTGCGGTGTGAAAGCGCGTGGTACCGTCGCGCGCAATCTGCTTTACCAGATCCACCTCCCAGGACAGATATTGTTGCATCGCCTCCTCGGTGCCCGTGTCGAGGTCGTACGGACGCAGCCACACGTCATCAGGGGCGCTCGCCATGCGCTCGAAGCCTTCGCTGAGCGGCAGGCCTACCGCGGCCCAAGCGCTGGTGCCACCGGCGAGTACTTTCACCGGCACGTCGACCTTGGCGGCGGCCTCTTCCGCAGCCAGGTGCGCTAGCACACCATCCTCTGAGGTCAATACCAGCAGCGCGGCCGGTGGCAACTTGGCGAGGGCGTCCTCGAGCTGAGAACGCAAAGCGAACCACGCACCGGGAATATGGTGGCGCCGGTAATAACGGCTGTCGGCGAGATCGAGCACATTCGCCCCACCTGCACTCAACTGGATCAACGCTTGCGGTGAGATCTCCTGCGCTCGCGCCTCATCGAAACCCAACACCAGCGGTTTGCGCTCACCCTTTTCCAGCTCCATTCCGGCGAATGCATCGGCCAGCACAGCCACCTCAGGCCAGCCCATCTGATTGAGCCAGGAGGCGGTCATGGTCGCGCGCACACCTGTATCGTCGATCAAGACGATGCGCGATCGCAGCGTACCGACGTAGCGATCGGTGGCCTGTACCAACTGCCCGCCGGGCGCTGAGATCGATGCGGGCAGATGCCCGTGCTCGTACTCTTCCGGGTTTCGTACATCGAGCAGATAAAGCGAACGTTGTTCACGTTCGTCCATCCACTTATTAAGTGTATTTCTTGCGATGCTTTTTACGCCAAAGCGCTTTCCGACCTTTGCCGCCGCTGCTCTCGCCTTGGCGAGGCCGTCTGTCGACACCTCGGGGGCGCGGCGTTCCATACCTTGTTCGAGATCGTAGCCAGCCAGATGCCATCCCATGGTGCCGTTGCGCAACGCGACCACGCGATTGGCAATGCCGGCATTGATCAACGATTGTGCACCGATAATGCTGCGTGTACGCCCGGCACAGTTGACGACCACCAACGTATCTGGCGATGGTACAAGCTCGTGCACGCGGTAAACGAGCTCGGCCCCCGGCACACAGATGCCACGCGGGATATTCATCGCTTGATATTCGTCCAGCGGACGGCTGTCGAGAATAACTAGGTCCTCGCCGGCATCAAGCTTGGTCTTGAGCTCATCGGGCGAGATCGAGGGTGTACTGCATTGGTGCTCGATGAACTCACCAAAGGCCTTGCTCGGCACGTTAACGCCGCTAAACAGCTCGTAGCCGGCATCGGCCCAACCGCGCATACCGCCGGCGAGCACCGACACATCGCTATAGCCGAAGTGCTCAAGCCTCGCGGCAGCTTTTTGCGCCAGCCCGTCATCGCCGTCGCACACGACCACGCGCACCGAGCGCCGTGGCAGGAGATCCGCTACGCGCAGCTCCAACCGACTGAGCGGTACGGGGCAGGCATAGAGTAAATGACCTTTGCTGAAGATCCCCGCCTCGCGCACATCGATGAGTGCAAGCTCCCCGTCGTCGAGCAGCATCTGTCTGAGCGCCTGCGCGCTCACGGTATTGCTCACTTGCGGATGCCTCGGCTCGGCGGGAATACCCTACACGTTCCTTGTTCCATGTCGAACTCGATACGGTTCGGCAGGTGCTCCACGCTCAGACCATACATGTGCAGATGCCGCGTCGGCTTGCTGCTGACGACGTGAATGCTGTGGATGTCATCCGGCATGAAGGCGATACCATCGCCGGCGCGCAGTACCACACGTCTGACCTCGCGCAGCTGCCCTTTGCCGGGCACAGAGCCATCGTCGAGACGCTCGTAGACACGGTTTTCCTCTTCACCATCCATGCCGGCGATCGTCGCCCAGGTCGTGTGATTGTGCGGCGGACTCGAGCGCCCGGGCACACCAGTTGACAGATAAAGGGCGAAGCGATGATCGTCGTCCTCGCTGATCAGGTACATGAAGCTGCGTTCCTGTTCTCCCGGGGAGGGGTACTCGCTTTCCGGAAACAGCTCCCTGCGAGCGGCGAGTTCCGTCAACACCCCTCGAATATGTTCTAGCGCATCGCGGCTAACGCCTTCACGGTGCTCTATGTCACGGACTTTGGCTACGGCTGCGGCAACCGCCTCGCTGCGCTGTCGCTTTACATCTGTCATGGCTTTCTCCCCAACATGAGTCGCTTCGGATAATATCAGGGTGCACGCCGGCATTCCCGCCCCCGGGCAAGCGCCCCTGCTGCCGCTATTTCTGCCCTAGTCTCGGCATCGGCTCGCCAGCTTGTGCGCCGCGATGCTCGGCGGGCCCGCCAGCGCCAGAGAGGTTGCGCGCGCTGTTCACCAACATCACGTGCGTGAAGGCTTGTGGAAAATTGCCGAGCATACGCTTTGCACACGGGTCATACTCCTCGGAAACCAGCCCCACGTCATTGCACACGCCAAGTAGACCCTCAAACAGCCTTCGAGCATCGTCATTTCGTCCCTGCATCGCCAAATTGTCCACTAGCCAGAACGAGCACGGCAGGAACGCACCTTCCCTGCCCGGCAAGCCGTCCACATCCTGCCCGACCTCGGAGTAGCGTGTAACGAAACCGTTCACCGCCAGCTCGCGTTCGATCGCTGCTACGGTCGTGCGCACACGCGCATCGTCGGGAGGTAAGAAACCAACCAGCGGCATGAGCAATAAACTTGCATCGAGTGCTTTAGATCCATAGAACTGCGTGAACGCACCGCGTTCGGAGTCAAACCCATTGCGGCAAACCTCTTCATGGATCTCGGCACGCAGTCGGCGCCAGCGCTCGACCGGCCCCTTGAGTCTGAAGCGCTCTACCGCTTTGACCGCGCGATCCACTGCCACCCAGGCCATCACTTTGGAGTACGTAAAATGCCGCCGTGTACCGCGCACTTCCCAGATGCCGTCATCCGGGTTGTGCCAGTTCGCCTCGAGAAATTCCATGAGCGCGCGCTGCAGCTCCCAGACATGCTCGCGCGGATGGAGTCCGTGCGTGCGGGCAACGTGCAGCATGTCCATGACCTCGCCGTAGACATCGAGCTGAAATTGATCGCTCGCGGCATTGCCGATGCGCACTGGTTTCGCGCCTTCGTAGCCGGGCAGCCAGTCAAGCTCGATTTCACTGAGACGCCGCTCTCCGGCGAGCCCGTAAAGGATCTTGAGGTCCTCGGGCCGGCCGGCAGCTGCACGCAGAAGCCATTCGCGCCACACGCGCGCCTCACCGACGTAGCCGGCCGCCAACAGTGCGTAGAGTGTGAAGGTCGCATCACGCAGCCAGCAGTAACGATAATCCCAGTTGCGCACGCCTCCAGGCTGCTCGGGTAACGAGGTCGTAGGCGCAGCGACAATGCCGCCAGTAGGGGCGTAGGTCAGCGCCTTGAGCGTGATCAGGGAGCGCATTACCGCGTCGCGCCATTGGCCATGGTATTGGCAGTGCCCGCACCACTCGCGCCACAGGCGCTCGCTGGCTTCGACTGCCTGCTCCGGGTCCGGCGTCGACGGCACCGATCTATGCGAGGGAAAGTAAGTGATAGTGAAGGGCACACGCTCCCCAGGGGACACCGTAAACTCGGCAATCGTGCGGAAGTCCCTGGAATCGAACGCAGCATCGCTGTGAAAAACGAGCGCATCCGGGCCGGCCAGCGCCGTGAAACCGCCTTCCCGCCGGCGCCGCACCCACGGTACCACTGATCCGTAATCGAAGCGCATCACGAGCTCCATGCGCATGGGGATGCGCCCGCGTACGCCTTCCACGATACGAACGATACTGCTGTGCTTGTGCTCGAGTGGCATGCAATCGATCACGCGCACGGCGCCGCCACCCCGTATTTGAAACTCGGTCTCGAGAACGAGCGTGTGCTCGCGGTAGGCGCGTCGCACCTCCTGCACCGGCGCGTTCGGTGCCAGCTGCCAACGCCCATGCTCGGCACTACCAAGCAGGGCGGCAAAACACGCGCCGGAATCGAAACGCGGCAGGCACAGCCAGTCGATCGAACCGTCGCGACCCACCAGCGCCGCCGTGCGCAGATCCCCGATCAGGGCATAATCCTCGATGCGAAGCGCCATCTCAGCCTCTTGATAGTTCCCGCCCGAAACAAGTGGTCCTGCTCTATCTTACTCGATAGCATGCCTGATACCGACGTTGATTAGACCGTCAAAGTAGACGTGCTTCGCTGTCCTTTGATACAAAGAGCAGCACAGTGACGATACGTATCTGCCTAATCCATGCGGTACAGGAGGCCATCGTGCCCGCACAGCAGGCATTCGCGCGGGTATGGCCGGAGGCGCAGCTGGTCAACGTGCTCGATGACTCGCTCAGCGCAGACCGCGCCATTGCCGACCGGTTGACCCCGGCGATGCATCAACGTATTGCCTCTCTGGCACGTTACGGCATCGATCTCGGCGCTGCCGGGATTCTTTATACTTGTTCGGCCTTCGGCGAAGCGATCGAGACAGCGCGGGCAAACGCGTCCATTCCCATACTGAAACCGAACGAAGCCATGTTTGAAGAGGCGCTCGCCAGCGGCACGCGCATCGCCATGTTGGCCACTTTCAGGCCCAGCATTCTGTCGATGGAAAAGGAGTTCGCGGAGATGGTGGAGGTGCGCGGCTTGCACGCGAGCTTGCAGTCAACGTGGGTAGCCGATGCCATGAACGCATTGCGTTCCGGCGACGCGGTCAAACACAATCGCCTGCTGGCCGAAGCCGCCGTCAAGCTCAGAGGCTACGATGCGCTCATGTTGGCGCAATTCAGCACGGCACAGGCACACGCCGAGGTGAGTGCAGTGACGGACTGTCCAGTCTTCACCAGTCCCGGTAGCGCTGTCGTCAAGTTGAAACGGGCCATTGTGAAACAATGACCGTGCACGCACCCTTACTCGGTTGCATCGGCGATGATTTCACCGGGTCTACAGACCTGGCGAACACGCTGGTGCGCCACGGCATGCGCAGTGTGCAACTGATCGGCGTTCCCCGGCAAACGGAGCAGGTAGACGCCGACGCCGTCGTGATTGCCTTGAAGTCGCGCTCCATACCTGCGCGTGATGCCGTTACACAATCGCTCGACGCCCTTGCCTGGCTGCGCGCCGCCGGCTGTCGACAATTCTTCTTCAAATATTGCTCCACCTTCGACTCCACCGATGCCGGCAACATTGGGCCCGTGGCCGATGCCCTGCTCGATGCGCTCGCCGCCAACTTCACCCTCGTCTGCCCGGCCTTTCCCGAAAACGGGCGTAGCGTATACAAAGGCCATCTTTTTGTTGGCGACAAGTTGTTGAATGAAAGCGGTATGGAACACCATCCGCTCACGCCGATGACCGACGCCAATCTGGTGCGAGTGCTCGCTCGCCAGGTCAAAGCGAAGGTAGGCCTCGTGCCCTATGAAACCGTGGCGCGGGGCGCCCGCGCGATTATCGACGCGTTTCATCAGTTGCGCGCCGATGGCGTACGCTTCGCCATCGTCGACGCCATCGCCGACACCGATCTCCACGCGATCGGCGAGGCAGCCGCCGATTTGCCCCTGCTTACCGGCGGTTCCGGCGTCGCTATCGGACTGCCGGAAAATTTCCGCCGCCGCGGCTTATTGCAGGCGACCGATACGGCTGATGCATTACCGCGCATCGACGGCGCTGCAGCGGTGTTGTCGGGCAGTTGTTCGGCCGCTACCCAAGGTCAGGTGCAAGAAATGCGCAAGACGCGCCCGGGCTTTAAGATCGATCTACTGGCGCATGCCGGCGGAAACAATCAAGTCGACGCCGCATTGTCCTGGGCGCTACCGCAAATGACAACCGGGCCGATATTGCTCTACACGACCGACACACCCGATGCGGTAAAAACGATTCAAACACAACTCGGTCGCGATAAGGCGGGCGCTCTCGGGGAAGAGGTGCTGGCACAGATTGCCGTGAGGCTGGTCGCTGCCGGCGTCCGTCGCGTGGTGGTTGCCGGCGGCGAAACGTCTGGTGCCGTGGTCAACGCACTCGGCATCACCGGGCTGCGTATCGGCCCGCAGATCGATCCGGGGGTGCCGTGGACGGCGAGCCTGAACGAGCCGACGCTGGCGCTTGCCCTCAAGTCCGGTAATTTCGGCACACCGGACTTCTTCACCAAGGCTTTTGCGCGCCTGCCCTGACCAGGGTTGAACCATGATTGCAAACGCGAGCTATCAGATCATCATGCCGGCGGCCGGATCGAGTCGCCGGATGAGCCATATGACAGAAGAGCGGCCGAAGGCGCTGCTTGAACTGGAGGGTAAGACCATTATCGAGCACAGTCTCAAGATCCTCGATTCGAGGGGGTTTCGCCGGGTCACATTCGTTGTGGGTTACATGCGCGAACTCTTCATGCAGACCCTCGGCGCGCGTTTCAAGAACATATCCATCGAGTATGTTGTGTCGCCGAATTACGCAACGACCGAACACGGATGGAGTCTCTATCTGACAAGAGACAGTTGGAAGGGAGCTAGAAGTCCCGTGGTCTTCATGGATGCCGATAACATCTATGATCCACTGATGCTCGATAAGCTTATGGCGGCACCTCTGGAAAACGTCGTCCTCGTTGATAGCCTGTTCAAGATAGACACGCGTGAGGAGGAACTAGTGCTAGGCCGAGATGGCGTAATCACCGGACTAAAACGCGGGCTCGCGCAAGATCACGGCGATTACGTCGGCGCTTTCGTCGGCATCAACAAATTTTCCTCGGCCTTCATGGGGGCACTGTACGCCTACATGGACGACTTCTTTGCAGAGAACGGCCCCAAGTTCAAATACGAGCGTGTGTTCGACAACATGATCAACGCCACGGATGCCAAGTTGAATTATATCGACACCGATGGGCTCGCCTGGGTCAATATCAATCACGAAGAAGACTACAAGCTAGCGAAAGAGATCGTAAGGAAAAGATAAGCCATTGCGGAACTACCGCGATCCCAAGTGACGCAATCCTAGCTCGGAAACTGCTGTTGCAGCTCGGCAATCTGACCGGCGGTCAAGAGGCGTGTCTTGCACCCCTTCAGCAGCAAATACAGCTTCGCCGTCTCCTCAAGCTCTTCCGTGGCATAAATCGCAGTGGACAACGAGCTACCGGCGACCACGGGTCCGTGATTAGCCAGCAACACCGCATGGTGCTTGCCGGCAAGGGCGCGTACCGCATCGGCTAAGGCCTTATCCCCCGGACGGAAGTACGGCACCAGCGGCAGCGTACCCACGCGCATCACGTAATAGGCCGTGATCGGCGGAATCACATTCTTCGCGTCCACGTCAGCAAGACAGGACACGGCCACGCTATAGGTCGAGTGCAGATGCACGACCGCATTGGCATCGGGTCGTTGCTCATACATGGCGACATGCAAGAACGACTCTTTCGTCACCGCATCTCCCGACAACAACTTGCCGTTGGCGTCCAGTCTCGACAGGCTGGCGGGATCGAGCAATCCCAGGCAAGAGTTTGTCGGGGTCATCAACCAGCCGTCGTCGAGGCGTACGCTGATGTTGCCAGAACTGCCCGGTGTGAGACCACGCTCGTAGAGCGACTTGCCAAAACAACAGATCTGCTCGCGTACCTGTGACTCTTTCATTGACCGTCCTCAGTCACCGCTTTCCATAGAGCGCACCTGCGCCAGCTGATGATGTGACAGCAGATACACCATGACGTTCGCCACTAGCATAGTCGCAGCAAGAAAGTAAAACACACTCACGAGTCCCCATTTATCGGCAATCACGCCGCCAATCATCGGTACGAGCACCGATAGTCCAGACTGCGTACCGAAAAGCATGCTGATCGCCGTTCCGCCGAGGTGCGCTGGCGTGATATCCATCATCCAGCTGTGGATGACCGGTCGCACGGCAAAAAGCGCAAAGCCGAGCACCGAAACAGCGGCGACCAATATGACGTCGCTGCGGATTAGTGTGAGACCGATGATCATCGCGGTCGTCACGGTCAAGCCGGAGAGCACCACCGGCCGGCGCCCCACACGATCCGACCACGTACCGGCGATCGGTGCAGCCACCGCGCCGCCGAGTTGCATCGCCGCGAGCGCCATCCCCATCCAGATCGGTTCGGCGTGCAACACGTTAACCAGGTACAGCGGCAAGAACAACAGCAAACCGTTCTGCGCCATGCTGCGAAAACCGGCCATCAAGCACAGTCCCAGCACTGCTCGGTCGCGCACGATCTGCTTCAATCCTTCAAAGTAGCTGGCCGTTGCGGCGCTGCGATGCGGCTGCGTTGCCGCGCTCCCGTTCTTGGCCGACAACATAATGGCAATCAGCAATGCGACCGCGATCACCGGCAGAGCCGCCGCAACTGCCGTGCGCGGCCACGCCAGCGCGCCCAGGAGTGCGCCCACGGCGAGTGGCGCGATCGTATCGCCCACGTTTGCGCCGAACGCATGGATCGAGAGCACGTAACCTCGGTTGCTGGGGTAGCTTCCGGACAAAAACGAAATGCCGGCTGGATGCCAGAGATTGTTCGATACGCCGATCAGCACCACCAGCAGTGAGAGCAGCAGAAAATGCTCGGTAACACCGAAAGCGAGCAACGCACCGGCCCCGATCAGCAACGCCACTACTTGGCACAGCACGCGCCGCCCGGTCACGTCTACCACTAAACCACTACCGAAATTGGCCGCAAACGAGCTAGCGTAAAATATCGAGCCGAGCGCACCCGCCTGCGTGTAGGAAAGACCGAGACCATCCTTGATAAAGGGTAACAACAAGTAGAACGTCGCGGCGACCCAGTGCGTGGCAGCGTGACCGAGGCCGACGAGAAAAACGGGACCTTGGGCGTCGTGCGGCACACCGGTCAGGCGATGTAGCATGGCAAACATAGCTGCTCCCCGGTCGCTAACTTTAGCTACGTTGCGCTCGCACCACAAGAAATACCGCCTGTGGTTTGCCGTTGGATGCGCGACGCGCAATAATGCTCCGCCGACACGACCTCTATGCGGAGAGATTCTATGCAGTCCATGACCGACAAGCTGATTGCCGAGAAAGATGGTGGCATCGGCCGCATCGCCTTCAATAATCCGGAGCGACGCAATGCCATCTCCTATGAAATGTGGCAGGCGATCCCGCTAGCTCTCGACACCTTCGGCGCCGATGACGCAAT
>QKEI01000284.1 GCA_003251795.1 Candidatus Muproteobacteria bacterium
CTGTATACGTCGAACGTAATCGCCACGCTCGCATGGCCTAAGCGCTCGCTGACGATCTTAGGATGTATGTGTTGGCCCAGAAGCTGCGTTGCATGTGTGTGGCGCAAGGCATGAAACCCGACGGTCCCGAGCGCCGTCGAGCGCACGAGCCGACGATAGCTGGCCGTGAAGTTATCGGACAACCAAAGGCACGGCGCGCTACGGGGTGGGAAGGTACTTCTCGGTTTTCAAGACCGCCGCTTGATTCCGGACATCCCTGTCCTCCACCCCTGCCGGGGCCAGCGTCGTTGCGCTCCGCTGTTCCAGATCGCTCCTGGCGATTTTGGTCGACCCCTCAGCCGACGTACAGGCGACCCACACGGATGTGGGAAGGTAGGGCAACGCAGGAGCAGTTGCCGAGACGTACTAGTGTCGCGGGAGGCACGACTGCAGGGATGCAGGAGGTAGGGCGGCGGATGGAACAGACGCCGAGGAAGCCGGCAGCGACCACCTCTCCGGGAATGTTTGCCGCATTCTATCAGTTACTTAGCTCTCGCCTGAGTGCCGAACCCGGTGCAAAATACCGAATTGCCAACGAAATTGCTAATGGCTCCGGATGATGTACCCAACAAAACGGTGTTAAATAGGACCGCTCAACCGACCAAGGATCTAGGAGTCGCGTTATGGTTGATCTCAAATCAATTCAAGGTGCGATCAGCAACCTGGAGGCTGCTAACGAGCTAGCGAACACATCCATCGGTCTGAGAGACATCGCCACGCTCCACGCCAAGACCATCGCACTGCGCAAAGTCATTCTTCGCGCCCAATCGAGCGCGCTACGCGCCCAGTCTGAACAATCTACGCTCTTGGAACGCATACGACAGCTCGAGCAAAAGATCGCCGAAGCACAGGCCTGGAACGACGAGAAGCAGAAGTATCAGCTCACCGAAATCAATCCCGGGCAGTTTGCCTACACGCTAAAAGAACAAACAGGGTCAACAGAGCCACGCCATATGCTCTGTGCAAATTGCTACAACCACAATGAAAAATCTATTTTGCAAACTGAGATTCGGTATGCTGGACGCCGCACTGTATTCTTCTGCCAGAACTGCGGGAGCGATATGTTTCTTGGTCAAACAGGTGGTCGAAACCAAAAGTATCGATCACCGCGCCTAATCAAGCGACCCAGAAATAACGAATAACTTCCCCAGAGCTGCCCACAACGCGGCATCAGCCTTATCGACTGACTTGCTCGTGAATAGCGGGCAGCGCATGTGAGTAGGTATCGCTTGTGATGGTGCTCGAACGATCTGGGCGCTCGGGCACGATCCTGGCATTGACGTGCACTCAAGGTAAGCACAGATGTTCGCATGGCTGGCGCGGCTTATTGAACGCCACCCGATACTTCATCGGAGCTCGTTGCTCGTCTGGCGGTGGTTCCCGCCACGCGTAGCTGGATTCCTGAAGGGAATCCTGGCCAGAAACTGGCTGGTGGGCGCTGTCGCCGTCATGATCGATGAGGACACATCACCACCAGAAGTGCTCTTGGTCGAGCACACTTATCGGCCTAAGGGCGCATGGGGTCTCCCGGGCGGGGCACTTGAGTCCATTTCGGGGGATCCGCGAAGACCTAGAAACGACGCATCGCCCGACGATGTGCTGGAAGCCACGCTGCGGCGCGAGGTATGGGAGGAACTAGGCATCGACATCACTGTTTTTCGCCTGTTGCGCGTCGATGCCATACCCTATGTGGTGGAAGAGCCTGGCCCCTACCGATTGGATTTCTACTATCGTTGCGCTCCTCAAGACGGTTTCGCAAAATTGCGAGAAGGCTTGAGCTCCGGACAGATCAAACCCCGTTCACCTGAAATAGGACAAATGCGTTTCATTCCTTTGACCCACCTCAGAAACTATGACCTATTTTCAGCCGATGCCAGGTTTCTACACGAAGACCTTCCCCGCCTCGAGTCGGCACTAGCCATGCGGGCGAATAACTGAAGCCCCTTCCATTCCAGGGGGCCTGGGCACCGGCGGCAAAAACCACAGCAAAACTATGCAATTCGTTGAACCTTGACGCCTGCGGCCCGTCAAAGTACGTTACATCAGACTACTAAAGACGAGAGGGAAACAAAACCAATGACTCCGATGACACAAACTGTTACGCGCAGAGGCGAAGCCGTACTTGCAACTAACAGCCTGATCCGCAACACCTACATCCTGCTTTCGCTGACCTTACTGTTCAGCGCCGCGATGGCAGCGGTGGCCATGGTTACAAACGCGCCGCCGCTCAACATATGGGTGGTGCTGATCGGTTACTTCGGCTTGCTGTTCGTAACCAGCGCCTTGCGCAACAGCGCCTGGGGACTGTTGTCGGTATTCGCACTGACCGGCTTTATGGGTTACACGCTTGGACCGATTCTGAACATCTATATCACTACGTTCAGCAACGGGGCTCAGCTCGTGGCTTATGCGATGGGCGCGACTGGTGTTATCTTCCTCGGCCTATCCGGGTACGCGTTGAGCACGCGCAAGGATTTCAGCTATATGGGCGGGTTCCTGATGGCTGGCATTCTGGTAGCGTTTCTCGCGGCCGTCGCCAATATCTTTCTAGCAATGCCAGCGCTGGCGCTTGCTGTTTCCTCGGTGTTCATACTCTTGATGTGCGGCCTGATCCTGTACCAAACCAGCGCCATGGTGCACGGTGGCGAGACCAATTACATCATGGCAACGATCACGCTTTACATCGCTATCTACAATCTGTTCACCAGCCTGTTGCAGATCCTGGGGATATTCGGCGGCGAGGACTGAAATGCGGTGATTCGGCCGCTCTTGTGCGTCCTCGGCAACCGCTCCCTGCGTTGCCCTACCTCCTCCGTCCCTGGAGTCGTGCGCTTGCGATGCACAAGGATGTGCGAGTGCGGCGGTAGGCATGGAAGCCGTAAGCCGCTGGCACTTGTGCGTCCATGCACATCGTGATTCGTGACTGGTAATTAGCATAAAAAAGGCCCCGTTCGGGGCCTTTTGTTTTCACCAATTACTAATCACCAATCACGGAATTAACATCTCCGTGCCCGCCATGTACGGACGCAGGGCTTCGGGGACACCGATTCGACCCTGGGCATCCTGGTAGTTCTCCATCACCGCCACCAATGCCCGGCCTACCGCGAGCGCCGAGCCATTCAAAGTATGCACAAGTTCTGGCTTGCCGGTCTCGGGGTTACGCCAACGCGCCTGCATACGCCGTGCCTGGAAGTCCTCGAAGTTACTGCACGATGAGATTTCGCGGAAACGCTGCTGTCCCGGCAACCATACCTCGATGTCGTAGGTCTTGGCAGCGGCGAAACCCATATCGCCGGTACACAGGACAACCACCCGATAGGGTAACCCCAACATACCCTTTCCGCGTGACCGGTGAGATCCTCCAGCGCACCATAGGAATCTTGCGGGCGCGCAATATGCACGAGCTCGACCTTTTCGAACTGGTGCTGGCGAATCATGCCGCGCGTGTCCTTGCCGTAAGAACCGGCCTCGCTGCGAAAACACGGCGTGTGCGCCACGTACTTGCGCGGCAACGTAGCGGCCTCAAGGATCTGATCGCGTACGACGTTGGTAACCGGCACCTCAGCTGTCGGGATCAGAAAGAATCCCTGGTCGCCCTTGATGCCGAACAAGTCCTGCTCAAATTTCGGTAGCTGACCCGTTCCGCGCAGGCTGTCGGCGTTGACCATGTAAGGCACATAGATCTCGGTATAGCCGTGCTCGCGTGTGTGCAAGTCCAGCATGAACTGCGTGAGCGCACGATGCAGACGAGCGAGTGGGCCGTAGATGGTGACGAAGCGCGCGCCCGCGAGTTTGGCTGCCGTTTCAAAATCCAGCATGTCCAGTGCGGCGCCCAGGTCGACATGATCCTTCGGCGCAAAATCGAACTCGGTGGCCTTTCCCCAGCGCCGCAGCTCGACGTTGTCGCGCTCGTCGCGTCCCCGCGGCACGCTCTCATGGGGCAGATTGGGAATGTCGAGCAGTATTTCGTTGAGCTGCTGCTGCACCTGCTCCAGGCCATCTTCTGCCGCTTTGAGGTCATCGCCCAGATGAGCCACGGCAGCCACCAGCGCTGCCGTGTCCTGCCCCGCCGCCTTGGCCTTGCCGATCTCTTTGGCACTGGCGTTGCGTCGGCTCTGCAACTCCTGGGCTTGTATCTGGGCCTGCTTGCGTTGCGCCTCAAGCTCACCGAGGCGCTTGAC
>QKEI01000215.1 GCA_003251795.1 Candidatus Muproteobacteria bacterium
CACGGCCATTACGAAAATGCCAAGCAGATTTCGCAATCGCGCAACAACGACATCGCCCAGGGCGCGTCCGGTTCCGCGATACAGCGCCAGCAGTATCAACAGAAAGATTGCCGTGCCAAAGGAGAACGACATGACGATAAACATCGGTGCCATGATGGCAGCGTCATAGGCCTGGCGCGCCACCAGGAAACCGAAGATCGAGCCGGTACCGGTTGTCAATATGAGGCGCCAGGCAAAGGCGAAATAACCCACCGGCTTGCTGTAACGGTTCATGCGCCGTTCGAACATCATCCACAGGTAAACGGCGACGATGCCGAGAAACCCCGTGTACAGAAAGATGTTCCAGGCGAAGATGGACTTGAAGTTGTAGTAGGTCATGGCGACGATCAGCCGGTCGGCTCGGCCGAGATCGAGGACGAGAATGGCCAAGCCGCCAATCAACAAGGTGATTGCCAGCAATCCCGAGAGGCGTGCCAACGGATAGTACATCGCCTTGCCGAATACCGAGGCGATAGACGCAACGTTTAACACACCCGAGGCGGCGACAATTAGAAATACGGCAAACACGTGCGGCATACCCCACACGATCTGATTGTTCATGCCGGTGACCCGGTGACCCTCCGTCTCCATATAGTGAGCAGCCGCCAGCCCCAATGCCACCAGCACGCCGAGCAGAACGAGCAGACCATAGTAGCCCGCGCTGCGTCCCTCAATCGTGCGATACTCAACATTCATACATCTATCTCAACTAAACCCCAACCAGAGCTCGTCAGTGTCACCGCAAGGCGACTCGTGAAGCTCCGCCGGCGCCACGGGCAAAGCCCTGTAGGGGGCAGGGACAGGGATGTCCCGCCCGCCCGCCGAGCCATGGATGGCTCGTCGGGCGGCTCCGTGGCGCGGGCGATAAGGGCGTAACGCCGGAGCCGCGCGGTGACCACTGACGAGCCCATGCTCATATTCCCTCATACCTCACCGCCGTATTAAGACCAAGGTCCGCACGCACTTGCTGGCTCGACGTCGCCCGCTCGCGCTGGGCGATATCGCTGCCAGCATCGTTGAGATCACCGAACACCATCGCATCATGGCCGGCAGCGGCACAGGCTTCGACACAGGCCGGTGTACCGCCACGATCGACGCGGTGCACGCAAAAGGTGCAACTCTCCACGGTGCCGATACCGCGCGGCGCATACGGTTTCTGGTTGTGCAGTGCTTCGTGAATGAAGGAACGCGCCTTATAGGGGCAGGCCATCATGCAGTAACGACAACCGATGCAGATGTGCTTGTCCACCAATACGATACCATCGGCACGTTTGAAGGAGGCTCCGGTAGGACACACGTCAACGCAGGGTGGATGCTCACAGTGCTGGCACAACATCGGCAAGGAGAACATCCTGCCCGTCTGCTCGTCGCGTACATCGAGCTTACGGATGTAGTGCGCGTCGAGCTCGCGGCGCGCGGAGCGCTCGAGCCCGAACTCCTCATCGCAGGCGCGCACACAGGCATCACAGCCCTGGGCACACTTGCTGCTGTCGATCAGCATTCCCCAACGCATGGCATTGCTCACAGGCTGGTCGGGGGGGCGCGCAAAAACGAGATCAACCAACTTCACCCCCGGCGCTAAAGCAAGCAATGCCACACTGGCCGCCGCCTTGCCGATAAACTCACGACGATCCCGATTGACCGGCTCGGACGTATTAATCATGATCCCGGTTTTGTGGCATGACACTGGAAGCAATCCATTTGTACCCCGGCATAGGCGTGGCAACTTTGGCAGAACTGGTCCGGTGCATTGATCGCTATCGGCTTGCCGTCTCGGTCGTCACTGCTGTGACAGTTTATACACTCGACCAGGCTATGTTTCTTTGTACGTACTCCTTCGTGCACGGTATCGTCGCGTTGATGCAAAAGAAACTTCATATGATTCTTACGCATGACCTCGGTCGGCTCGACACATCCCTGCGTCGCGCTGACCTGGTGGCGCGCCCGTGGCAGATCAGGCAGCGGCACCCGGCTATCGGCCGCGGCCGCTGCCACGGAAAACGCAGCGAACAACATTAGAGCTGTGCGCCGTAGCACCTTGCCCATACCACTACTCACCCATGCCCATATCGATGTAGCCGGTGGGACACACGTCAGCGCAGATGTGACAACCGATACAGCGCGTGTAGTCGGTCGCAACATAGCGACCCATGGTAGCCTCGTCCTTTTTCACGCGATAGACCGCATCTTGCGGACAAAAAACGACACAGTTATCGCATTCGAAACACATACCGCAGCTCATGCAACGTTTGGCCTCGGCGATGGCCTGCTCGTCGCTGAAGCCGACAACGCGCTCCTGGAAATGGCCGAGCACCTGGTCGGCCGCCGGACCGATGGTTGCCCGTTTGTTACGAGGCGTATAGTCGAAATGCGCCAAGAACATGTGATCCGTGGCGATGATCTCGAAGGCCGAGCGATCCTCGTAGTTGTGCACGGCGAACTTGCGGTCCGAGGTACCCCATGCCTGGCTGTGGTCATAGGACTCCGGCTCAAGCCCGACCTCGCGTAACTTGTCCAGCAGATCAAAGTGGTGCACGTCCACCCGCGGACGGGTAACCAGCGCCTCGTGCACCAAGTAGTGATCGATGCTATCGGCCGCAATCGAGCCCTGGCCGATGGCAGTGGTCAACAGGTGCGGGCGAACGATATCGCCGGCGACAAAATGACCGGGCTTATCTTTTACCTGATAAAAGCGATCTGCATCGATCAACCCGCGACCGTTGTCCAATTGCTCTAGGCCCGAGAGGTCGCCCGCCTGGCCGATTGCCGAAACGATCAGGTCAGCCTCGAGCGTAAACTCGGTACCCTCCTTAGCAACGGGCTGACCTTTAACCATATCGCACTGCGCCATCTTCAGCGCACGCGCGCGCCCATCCTCCGCGAGCACCACTTCAGTGGGCATCACGCCATCGATAATAGTCACACCTTCCTTGAGGGCGTCCTCGACCTCGTGCTCGGCGGCAGTCATTTCCGACTTGGGAAAGAGCGAGGTCAAGGTCACCTCGGCACCCTCGCGCGCGGCCGTGAATGCAGAGTCATGGGCTACGAAACCGCGCACCACAAGCTCGGGGCGTTCCTTGGGATGAACCTTCTTGACGCCGCCGAGACGTCTGGCTACCGACACCACGTCGATCGAAGTGTCACCGCCACCGACGCAGACCACCTTGCCCGAGGTCACTTTGAGTCGCCCCGTGTTGAAGGCCTCGAGAAATTCGACTCCGGTTACACAATTAGGCGCGTCGCCGCCGGCGACCGGCAGTGCTCGGCCGCGCTGACACCCGATTGTCCACAGGACGGCGTCATATTCGCGCTCCAGCTCCTCTATGCTCACGTCTTTGCCGATGCGCGTGTTGAGACGTACTTCGATGTCACCCAGGTCAAGAATGCGTTGCACCTCGCGATCCAACACCTCCTCGCGCGGTGTGCGATAACCCGGGATGCCGTAACGCATCATGCCGCCGAGTGCATCGTGATCATCAAAGATCGTCGAGGCATGCCCTTTACGCCGCAACTGATAGGCAGCCGATAGTCCGGCGGGTCCACCACCGACAATGGCGACCCGTTTACCACTCAGGGGTGGCGCGGCAGCGTAGCTGAAGTTTTCCTTGAGCGCCGTGTCGCCGATGAACTGTTCGACTGAATTGATCCCCACGTAGTCCTCGACATTGTTGCGATTACAGCCGTCTTCGCACGGTGCCGGACACACGCGCCCCATGATGGCCGGAAACGGATTCGCCTCTGTCGCCCGCCGGAAGGCATACTCCTGCCAACTCATGTCCTTGGGCGGTTTCTCGATACCACGCACGATCTGCAGCCAGCCGCGTATATCCTCGCCGGATGGGCAACTACCCTGACACGGTGGCGTGCGATGCACATATACCGGACACTTGTGTGAATGATCGGCCTCGAAGATGGCCTGCTGATAGCTCGAGTAGGTATGTTCGCCGTCGCGAAACTTGCGAAACGTCAATGCTTTCTTCGTTGCTTCCGGGGAAGTCGCCATGAATCCAACTCCTGTAACGCCAAATGTGAAAAAGCTTACAGCCGTACGTCAGTGCGCCGCTGTAGCGCCCCAGTCCAGGGCATCGCCGACCAGTTGATGCAGGCTGATGATCATGTCCATCTCAAAACCGTAGTACGGCATCACCTTGCTGAACTGACTCTTGCAGATAGCGCAGATCGCTGCCATGTGGGTAACACCGTGCTCATCGACGACGCGTTTCAGGGCTTCCATGCGTGGCAGCGCGCCCTTTACGCGCAGCTCGAGCAGATCATCCGTCAGCAACCCACCGCCGCCGCCACAGCAAAAAGTGCTCTCGCCGATGGTCTCGGGGGCCATATCGTAAAAATGATTGCAGCATGCCTTGATGATTTCGCGAGGGATTTCGAACTGGCCGCCGGGTGTGCTCCCCATACGTGAGCCGCGCGAGACATTGCAGGAATCGTGAAACGTTAGCACGCGATGGTCGTTCGCCTCCCGTTTGAATCGCAACGCACCTTGGCGGATGAGATCATACGTCAGCTCGCAGATGTGCTGGGGAGCGGGATACTTCGGATCGAGGAAATCAAAGGGCCCGATCAGGGTGTTCCAGAAACTGTACGCCACCCGCCAAGCATGACCGCATTCTCCGACGACGATGCGCTTGACCCCGAGATCGAGCGCAGCATCACGAATACGTTGCGCCACCTTCTGCATGTTCTCATAGTTGCCGCTGAAGATGCCGAAGTTCGCCGCCTCTGAGGCGTAAGAGCTCAAGGTCCAGCTGATGCCGGCCTGGTGCAATACCTTGGCGTAGCCGATCAGTCCATCGACATGCGGCTCGGCGAAAAAGTCAGCCGACGGCGTCACCAACAAGACTTCGGCGCCTTTCTCGTCGAGCGGGAAGCGTACGTCTACACCAACGTCGGCTTTCACTTCTTCTTCCAGCCCTTGCAAGGTATCCGCCAGCGCTGGCTCGGGTAGGCCCAGGTTGTTGCCGATCTTGAATACCTTGCCAATGATCTCGTTGGTGTACTTCTGCCCGATGCCGACACTGTCGAGAATCTCGCGTCCGGCCATGGTGATCTCTGCCGTGTCGATGCCATAGGGGCAAAACACGGAGCAACGGCGACACTCGGAACATTGGTGGTAGTAGCGGTACCAATCCTCCAGCACGTCTTGCGTGAGATCGACGGCGCCGACGAGCTTGGGAAGATACTTACCGGTGAACGTGAAGTAGCGACGGTAAACGTTGCGCAACAGGTCTTGGCGCGCTACCGGCATATTCTTCGGATCTGCGGTGCCCAGGTAATAATGACACTTGTCCGTGCAGGCACCACATTTGACGCAGATGTCGAGAAACACCTGCACCGAACGGTACTTATTGAGTAACTCTCCCATCTTACCGAGCGCCACTTCCTTCCAGTTATCCACCAGTTCGCCGGGGAAACCGAGCGGCTGCTGAAACTCAGGCTTGGCCACGAACGGTTTGCTGTGTTGCATGGCCCCTTCGCGCACACGCGGAACGATGGGATATTCCCTGAGCTTGGGCACATCGAATTTGGCTTGTTGTGCCATGTTTTTCCTACTCCGCTAACCGGCCTGCCGCTTGTGCAAAACGTGCCACGTGGCGGCGTTCGCGTGGGTCATCGACCTGGTAGCGCGTCGGACTGAAAAACATGCCCGGGGCGTGCAACAGCTTGCTAAAAGGAAAGATCATGACGAGCCCGATCACCAGCAGCAGATGAATCAATAGCAGCGGGTCTGCCGGCAAGGGTTGCCAATCAAAGTAGATCAGACCCAGGACAAAAGCCTTCAAAGCGACAATATCCGTGTGCCAAACATATTTCATTGCCAGACCGCTGCCGGCGATCGCCACTAGCAACGTCAGCATCAGGTGATCGGAAGGTGCCGATATGTAACGCACGCGGTCAACTAAGAAGCGCCGCGCCCACAGGCCAAGCAGTCCAAGTATCATGGCATAGCCGGCATAAACACCCCAGGGCTGCAACCACACCACCCAACCCCAGACCGGCTCGGTGAAGTAGCGCAAGTGCCGCAACAGCACTAGCAACAGCGCGAAGTGAAAGATCCAACCGAACAGCCAGGTCCACTTATTGGCCTTAAACAGGCTCGCAAAGAATACGACTTCGCGGAGCATGCGAAGCACCACCCCTATACGGGTGGTGGGCGCGGGGGTCGTAGGAATCTTCAGCGGTTGCGGCGTTCGCGCGTAGCGTTGAATCCGATAGGCCAGACCACCTATCAGTATTATGGTCGCGAGGTAAAACAGAGCCGCATACACGAGTGTTACGACTGGCATCGTTCGCCGCCTTGCCCTGTGGCTGTAATACGGGGGTCGGCGTCCCCCCGGAAGTCAGACGCAGCCCGTCGGCTTGGGCAGACCCGCGTACTTACACGCCTGCTTGGCGGGACCATAGGGAAACAGCTCATACAGGTATTTGCTGTTACCCTTTTCCGGCCCGAGCTTCTTGCCAATCGCCTTAGTCAGTACCCGAACGGCCGGAGCAATCTGGTACTCCTGATAATAGTTGCGCAGGAAGTTAATCACTTCCCAGTGGTTATCGGAAAGCTCACAGCCGTCTTCCCCGGCCATCTTCTCCGCCACCTCCGGGCTCCAATCATTCAGATTCTGGATATAGCCTTCCTCATCTGTCTCGATAACCTTTCCATTAATCTCTAGCGCCATATTGCCATCTCCCGATCATCATCTAAGTAACTAAAACCATGACTGCACCGTATCATGCTCGGCCACCAGATCGACAAAACCACCGTAGTCGACGACCTTGATGCCGTTTAACAGCCTGTCCTCGTCGAGACCGCGGGCCTTCAGATCCGACTGCAGCGCATACACACTATAGCGCTTCATGGCTTCGCTAATCTTGCTCTCGATCACCGTACCCTGCATCGCCGCGTAGACCGCATCTTCGATCAACAGGATGGTGCTGCCCTGCTTGGCTAGCCGTAGACAAGTATCGAGACTACCTTTCTCGAACGGTGATTTATTGACGGTATGCAGTAGCAAGATCGTCTCCTAATAATTGAGGATCACGTCTTGTTGTTCCATGAGCTCAGTCAACTCGGCTGTGCTCAGCACCTCCACTGATACCAGCAGGTCGTCTTGCGTCAGGCCACGCGCCTCTAGCGACTCCTTTTCCGCATAAAGCTTCTCCACATCGTACATCTCGAGCGCCCGATATGCGGGCGAAAAATTCTTCATACCCGTTTCTGCGGTATCCTGGCCCTTCTTAAGCTGGTACACGCCGTCGTCGACAAACGCCATGCTAACGTCCTGCTCAAAGGCGGCGCCAATGAGCACGACCTCCAGGCCTTCCAGCGGATAGACGGTACCATAGGGCGCACGCCGATTAACGTACATGAACTTCTTCACCACCCCAGTCGGGTTGCCGCCCTCCTCCATCGTCTCGTCGGCCACTGAATCCTCCTAATCGCCAAAGGCAACCAAGCGATCGGCGAGCACACCAGCTTCGATGAGCTGGCCCAACCCGGAGATGCGAAAACCCGCAGCGATGTTATCGGCATCTTTGCCGTGGCGTTTCGCCTCGTCGCGGTCAACGATCCCGCGGCGCTGTGCCGCCGCGACGCACACGACTAGGTCGAGTTTATGTTGCTGTGCCAGCTCGCTCCAACGCTTGACGATATTGCGTTCATCCTGCGGTGGCGTGGTCAGACGCGTGCCGTTGTTTACACCGTCATGGTAGAAAAACACACGCACAATCTCGTGGCCTTTCTCGAGCGCCGCCTTGGTGAACTGATAAGCGGTATCCGCCGCCTGGTGCGTATAAGGACCTTCGTTGACCACTATGCCAAACTTCATGCAGAGCTCCGTCGCAACCCTAGAAGCGCATATGTGCAGACGCGTTCAGACTCTTGCGTGAGCCGCGCCAGTTGTCCACATGATATTTCGTGAACGGCAGATTGGTAAGCTCAAAGAAACGCGGCCAGCCGATGCGATCGATCCAATCGTTCATGCGCTCCCAGTCCTTCGCATCCTGTTGGTAGGCCTTGAGGATACGTTTGACGATGGCCGTTGCCTCGGGCCAACGTGGCGGGTTGTTGGGGATACCGGCGGCGACTAACTTCTGGAAACTCGGCTTGCTGCGGGCATTAGAGTGATTCCCCCCTACCCAGACGGCAAGCTTGGAGTGCTCCGGATCGTTGATCTGCATCGGTGGGCACGGCGGGTAGCACGCTCCGCAACAGATGCATTTTTTCTCATCGACCTCGAGCGACGGCTTGCCATTCACCTGCGCCGGGCGGATCGCCGCTACTGGGCAACGCGCGACCACTGATGGGCGCTCACATACGTTGGCCACGAGATCATGGTTGATCTTGGGAGGCTTGGTATGTTGTATGTTGATGGCGATATCGCCCTGTCCCCCGCAGTTGATCTGACAACATGAGGTCGTGATGTGCACGCGGTTGGGCATACGGCAGTTGCGAAATTCATCCACCAGCTCGTCCATCATGGCCTTAACGACACCGGAGGCGTCGGTACCCGGAATGTCACAATGTAACCATCCCTGCGTATGCGAAATCATGGCCACGGAGTTGGCGGTACCGCCAACCACGAAACCAGCGTCCTCAAGGGCCTTGATCAGGGGCTCGACCTTGGTCTGGTCGGAAACCATATATTCTATGTTGCTGCGAATCGTGAAACGCACGTGGCCATCGGCGTACTTGTCGCCGATGTCACACAGCTTGCGTACCGTAAAGACGTCGAGTATGCGTTGGGTTCCGGCCTTGACCGTCCAGATCTCATCGCCGCTGTGGGCGATGTGGCGCAAAACGCCGGGCCGCGGGTGCTCATGATACTTCCATTGGCCGAAATTCTTCAGCATCACAGGATGCATATATTGAAACCCGTCGGGACATCCTGACTCGATGGGGGTGCGCGGTTTCGCCTTGGCTTCTGCCATCTAGACCTCCGAAAATCTTTGCACGCGTGATAACCGTTAGTTTAGGAGCCGGTTGCCGCTGACTGTTTCTGCTCCATCCTACGACGGAACCATTTCTCGGCTTCTTCATCCCAGCCATCCATGCGCACGTAGGAACTTTCGCGCGGATGCATGATCATATTGGGATCAACATCCGCGCCGATGCCTTCGAGAAAGTTAACCAGACCGATACGCTCGATCATCTCACCGATGCGCTCGTGCTCGAGGCCGTTCTCCGCCCAAAAGTCGATGGTGTTCTCAGCAAGCTGCTTGATCTTCTCGTAATCTTCTTCGCCGTCCAACTTCATAAACGGCACGATCACGGTACCCATGAGATCACCGATCTTGAGCGTACGCTTGCCGCCGATCAATATACTGACTCCTTTGTCGTCACCCGGCGACAGCGCTCGGTTCATTACATTCAGGCAGTGCATGCATTTCACGCAATTGCGGTCATCAATGGCCAGGGTGTCATCATCATTGAGCGACATACAATTGGTCGGACAACGGGTAATGATGTTGTCGATGACGTACTTACGACCCTTGCGGCCGACATAGGCCTTGACCTCGTTCTGGTCGACCTTAATCGCGTCGCGCCAGGTCCCGATGACCGCGAAATCGGCTCGCTCGATCGAGTTCATGCAATCGTTCGGACATCCAGAAACCTTGAACTTGAATTTGTAGGGCAAAGCGGGTCGATGTACATCGTCGGTAAAGTTGTTTACCAAAGCACGATGGATCTTGTGTTCATTGGCGCAAGACTGCTCACAGCGAGCAGAACCTACGCATGACTGCGCGGTACGTACGCACGGTCCGGCACCCCCTAGATCGAAACCGTAACTGTTGATCTCATCGAAGAAGTGCTGGGTGTTTTCTGTGGTCGCGCCGATAAACATGATGTTCCCGGTCTGGCCGTGGAAGGTGACCAATCCTGAGCCCCACTTCTCCCAACTGTCTGCCAACTGGCGCAGCACCTCGGTGGTATAGAAGTTGCCTGCAGGCGGTTGCACCCTCAGCGTGTGAAACTCTTTGGATTCGGGAAACTGCTTGCCCACCTCGGAGAAGCGCGGAATGATACCGCCGCCATAGCCGTATACACTGACCGTCCCGCCCTTCCAGTAACCCTTACGCGTTTCATAAGAATGCTCGAGCTGTCCCAGCAGGTCGTTGTTGATGCCGCGGATGCGCGCGTCTGGGTGTTGGTCGCGCAGGCGCTTGATTCCCGAGATGAAGCTCGGCCAGGGACCATTCTCAAGCTCATCGAGCATCGGGGTGGGATGGTGCTTGTTCGCCATGATGCGAGTCTCCTCAAAAGATCGGTACCGCGCGTGCCACCTTCAGGCGGCGCGCGCAAACCGTTGGTGAAGAAGCTTTATTAGCCGTTGCTAATGGAATTTTAAGTGCGTTTCCCAAGCAAAATATCACACTGATTGGGGGGCGGCGATCAGCGCCCACTACCCCGAAAGAGATAGCGAACACGTCAAGGTATCGGCGACCTATGTCATTGTCACGGTTTATCGACGCTTAAATTCATGTACTTGTCGCGGCTGACATGCGTCACGACAAGGTGTGCCGCTTGGGTTGACGACAATCGGCACAAGCGGTAGAGGCGTGCGCGCAAAAAACAAACACGCTACATTGTAACCTACCCAGCAAAAGTGCTGGCAGCGTAGCCATGGAATGTCTCAACACCTCGCCATGATCGATGTAAACCCGGCAAGCGCGTTGATAACGGCGGTACCGCCTCACGCACCTGCCAGTCCCTTTGATCTCAGCCGCGACGACAGCTATCAACGCTGGCTTAGCAGCAAACTTGAGCATTACCCAGCAAACGCTGAGCAATTGATCGTTGAGATTCGCGATCCCAGCGCACTTAGCCGCGCGGAGCGCGATGCGATCATTGAACGCTGTCGCAAGACGAATATGGCGATCTACGTCTGCGCAGCGAAGTACGCGTATGACAAGAAACGCGTGCAAGCTCTCGGTGAGCAACTTGGGCTGCGCCATATGGACAGCAACCTATGTGCCGATGCGGACAGTATTAGCTCGGTACGCGTAATGCCTGCGGGCCAGCATCACGAGTACGTTCCCTACAGCAACCGCGCCCTCAACTGGCACACCGATGGTTACTACAATCCTCCGGCACAACGCATACGCGCGTTCATTCTCCATTGCGCAAGTGCAGCGGCGCATGGGGGAGACAACGCATTGCTGGATCCCGAGATCGTCTACCTGTTGTTGCGTAACCAGAACGCGGACCACGTACGCGCCCTCATGCAGCTCGATGCCATGCATATCCCGGCAAACGTACAAGCAGGCGAAGAGGTCCGTAGCGCTTGCACTGGACCGGTGTTCGCGGTCGATGATGCAACCGCGAGCCTGCATATGCGCTACAGCGCACGCCGGCAATATATACGCTGGAAAGCGGATGCGGCGACCGCGACCGCTGTTCGTTTTCTGGAGAATCTGCTAACTGGTAGTAGCCGCTACGTGTTCCACCATCGCCTGGAATCCGGACAGGGTGTTATTTGCAACAATGTGCTGCACAGTCGGACTGCATTTGTGAACGACCCTGCAGGCCATCGCGAACGCTTGCTTTATCGCGCGCGTTACTATGACCGCATCGTCGGTACGTTCGCCAAACCTGAATCCGCATAAAGGTCGTCGATGCTTTGGCTTAGCGAGGTCCTGCTGCAACACCACGATATCGAATCGTTTGCCCAGCTGCTCGAGCTCGTGCAGCGAGCGGCGAGTGAAGGGGAACGATTCTTACGCATGGACATCAAACCTGCTTTCCCGGACACCCCTGAGAACTGGGAGGACCGGCTGGAGGCGGCCTTCACCGCCGCTGTCGATTTTGCACAGCGGCGCTGAACACGAAGCGTTATGTACTGGTCGGAAGACAACGATAAGGTCGCGGTGAACGTGCCAGATGATATAGTCGACCTGGCGTTCGCCATCGATTGTCGGCATCTGCCCGTCGATCATGCCCATGCCCTGTCGCAGGCGTTGTTGCGCGCACTGCCGTGGTTGTACACGGAAGATCAGGTGGGCATCCACCTGATTCACGGCGCTGAATCGGGACATGGCTGGCAACGTCCAGGCGAGGGGGCGCAGCAGCTCTTGCACCTCTCTCGACGCACGAGGTTGGTGTTGCGTCTACCGCAGGCACGTGTACGTGACGCGCGTCAAATGAGCGGTATGACACTCGAGATCGGCGGTTTTCCCATGAGCATCGGTACAGCACGAGTGCGCCCACTCAGTCCGCTGACCACGCTATTCGCCCGTTATGTGGTGGCCCGCGAGCATGAGAGCGAGGGCCAGTTCCTGCAGCAAGCAGCCGATGAGCTCGCGCGCATGGGCATTGTCGCGCGCAAGTTACT
>QKEI01000199.1 GCA_003251795.1 Candidatus Muproteobacteria bacterium
GCGAGATCGGCTGTCCGTTGCTGTTTCATTTCGGCGCAGAGGATACCAACCCTTCGCCGGAAGATATGCGAAAGCTCGACGAGGAATTGACCCGCTGCGGCAAGGAGCACGAGTTTCACGCCTATGAAAACGCGGGGCATGGTTTCATGGATTTTACCAACGCGCAGCGTTACCGCGAGGTCGCCCAGCAAGCCTCGTGGCCACGCACGCTGGCATTTTTAGCGCGCCACTTAGGGTCGCAGTCCAAGTGATAGTGGCACGCCCTGTGGACACGAGATATTCGCAAACGCATCCGGAGGTTTTATGAAGATCGCCGTCATGGGCACCGGCGGAGTGGGTGGATACTTTGGCGGACGCCTAGCTGCTAAGAATTTCGACGTCAGTTTCATCGCCCGAGGTGGGCACTTGGCGGCGATTCGTCGTTACGGGCTGAGAGTGGAAAGCGCCAAAGGCAACATTCACTTGAAGCACGTCAAGGCCACTGACAAGCCGAAAGAGATCGGTCCGGTGGATTATGTGTTATTTACCGTCAAGCTTGCTGACACGGAGAGCGCCATCGAGGCGATCCGACCCTTGATCGGCAAGGACACCGCGGTGATTTCGCTGCAAAACGGTGTCGATGCCGAGCCGCTGCTGAGTGAGAAACTCGGGTTGGAGCACGTGATGGGTGGTCTCGCTTTCATCGCGGCCGTCATCACCGCACCCGGTGTCATCAAACACACCGGCACAATGGCGCGCGTTGTCTTCGGCGAGCTCGATGGTACGCGCACGAAGCGCGCCGAAACGTTGTTGAACGCCTTTCGCGAAGCCGGTGTCGATGCTGAGATTTCTGATAATATCGAGAAGGCGATTTGGGAGAAGTTCGTTTTTCTCGTGGCCCTGAGCGGCGTCACCAGCGTTACGCGCAAACCGATCGGTGTGTTGCGCGCAGACGCGGACACACGCGCGCTGTTGCGCGCGGTTATGGCAGAAGTCGCAGCGGTGGCGCGCGCGCAGGGCATCGCTATCGATGACGCCTTTGTCGATAATCGCTTGGCGTTCGCGGACACGCTACCGCCCGAGATGACGTCGTCCATGCATGAGGACCTGGAGCGCGGCAATCGCCTTGAGCTCGACTGGCTCGCGGGTGCGGTGGTGCGACTGGGGCGCGAGTTCGGCATTGCCACACCGGCAAATGCCTTTATCTATGCTGCCCTTAAGCATCGTGCAGGCGGGGAAAAGGACTGATCGTCTAGCCGTTGAGGTCCGGTCCGTCTATGGCAATAGCTACTCGGCAGGAATTCAATCAAAGGTGGAGATAGAGAATGGCAAACGAAGGCTATCATGAACCAATCGAAGAGCTGTCCCCCGAAACCAGGGATATGCATCGGGCGATCATCTCGCTCATGGAGGAGCTGGAAGCCATCGATTGGTATAACCAGCGGGTAGACGCCTGTCAGGATCCCGAATTGAAAGCGATCTTGGCGCATAACCGCGATGAAGAGAAAGAACACGCAGCCATGGTATTGGAATGGATTCGCCGAGAAGATCCAACATTCTCCAAAGAACTGAAAGATTATTTGTTTACCGAAAAGTCGATCGCCCACAAATGACCCCTACAGTTAGGTGATGGGCTACGCCTCTTTATCCCGTGGCCAAGGAGGGGCGCCTAACTAGCAGCGGTTCGCCTGCGGTAGAGAGCGTGAAATGACAGCTGCAACTCGCATTGGCCTGATCGGCGACTACAGGCCGACGGTCCCGGCGCATCAAGCGATTCCTACTGCTCTGCAACTTGCCGGCGACGCATTAGGCGTCGCCGTTAAGTACGAGTGGGTTCCGACAGAAGACATTCTAGATTTCTCGCGGGTCGCTGACTTCGATGGGTTGTGGTGCGTGCCGGCGAGCCCCTACCGCAGCATGGAAGGTGCGTTAAGGGCAATTCGATTCGCCCGCGAGAATGGGCGGCCCTTCCTCGGTACCTGCGGAGGTTTCCAGCATGCCATCATCGAGTACGCCCGCAACATGCTGGACTGGGCCGATGCTGAGCATGCCGAAACCGCGCCAAGCGCAAGTCGCCCTGTTATAACGCTCCTCGCCTGTGCACTTGTGGAAGCAACGGAAACGGTACACTTCCTTCCGGGTTCACGAATTGCCGCAATCTACGGGTGTGAGGAATCGACCGAGGGCTATCGCTGCAGTTATGGCCTGAACTCCGAGCTGCAAGATGCGCTCGTATCAGGCCCGTTGCGTGCCGGCGCAAAGGACGCTACAGGTGCGATTCGTGCCGTCGAGCTCGATGACCACCCTTTCTTCTTGGCCACCCTGTTTCAGCCGGAGCGCCTAGCTCTTAAGAACCGGCTTCCTCCGCTGGTAGCCGCTTTTGTCCGCGCGTCGGCGACGGGTGCCGCTCGCCAGCCCCAGGCCAGCAGACACCGAAGTGAACGCCGTGCACCATAAAGTGGGGCGTCAGGGCGCTGAGGACATCACATGCAGATGATCAACATACCCTTTGGAACGACCGACTGGTCTGCAATTGAACCAAGCAAGCATGAAGGTGAGGTGGGTGTCGCCTATTGGCGCACGCGTAACTTCGGCAGCATTCGCGTGCGATTGATCGAATATGCACCTGGTTACCTTGCCGATCATTGGTGTGTCAAAGGGCATATTCTTTTCTGCTTGGAAGGTGAGCTACATACCAAGTTGAAGGATGGTCGTGAGTTTATACTTAAACCCGGCATGAGCTACCAGGTTGCAGACAATGCTGAACCCCATCGTTCGTCTACGTCGGTTGGCGCAAAACTTTTCGTTGTGGATTAGCGGCTAATGTGTCATATGCACAGGCACACAGATTCGCTGCGGCGGTGTTTCGTATGGTGTGGTGTGCAAAGTAATTGCCAGGCCCCCGTATAAGCGCCATGCAGCTCCTTGATCACGTCTCGATCACCGTTCAGTGCCTGGAGCGCGTTAAAGCGTTCTACCTCGGTATCATGTCCGCTCTCCGAGCGGTCGTCGCCTTCGAGCGGGACGATGCCATCGGTTTTGGGGAAAGGAACCAGCCGGATAACGACGACCATACGTACCTCAGCGTCTATCAGTCCCCGCACGCATCTCCCGATCCCCGCCGTCATTGGTGCTTCCGGGCTGCGTCCGTCGAGCAGGTTCACGCGTTCCACGCCGCCGGGGTTGCGGCCGGAGGAACTGACGACGGTTCGCCGGGACTGCGAAATTATCATCCTCAATACTACGCTGCATTCTTGCGCGATCCAGAAGGCAACAAAGTTGAAGCGGTCTACCATTATGCAAAGACCTGACCGTGCATCGAGCCACCCATTATCAGCTCATGGCGGAATACAATTGCTGGATGAACGGCAAGCTTTACGCCGTCTGTGCCGAGATTCCCGATGAGGAACGCAAGACCGATCTCGGAGCATTTTTCAAGTCGATTCACGGCACCTTGAATCACCTACTCTGGGGTGATCGCATATGGCTCTGGCGCTTCACCGATCATCCTTTCCCGGTGACGCCGATCGGGGAGGAAATCTACGCCGATTTTGGCGAGCTTCGTGTAGAGCGCGAGAAGATGGATGCGTTCATTCTGGATTGGGCGAGCACACTGCGTGAGGATTGGCTCGGCAAACCGTTCGAGTTCAAGAGCCGGCTCGACGGCAAGACACGACGGGCACCGGCCTGGGTGTTCGTCACACAGCTGTTCAACCATCAGACCCACCACCGCGGACAGTTGACGACGCTCATCAAGCAGCTCGGTTACGATCCCGGCGCCACCGATATTCCCTGGATGCCGGGCGCCGTAGAGTTTGTCTAGAGTGATCCCGCGTCGCCGCATTCGCCAACCCATGGCTGGCGTGCGCATTTGCGCCGCGTGCGCTGTCGCACTTGGCGGTTGTACCGCCACCAATCCCGTCGCCGATCCGACCACACCGAAGGCGTCGCCAGGCCACGCCGGGCAGCTGCGCACGTTCTATTACGAGTGCGAAGATAAGAGCAGCATGGTCGTGCAATATGACCCAACAGTGGACGAGATGGTGGTTTTCCTGCCCGACAAAACCGTACGGTTGCCCCATGTGCGATCGGGTTCGGGTGCACGATACTCCAACGGCGAGATAACGTACTGGAACAAGGGACGCGAGGCGCTGTTGCAGATTGGGAGTGTAACTACGCACTGTGTCGAGAACCGGCGCCGGTCGGTGATCGAGGATGCCAAGTTACGAAGCGTAGACTATTGGGCAACAGGCAACGAGCCCGGTTGGCGTCTGGAGCTTGACGCGCGTAACCTGCGTTTCATCACCAACTATGGCCAGGACCGCTATTCGTTCGTCGCGCCTAAACCCCAGGTCGATCGGGCCAACAGGCGTACGCTCTACAAGAGCGAGGGCAACGGCTCGACGATCATGGTGCAGATCGATGGCAAGACCTGCCGGGATTCGATGAGCGGCGAAGGTTTCGAGAGTACCGTCATCGTGACCTTGAATGACAAGACCTACCACGGCTGCGGGCTGGCCTTGCACTAGG
>QKEI01000240.1 GCA_003251795.1 Candidatus Muproteobacteria bacterium
CGGGCCGTCGAGTGTGTGCTTGCGGCAACGATTGATGACCTCGATCTTACCATCTGCGAGCAGGCGATAGTCCGCGGTCGTCGCCGTGCAGCCGCGTTGGAACCACGCTGGGTAGCTTGCGATCTCGTACCAGCGGCCCATGTAACGTTGCGGATCGACACGATCGACGACGCTCAAAGGTTCCGCAGCTGTGCAGCTCGTGTTCATGAGAACCAGCAGCCAAGAGACATATTTCACCAATCGTAACATTCTATTGATCCAGTGATACGCCCACCGTGGCGCCATGATACGTATGCCGACGAAAAATCAAAGAGCCACGGTAGTGCGGCATCACGTTGCGTGAGCGCGATTACATGTTTCCCGGCTGAACGCCTAGTCTGCGAATGACGCGGGCCATCATGAGCAACATAAGGCCCAATAGTACGAAGGTGGTACCCATTAGCCACACTAGCACTACTGGCTCAAAGAAAATCAGCACGCCTACGATAATCAGTACGGCAGCCGGTACCAGCAACAGCAAGCCGGAAGGCCGCCTTTCCGTCATCCCCTTGCACATGGCCATCGGGCACATAGCTCTGGGGGCTGGGCGTGACCCGATTGCCGGCGCGATCGGTTCCGCCGCTTCTTGCGTGGTGTATTCGACCATGGCTTACCTCCTGTTAATTACTTAACTGAGGCCTATATACCGACGAAGCACATTGCATCACCTCATCGACGCGCGCATTTTCAGGCTCTGGCTTCTTCTTTCAACGTCGTCAAAATCTTGTCAGCTACCTGCCGCGCTACCGCTTTTCGTTCCTCCTCGGGAACGTCATCCATCGAGAAGACGTCGCTGTATTTCTTGTACAGCGGATAAGCATCAATGTGAACGACCTTGTCCTCACCAACGAGCTTATTGAGTACGCGTCCATGACACTTCAGGAAACACCCATCGATCATGACGCTCTTCTCGGCCTCCTTGACCCAGCGGGCCATGGAGGAATGCGGCACAAAGAACGTTTCGGCATGGCAGGCACGCGCATAGGACGGCACTTCGTGCGCCACCAAGTTCGCCGCGCGCCTGGCAATGTCTCCCCGGATGCAAGGCCCCTCGCATGAAAAGACGGGTACCTTCTTCTCGGCGATATTCTGCTTGGCATAGACCTCGCCCGCCGGGCAGGCCCCTTTCACGCCTTCAACCTCAAGGGAGAAATCGGCTGTTGAGTTGTTCATCGCTATCTCCTTAGTACTGTAAAGGTATGTTCAGCCCTTTAGACGATGCCGTGCCCGTGGCTGTTACATTCATCCCTAATGACCAGTCCCGCCTACGAGTGTTTGTTCGCGCGTGTCGATCCGGAAAGGGATATACCCAGGACAACGCCGGGTCAGTCCGGTGACCAACGGCACCACGCCGATCAGGCCGATCCAGCGGGTCACATCTCCTAGCACGAATACGAGACTCAAAAGAAGTAGGCCCACCACAATGCGAATCGCACCATCGATTCTGCCAACGTTCGCTTTCATACCCTGACCTCTCAAGGCACGCATGCTATTCGTCTGCCACGGGGCGCGAGATCGCGTGCCACTACCCGCACCCGCAGCCTGCGCCGGCACCCTCCGGCGCCATCAGCCTCCCTTTGGTGTTTACCCCTTAGACGACGCCGGGCGCGTAGGTGTTACACCCCGTTCTCCGTTATGACGCCGTCTTCCCGATTTCCTTGCTCCCGCCTACTGTTGGGCTTGTACTGGGGCGCCTTGCCTTCCTTCGGCACGGGATGCATCTCAAGGTCAATCGTCAAGGGAAACCGGACCTTCACGGTAGCGTTTGTGACCCCGATCATCCGCATGCCTTGAATGACTTGGCAGTCGGTATTCTTGAGGGTTTTCCGCACTGTATACGTGGCAGAATCGCATCCCAATACGAGCACTGCCTCATAGTTCCTGGCGCGCTTTTGCAATCGGTTGTGTTGTGACTTCAGCCAAAGGCACATCATCGGAGACGGTGTGTAAACGGAGTACACACCGGTTCGAACACCGCGCTGTTCGAGCGGTTCGCGAATTGCTTTGATGTAGTCTTCGAAAGCGCCTGTCTTCAGGCCCCTCTTGAAGAAGTCGATGAACGGCGACTTCTGCTCCATCGCCAGGCACATCGGCGGGCAAACGGGACATGAGACAATCAGCACTGAGCGGAAGTTCTCAAGGTCAGAAGAAACGTCTCGCGGCTCCAGATGCATGGGCATGGTCTGCCTCCTCGCGCACACGCATTTGACGGGACAGTCATCTCAAGAAGGACTCACGGCCGGATAGGTCCCCTTCACACCTCCAACCTGAAGGGGAAAATCCGCTGTTGAGTTCTTCGTCGCAACCTCCTTGCCACTGTAAGAGCAAGTACAAGTCGGTCTTCACCTTGTTAGACGGCGCCATGCGCGTAGGTGTTACACCAACCGGACCCATGCATCTAGCGGCATCCTAGCCAGGTGTAACAGGTGCCCTAGGGGCAACGTCTAATTAGGTGTCACCGTAAACAGCAGACACAGGAGAATCGTCATGACATGCGAGACGCTTGAACAGCAGAACTCCACCAGCGAGATGCGTGGGGCGGGCAAGAAAGGGCCGGGTAAGATGGAGCAGATGATGCGAAAGATGCTCACAGCCTGCGGCCCCATGATGGCTGGGATGATGGAAGAATGCTCATCCGGCGAAGGCGAACACTGTCACGGGGGTGAAACCGGTCAACAACCACAAGGCCGGGCCGAAAGCGGGACTGGCTGCGGCTGCAGCCCCGCGATCGGTGAGTGTTTGAAGGGCGGGACGAGCAAAACCGGTGAACAAGCCTGAGTGGCCCGGCTGCCCTCAGCACTTGGGTCGCGGCTCGCAGGGTACGGCGTCGTCGAAGGTGAAAACGCAGTGTTTTTCCAGCAGCGCGCGCAGCGCCGTACGCCCGCGGTGCAGCAGGACCCGCGCGTTTGGCTCGGATATCCCGAGTAGCCGGCTGATCTCTGCGTGATCGAGTCCGCCCATGTCGTGCAGCGCGAGAACCTCGCGCTGGCGCTCGGGCAGCTGGAACAGATAGCCGGTAATGCAGCTCCCCATCTCGGTCTGCGCAAGCGCCTGCTCCAGATCCTCGTTCGCTGGCAGGCGCTCGGCCGGGGCGAGGTCAAGGGAGCGTGGCGCATTGCGTGCGCTGGCTCGGAAATGGTCTCGGCAGGCGTTCATCGCGATCGCAAAGAGCCAGGTGCGAAGCGCAGCTTGCCCGCGGAAGGATGACCGGTTCTGCTCCGCGCGCAAAAGCGTCTCCTGGGTGAGGTCCTCGGCGAGATCGCGCGC
>QKEI01000101.1 GCA_003251795.1 Candidatus Muproteobacteria bacterium
ACGAACGTTACGGTTGAGGTCAAGTAAGACCCTGCGTCGCCATAACACGGAGGACTCCGTGCGCACCACGACGGTCGTCATCGGAGCTGGCCAAGCTGGGCTCGCCATGAGCCGCTGCCTCGCGGAGCACTCGATCGATCATGTAGTGCTCGAGCGCGGTGAGGTGGCTAATTCCTGGAAGACCGAACGCTGGGATTCCTTGCGGCTGCTCACCCCCAACTGGCAAAGCCGCTTACCCGGCTTCGGTTACGAGGGCGATGATCCAGACGGTTACCGCACGATGCCCGAAACCATAGCCTTCATCGAGCGTTATGCCGATGTAATCTCGGCACCGGTTCGCACACATACCGAGGTGACATCGGTGCGTGAGCATAGTGACGGATATGAGGTCGTCACTAATCAGGGCAATTGGCAATGCCAGACTGTCGTGCTGGCAACCGGAGCGTGCAATATCCCACAGGTCCCTGCGATCGCCGAGGCGTTGCCCTCGGCGATCGCCAGCCTGACGCCGGTTGAATACCGCAACCCAGATCAACTGAAGGAAGGTGGCGTGCTTGTGATCGGCGCCTCAGCCACCGGCACGCAGATCGCCGCGGAGATCCACCGCTCGGGGCGCCCCGTCACTCTGGCGGTGGGTGAGCACATCCGAGCGCCTCGAGTGTACCGGGGCAGGGACATCGAATGGTGGATGGACGCCGCTGGGGTGCTCGATGAGCGTTATGACGAGGTAGATGACATCAACCGCGCACGAAACGTGCCGTCGTTGCAGTTAGCAGGCTCCGACGACCGCCGAACGGTCGACCTGAATTCGCTGACCGCTATCGGTGTGAAGCTCATCGGTCGTCTCGCGGGTATCCAGGATGGCAAAGGACAGTTCTCAGGTTCACTGCCGAACCAGTGCGCATTGTCCGACCTCAAGATGAACCGACTACTCAACACTATCGATGAATGGGCGACTGCCAACGGCTTGGACGGACAAGTCGATCCACCCCACCGCTTCGAACCCACGCAGGTCGACGCATCACCGCCGCTCGCCATGGACCTAGCCAATGGCCAGATCAAGAGCGTCATCTGGGCCACCGGTTTCCGCCCCGATTACTCGTGGCTACAGGTGCCGGTGTTCGATCGCAAAGGACGTATCCGTCACGACGGCGGCATAGTCGATGCCCCCGGCATGTACCTGATGGGCATGCCGTTCCTTCGACGTCGAAAGTCAAGTCTGATCGATGGTGTCGGTGACGATGCCCGCGATCTGAGCACTCACCTAGTGTCCTACCTCAACGAACGCGCTTCTGCCCCGCGAGCAGTCAATAGAAGTACCTGACAAGGAGATCTTTGCTCGGATCTCAACTGTGCCGCGCGCACGTTTTCAGCCCGGCAACTTTAATCACACCGGATTTTCGTCAATCGCATGGCACCCCAACGCCACACGCTGATTTCACGCCCAAACTCACCGTGGTGGCTGGCAGCGCAAAAGGTAAAAATGCCGAGCGGCGCATTACACTTCTCGGAGTTGATATTGTTAGAAGCGTCTTCAGCTGAACAACCGCTTTGAAAGCCGCCATTACCGCTGTTGTTATTGTTGTTCGGACCACCATCGTTAGCCGGCGGAGCCGCCACCGCCTCGCTGATTGGCGAAATCTTAGAAAGCATCGTCGCTACCCAAGTACGCTGTGCAGCATCACAGTCGTCACAGTGGACAGAAACAATCTTATCAGGGCTAATCAGTATATAGTTGTTCCCGGCGTTTGCTGGCGCCGTGACTTTAAGCGTAACGTTATCGTCGTAGCGCTGGCTGGTGCGCAGTATTTCATCGTCTCCATCGACGGTCCCCGGCGTTCCGTTGTCGACAAAGACGATCCAACCGTCTTGCCAGGAGGTACCGTCGCAATCGCTGTCGCTTAAGCTAGGGCAAAGGGTGACAGGTTCATATCTCTCGATTGCTTGTATCTGCGCCATGTGTATCGATTCAGCCATGAATTGGGCGCGGCCCGTTATGCGGGTCTCGATAACGTAATTCCGGTAACTGGGTAAGGCGATGGCGGCCAATACTCCGGCGATGCACAAGGCGATCATCAGCTCGACGAAGGTGAACCCTAGGTTCTCATCACCCCATATGCGGGGCCGATGCCTAGCCGCGACAAGATGTCTCTGCAGCGCAGCGAAACGCTTTCGGACCCACTCGCGCCAACGAGCTAGATGAAAACCCTGGGAGGTGTTGCACCCACTGGGCTCGCCGAGTCGATCGGGAATCGGGGGATTACCGCTACGCGTAAACGCAGCGCTGAGCGCCTGACTGAAACAGGACGGATCGCGACTTTCCATCGTATGGGGCCTCCAACTACTACCTACCCCATCTTCCCAGCAACCGTCGCGACTAGTCCGTGTCTCCGTTAATTGAAATGAAGCCTCAAAAAACAAGAGGCCTTCAGTCTATATAGACGCCGGTCCCAGGCATCGCCACCCTGACGCGACAAACGGTCGACCTTCAGTTAGCTAACCCATCGATAATGGTGTGGTGCTCCTTTGTGCAGGGCAATAACCTAGTGCTTGGGCTTCGGTGGCTCACGCAAGGTGAGCCTCTCGCCTGGCGCATCCGCGCCTCTCGGGAATCCTACGTTAAGAGGCCGGCTGACAAAACGAGATCAGCGTCGAAGCCGGCTATGAGGATATGTCTTTCTTTCGCAGGTTGTTCAAGCGCAGCACGAGCTTAACACCCAGTCAATACCGTCGCATGTTCCAGCCGGTTTTCAGTGCTTCGGCTAGAGGATGAAAATAGTGTCTGCTTCGGAACGAAGGATTACTCCTCCTTCACGATATAAGGCGTCACGGCGTGCCGCTCGGGATCGAACTTAGAACGTCCTGTGAAGTTGATGTGCTTGCCGTAGGTATGCAGTGACAAGGTGACCGCATCGGTGTGGTTCCACACGGTATGAATCTCGCTCGGCAAGAACGAGACCACTTCACCCGGACCGTAGACGCGTTCGCCGTTATGTTTGAGCTCTGCATACCCGGAGCGCGAGCCGTCATCGAGCCGTTTCCAGAAGGTGTTCCTCTCATCACCATCGACGCCGGCCACGACGGCCCAGGTCCCATGATCATGTGCGGGCGTTCCCCGGTTTGGCAGCCACGCGAGGGCGAACACGGCTAATGTGTGATCCGGTTCTTCGTGCAGCAGATGCACGCCGAACCCCTGTTCCTCATCACACGTGTAGTAGCGAGGATCGACCCAGTCTTTGCTTAATGCCAAACGTCGGGCAAGCGGTCTGACCCGCTCGACAACCGCCTCATCGTCCTG
>QKEI01000279.1 GCA_003251795.1 Candidatus Muproteobacteria bacterium
CGACGTACCCAGGCGGTCGGGCGCGTGATCGAAGTGCTCGGTGAGCCGATGGCCCCCGGCATCGAGATCGAGGTGGCGATTCGTAACTTTCAGATCCCCCACGTGTGGCCCCCCGACGTTGTTACCGAGGCCGCGACGTTGGGGAACGCGGTGAGCAATCGCGCAAAACGAGGCCGCCTGGATTTGCGCACATTGCCGCTGGTGACGATCGATGGTGAGGACGCGCGCGATTTTGATGACGCCGTCTACTGCGAACCCAACAGCAACGGCTGGCGTCTGTTTGTGGCTATTGCCGATGTGGCGCACTACGTGAAACCAGACAACGCCATCGACCGCGAAGCGTATCTGCGTGGGAATTCTGTGTACTTTCCCGATCGCGTAGTGCCGATGCTGCCCGAGATTTTGTCCAATGACCTGTGCTCGCTCAAGCCCGACGTCGATCGACTGTGTATGGTATGTGAGATAGACATTGGACGCCGCGGAAAGATTAGGGATTATCGTTTTCACGAAGGCGTGATGCGCTCGCAGGCGCGCCTGACCTACACTGAAGTGGCGGCGTTGGTAGGTGGGGATAGTGTACTGCGGAAACGTTATGCCAAGCTGGTTCCACATCTGATGGGCCTGCACGCATTGTTTACGGCGCTACATCGCGTGCGCGTACAACGGGGCGCTGTAGACTTCGAGTTGCCGGAGACGCGCTTCATATTCGATGACTATCGCAAGATTAAGGAGATTGTGCCGGTCGAACGCAACGTAGCCCATCGCCTTATCGAAGAATGCATGCTCGCGGCGAATGTCTGCGCCGCTGAACTGCTGCGTTCTCGAAAGATGCCTATCCCTTTTCGCATTCATGAACGCCCGACGGCGGAGAAACTCGCCGCTTTGCGGGAACTGCTCGGCGAGCTCGGCTTGTCGCTCGCCGGCGGCGCCGATCCAAAACCGCAGGACTATGCAGACTTGCTCGCTGCAGTCGAGGCGGGACTCGCGCTTGATTCAGATGGCGATGCTACGCAGCCTGAGCCAGGCACTGTACAGTCCTGACAACATCGGCCATTTTGCTCTTGGTTACGAACACTACACCCATTTCACCTCGCCGATCAGGCGTTATCCTGATCTGCAAGTGCACCGTGCGATAAAAGCCATTCTGGCAAATACCCGCATCGAGCTGTCGCAAGAACAAGCGCAAGCGCTCGGTGAGCATTGCTCCATGACAGAGCGTCGAGCCGATGAGGCTACGCGAGAGGTCGCACGTTGGCTCAAGGCAGAATATATGATGGAACGCGTCGGCGAGGAGTTCGATGGGCTGGTCACTGGCGTGACCAACTTCGGCGTGTTCGTAGAGTTGACGCAGGTCTACGTCGATGGGTTGGTGCACGTCACCACGTTAGGCAATGATTACTTCCACTTCGATCCGGTAAAACACCGACTAGTCGGCACGCGTACAGGCACGACCTATCGCCTAGGCGATTCGTTGCGGGTGCGCATCGTGCGGGTAGATCCGCAAGAGGCACGCATCGATCTGGAACCTGTTCAAAACACGTTGCAGGGCGGTCGGCGGCGACGCAAACGGCGATGACCGGGGAGAAGACAGAGCTTATCTGTGGCTTGCATGCCGTGCGTACGGCGCTGCAGCGCGACCCCAAGCACGTGGATGCAGTTTGGCTGAATGAGCAGCGAGGTGACCGTCGTGTTGCAGAAATTGTCCAGGCGGCACGGTTAGCCGGTGTCAAGCTGCGGCGCGTACCCCGCGCACACCTCGATGAGTTAGTCGGCGATACGCACCACCAAGGCGTGGTCGGCCGCTTGCGTTCTACGCCGATGCTCGATGAGCACCACCTGGAGGGGTTCTTAGCCGATCTCAAGCAGACCCCGCTGCTGTTAGTGCTCGACAGCGTTCAGGATCCGCGTAATCTTGGCGCCTGTCTGCGTAGTGCCGACGCAGCCGGTGTGCACGCGGTAGTGCTGTCGCGCGATCGCAGCGCTTCCCTGACCGCGAGCGCACACCAGGCAGCGAGCGGGGCGGCCGTATTACTGCCGGTATACCAAGTCGCCAACTTGTCGCGGACGTTACGACAGCTGAAAGAGGCCGGCATCTGGTTGGCCGGCGCGAGCGCGGATGCCGACAGCGACTTGTACCAGGCTGATCTGCGTGGCCCATTGGCGATCGTTATCGGGGGGGAGGCCAAAGGTCTGAGGCGCCTTACCCGCGAGCACTGCGATGTGCTCCTGCGGATTCCGATGCGCGGGGTTACCCCGAGCCTTAACCTCTCGGTGGCCGCCGCGGTATTCCTGTATGAGGCACTGCGCCAGCGTTCGACGCCCAGCCTGTAGCGCGCGCGGTTTTGACGCTCAGTTATGCTACTGCCCCGGCTTTCCGGCTGCTACCTAGCTGTTGGTTGGCAGTGCGGGCTGATTGGTTTAGAATGCGCCGCCTATCTGACACGGGTTGCCGCTGTCAGCCTTTAACTCCTTGCCTTACCAGCGCTGTGCGATCTGGAAGGCTTTATCCATAAGGAGCTTCGCAGTGCGTCATTACGAGATCGTGCTTCTGGTCCACCCTGACCAGAGCGAGCAAGTGCCGGCGATGATCGAGCGTTATCGCTCGATGATCGAGTCCCAAGAGGGTGCTGTACATCGCCTCGAAGATTGGGGAAGGCGCCAACTTGCGTACCTGATAAACAAAGCACATAAGGCTCATTACGTGCTCATGAACGTTGAGTGCAAGCTAGAAACGTTGCGTGAGCTTGAGTCTGCCTTCAAGTTCAACGACGCTGTGTTACGCTATCTGACGATTCGACGCAACGCCGCGGTTACGACGCCCTCGCCACTGGTCAAGGAGACGCAGGAGGAATCCAGGTCGACCGAATCGACAGATGGAGACTCCGGCGAGGATTCTGGGTCCGATGACGATGTCGCTGAGGTAGCTTCGGCCGAAGAATCCAGCGAAGAAGAAGCGGAAATCGAAAAGGAGGGCAATCCATGAACCGGGGTAGACCACCGCAAGGCGGGGGGAATAGACCGTCTTCTCGTTATTTCAGGCGCAAGAAGTATTGTCGTTTTACGGCCGAAGGAATCAAGGAGATCGATTACAAAGATCTTGCGATCCTCAAGGGATACATCTCGGAAACCGGCAGGATTATCCCCAGCCGCAATACCGGCACGAAATCGCGCTACCAGCGCCAATTGGCGCGTGCCATCAAATACGCACGCTACCTGGCTCTGCTGCCTTACTGCGACAGTCATTGAGCGACACTGATGGCAAGCCCGCAGGACCGCGCATGTCTTAGGGGAATGAAGTATGCAAGTAATATTGCTGGATGAAGTACAGAACCTGGGCGACCTCGGACAAGAGGTTAAAGTCAAGCCCGGTTACGCCCGCAACTACCTGATTCCGCAGGGCAAGGCGGTGATTGCCAACGAAGAGAACCGGAAAAAGTTCGAGGCCCAACGACTCGAGCTTGAACGGCTACATGCGGAAACTCTGGCGGTGGCGCAGGAACGCGCTCGCACCATTGACGGTGTGCAGGTACAGATCGCACGCAAGGTAGGCGAAGAGGGCAAGCTGTTCGGCTCGGTCACCACCAGCGATATCGTCGAAGCGATGGCGCAGGCCGGACATGAGATAAAGAGGTCCGAGCTGCATCTGTCTGCCGGTCCGATCAAGCAAGTCGGCGAGCTCGAGCTTTCAGTGTCTTTGCATCCAGAGGTTCACGTAAAGATCAAAGTAGTGGTCGTTGCAGAGGAGTAAGCAGTTGCCTTGCCGGCGGCGGCCGAAATTGGCAACATGACTGCCGCGCATGCAGGGTATACCAGCCGTTTTTGGTAACCCCAAAATAGACTTGGTCAACACTCTCGTTAAGGGGGACCAGTTGATGGAAGAGCGGGCCTACTCATCGGCGGGTGTCGACGCGGTGCCGGAACGCCTACGGGTCCCACCGCAGTCTATCGAAGCCGAGCAAGCGGTCCTCGGCGGTCTTATGCTCGATAACCGATGCCTCGATCAGATCGGTGACAGACTGAGCGCTGGGGACTTTTACCGCAAAGAACATCAGCTCATATTTCGCGCCATCTCGGCCCTTGGCCTGGAAAGCAAGCCGGCCGACGCAGTTACGGTACAGGACTGGTTGCAAAATAGCGGCGAGCTCGTTGAAGTAGGTGGGCTTGCCTATATCGGTGCGCTCGCCAAGAACACCCCAAGCACCGCTAACATCATCGCCTATGCGGAGATCGTGCGCGAGCGTGCGATCATGCGTCAGCTGCTTAATGTCTCGAACGATATCAGCAGCGCAGTCTATGACCCCGAAGGCCGCAGCACCGTGGAACTATTGGATTACGCCGAACGCAGTATCTTCGCGATCAGCGAGCAAGGCACACGCGGCGGCGGTTTCCAGCCGTTAACGAAGTTGCTAAGTGGGGCCGTTGACCGTATCGACAGGCTCTATCAGTCCGACAGCCCCATATCGGGCCTACCGACCGGCTTCACTGATCTGGATGACATGACTTCGGGGTTGCAGTCTGCCGACCTTATTATTGTCGCCGGACGCCCGTCGATGGGTAAGACGTCGCTGGCGATGAATATCGCCGAAAACGTGGCGATGAAGAAGTTACCGGTTGCCATATTCAGCATGGAGATGCCTGGTGAGCAACTGGCAATGCGTATGTTGGCCTCGATGAGTCGCATCAACACGCATAAGGTCCGTACTGGTAAGCTGAGCGACGACGACTGGCCACGCATCACATCAACCATGAGCCTGCTCGCGCAGGCACCCATCTTCATCGATGACACCCCGGGGCTTACTCCGATGGAGCTGCGCACACGCGCGCGGCGTTTGAAGCGGGAGCACGGCTTGGAGCTTGTGCTGGTCGACTACTTGCAGATGATGCAATCGTTTGAAGGCAATGAAAACCGGGCCACCGAGATCTCCAATATCACGCGTGCCTTGAAGAACCTCGCCAAGGAGCTCAACGTGCCACTGATCGCCATGTCCCAGCTAAACCGCAGTCTCGAGCAGCGGCCAAATAAGCGACCGGTGATGTCGGACCTGAGAGAGTCGGGCAGTATCGAGCAAGATGCGGACGTCATCCTTTTTATTTATCGCGATGAAGTGTACAACGAGGACAGTGCCGATAAAGGCATGGCAGAGATTATTATCGGTAAGCAAAGAAACGGTCCTACAGGCACGGTGCGCCTCACCTTCTTAGGACAATATACAAAATTCGAAAACTACATTAGTACCGGATTCGACGAGGCATTTGCATGACACGCCCGGCACGTGCGTTGATCGACGCACATGCCTTGCGCCACAATCTCAACCGCGTTCGTCAAGCTGCTCCAAACGCCAAAGTCATGGCTGTGGTCAAGGCAAATGCCTACGGTCACGGCCTCGTGCGGGTGGCGCGTATTCTCTTGGGAGCTAACGCTTTTGCTGTTGCGAGCTTCGAGGAAGGTTTGGCGCTACGTAATGCCGGCGTGGCTCACCCCATTTGCTTACTTGAGGGTTTTTTTGACGCCGAGGAGCTGGCGTTGCTCAATCACTACCGTTTCATGCCGGTATTGCACCATGAAAGTCAGCTGCTGCAGCTGGAGCATAGCCAGGATAGCAGCCCGATCGATGTCTGGTTGAAGGTCGATACCGGCATGCACCGCATCGGCTTTGCTCCCGAGATGGCGGCACAGATGCGCAAACGACTCGAAGCGTGTCCGCAGGTACAGCGTATCCGAATGATGTCACACTTCGCCAACGCCGATGACACCGCGGATATGACGACGCAACAGCAGATCGACCGCTTCAAATCACTTGTCAACGGGTGGGGACTCGAGGGCAGCCTTGCCAATTCCGCTGGCGTGCTTGGGTGGCCGCAGAGTCACGTCGACTGGGTGCGGCCGGGCATCATGTTGTATGGGGTATCGCCATTGCTCGGCAAGACTGCCGCCGAGCTGGAACTGCAACCGGTAATGACACTCAGCAGCCGCTTAATCGCGGTCAACCGTCATCGCAAAGGCGAACGCGTGGGTTACGGGGGTGAATGGGTATGCCCGGAAGACATGCCGGTAGGGGTGGTAGCGGTCGGTTACGGTGACGGCTACCCGAGACATGCCCCTAGCCATACGCCGGTGCTCGTCAACGACGAGCGGGTGTCGTTGATCGGGCGCGTTTCCATGGACATGATCACGGTCGATTTGCGTACGCAAGCGAGCGCCAAAGTGGGAGATCCAGTAGTGCTCTGGGGCACGGGTCTGTCGGTGGAAGAGGTAGCTGAGCATGCCGGCACCATCGGTTACGAGCTGCTGGCACGGTTGCCGCAGCGTGTGCCGCGGGTCGAAATAAACTAGATGGCGACAAAATCGAAATCGGTTTTTGTGTGCAACGACTGCGGCGCGCAGGCGTCCAAGTGGAGCGGCCAATGTCCGGGCTGCGGAGGTTGGAACACGATGGTCGAAACCGTGACCGCCTCGACGTCGCGAGGGGGCTTGCAGCGTCTGGGTGTGGCCCCGGCGGCACAGTGGCTGGATGCAGTCGAGCTCGAACGCATCAACCGTTTTCGCACCGGCACGGCAGAGCTCGATCGCGTGCTCGGTGGCGGCTTGGTGGTCGGGTCGGTGGTGCTAATCGGCGGAGATCCCGGCATCGGTAAATCGACACTGTTGATCCAGGCGCTGGCGACCATCGCCAAGGGTGTCAGGGTCTTGTACGTAACCGGCGAGGAGTCGTTGCAGCAGATCGCCCTGCGCGCGCATCGCCTAGGCTTGGACAGCAAGCGCGTTGCCGTGCTGGCGGAAAACAATGTCGAATCGATACTCGCCTGCGCTGCCAAAGAGCAACCGCAGGTGATGGTGATCGACTCGATCCAGACAGTGTTTACCGAGCTACTGCAATCAGCTCCGGGCAGCGTCGCGCAGGTGCGGGAATCCGCGGCCCAGCTCGTGCGCGCGGCCAAGCGCAGCGGCATCGGCCTTTTTCTGGTCGGCCATGTGACCAAAGAGGGCACGCTGGCGGGTCCACGCGTGCTCGAGCACATGGTCGATACGGTGTTGTACTTCGAAGGCGACGCTTCCAGTCGTTTTCGCATCATCCGCGCAATCAAGAATCGATTCGGGGCGGTCAACGAGATCGGGGTGTTCGTCATGACTGAAAGCGGTTTACGGGAAGTGGATAATCCGTCCGCGATGTTTGTCAGTCGCCAAGGCGATACCGTTGCCGGAACGGTGGTGCTGGCCACGCAAGAGGGTACGCGTCCGTTATTAGTCGAGGTGCAGGCGTTGGTAGACCAGAGCCACCTGTCGAATCCTCGGCGCGTCGGCGTTGGTCTGGATCAAAACCGTTTGGGCATGTTGCTCGCCGTGTTGCACCGTCACGCCGGTATCGCTATGTATGATCAGGACGTGTTCGTCAACGTCGTCGGTGGGGTACGCGTGACGGAGACGGCGGCCGATCTGGCGGTAGCGACAGCCACAGTTTCAAGCCTGCGAGACAAGCCACTCGGCCGTGATCTCGTGGTTTTCGGGGAGGTCGGTCTGGCGGGCGAAATCCGCCCGGTGCAGCGTGGCCAGGAGCGCATACGTGAAGCAGCGAAGCTCGGCTTCAAACGCGCATTGATTCCCGCGGCCAATATGCCAAAAAAAGGCGATAGCGCGATCCAATTGCTACCGGTCAAGCGCCTGCAGGAGGCGTTGGCTATATTAGAAGGCTAGATACAAGCGAGAAGATATAAGGACAATGGAAACCATGACAATGTCATGGACCTAAAGTAATTGAAACTGCAGGCGCGTCCCTGCCACTTCGACAACGTCTCCATTCTTCAATTTCACGCCGCCTTTGGGAATGGGTCGCCCGTTCAGTTTCGGTGACTCATCGGCACCGGCATCCAGCACGAATCCGTCGTCGTTGCGAGTGATGATCCCTGAGCGCTTACCGGCGCTGCCGAGATTGGTGATACGTTTGGTTACCTCAATGCGTTTGCCGCTGTTGGGCCCGCTCAGCACATAGAGCGCCGCCTTGTGTCCAGCACCAACGTTATCACCACCGCTCGGAGGCGAGATAATCACGGTCTTGGCAAAATCGTCTGCTGGCTTGGTTTGCCCTTCGTTCACGTAACTCAATGTGTGCTTACCTATTGTGATCACATCTCCATGTTTTAGGTGATGCTTGGTCACGCGCTTGTTGTTGACGAACGTACCATTGGTGCTTCCGAGATCCTGGATGAACGAGTCATCACCGATGGTGAAGATATTTGCATGTTCGCCGCTTACGGCCATGTTATCGACGACGATATCGCTCCCCGGTCGTCGGCCGATCTTCGTGTCACCCTGCTGCAACTCGAACTGGTCTAGCACTTTCTTGTTGTACATGAGAATAACTTTTGACATCACCCCGACTCCCATAATGCATTATGTCAGCGTAGTTAGTGACGGCACGGCTCTAACCTTTTGCCGCCTCATCGCTCAAACGCTTGAGGACCGCTTTATCACGCTCGAAGCGTTTGCCGGTGCGTACCAGAATAACCGAGACATTGTCAGGCCCACCCCTTGCATTAACTTCTTTAATTAGACGATTGATCGCTCCCTGTAGGTCGGCGCTGTGCTCACGCAGTATTTGCGCTGTTAGCTCATCTGGTAGCACGTCATTTAGGCCGTCGGAACAGAGCATATACAGATCTTGATCTTGCACACTGCGTTCGACGATATGTGAGTCGACTGCCGGTTCGATACCAAGCGCGCGTGTGACGAGATTCTTATTGGCGGAGTTGCGCGCTTCCTCGGGAGTGATGAGGCCGCGCGCTACCAGTTCCTGTACCAGAGAGTGATCTTCCGTAAGCAGTTCGAGTTTGTCTTCGCGAAAGCGATAGAGTCGAGAGTCACCGACATGGGCGATGCACACCTTGTCATCGTAGAACAGTGTGACAACGATGGTTGTTCCCATACCGGCGCAATTCGGGCTGCTCTGGGAGAGCTCAAAAATGGCGCTGTTGGCGAGCGAGATCGCTTCATTTACAGCTTTGAACTCGAGTGACGGTGCGCCAGCCTTGCGTTTCTTACCGCTACCCTCGCGAGCAAGCACGTCGATCACATGACGTGTGACAACGTCGACTGCCATACCGCTTGCGACTTCGCCTGCCTGGTGCCCACCCATGCCGTCAGCGACGACCGCGAGACCGGCCTCCGGTGTCGTCGAGATGCGGTCTTCATTGTTGGACCGCATCATACCGGGGTCGGTGCTACCCTTAATCGCTAATCGGTTCAGGTCCGCCACGCTCTTTGTCACCCCACAGCCTTGATACACTCGGTGAGTGCTTGTTTTAGTTCTGCTCCCGTCTGGAAGCGCTTATTCGGATCTTTTTCTAGTAGCTTATCGACAATAGCGCCCACACAAGGGGGCGCACCCGCACAGCGGCCGGTAACGTCCGGGTGTTTGCTGTTGGTAATTTGGTACATTAGCGCTGCCATCGTTTCGCCGCCGAACGGCTGCTTGCCTGTGAGCAACTCGTACATCGTGACACCAAGCGAAAACAAATCGGAACGCCCATCGACCTTCTTGCCGGAAAGTTGCTCGGGAGACATATACGAGGGTGTCCCCAAGATCACACCTGTCTTCGTGCGGCTCGAGGCCGTGATGCGTGCGATTCCGAAGTCCGTAACCTTGATACTATTGTCCTTTTCATTGTACATGATATTTGCGGGCTTAATATCCCGGTGCACGACGTCCTGCTTGTGGGCGTAGTCAAGCGCTTCGGCAACACGGGCCACGAGCTCCAGTGTAAACTTTACCGGCAGCTTTCCGCGGCCCTTGATGTACCGCGTCAGGTCCTTGCCTTCGAGATACTCCATAGCGATGTAGGCGAGGTCCTGCTCTTCGCCGGCGTCATAAATGGTGACAATGTTGGGATGGCTGAGACGGCCTGCGGTCTCAGCCTCGCGGAAGAATCGCTCCTTGGCTTTAGCTAGCTCGGCTTCCTCGAACTCTTCCGATAACGCCATTGTCTTGACGGCCACTACGCGATTGATCTTTGGATCCCGGCCGAGATAAACAGTGCCCATGGCGCCTTTACCGAGCTCGCTATCGATTTCGTAACGTCCCAGCGTTGGTTTCTGATCGATGCCGTCGAGAATCAGGGTGCCACCCGTAGTCATACGCCGAGACCCGAGGGTCAGCGTGCGCTCGGTCTGTTGGGCACGCTGCCGCCGCTCGGCCGTATCCTTGAATTTGGGGTCGTGCTCCAGCACATAATCGTAGGCCGAGACGGCCTTGTTGAACTGGCGCTTGCGCTCGAAGTCGAGCGCTAAGTTGTACATCAATTCCAGCACCGACTTGTCAACCGGCAGCCTGCGGAACTTATCCATCGCCATATCCAGCTGCCCTTGGGTCTGGAACGACAGGCCAAGCATCCGGTTGGTTTGGGCAGAATCGGTTTCGGCGCTCTGTTTCAGTCGCTCGGTAACCAGGAAGCGCTTAGTCGTAAGCGCGAGGTGGCCGACCAGCAACAACAACGCCGGCGAAACGTTCTTCAGCCAGACTTTGTCTGCTGTCAGCAGGTACTCTTCCGACCCGAGTAGCACAACGAACAGAGAGAGCGATACAGCTCCGGCGATCCCGGCACCGAGGTTTGGCAGGGCAAACATCAGGTACAGAGCGACCACCACGAATATGGCGACCCGTACCCACAGAGTCCACTCGGGCTGCACATAGAAATCCTGATTGCGGATGCTGGCGACGATATTGGCGGTGAGCTCCGCCTCAGGCATGTCCGATGAGACGGGTGTCAAATATCGATTGCCAACACCTGTCGCCGTCGATCCGATGAGCACGATCTTATCTTTAAAGGAAGCCGCGGGCACCTTGCCGGCGAGCACGTCGTGAAAGGAGTAACTGGCGAATGCCGGCTCCCCTGCTTTGCTCGGGTAGAAGCCGGCGTACATCTGCATACTTGCGTCGGTATCGATCACCAGTCGCCCAAGCTTGACGCTTTCGCCCAAAGCAACGCTGATACTCTCTGGTTCCAGGTTCAAGCTGCGCGCCGCGAGCAATAACGCGAGCGATGGATAGTAATCATCATAGTACCGCAGCAGCAGCGCCTCCCGACGTATGCCGCCGTCTGCGTCACGCGGAAGATTCAAATGACCGATGCCTGCGGTTTTTTCCCCGAATACCGCCAACGGGTAGGTGACGCCATCGGTCTCCAGCACGGCGTCCTCGCTTCCCTGATGCCGCACTATCTTAGTTAGGCGGTTGCGCTGGATGAAGGTCGGAAGCTCGCTGTCGGGTTTGCCGAGCGGCCGCTGCGCGCTGAAGAACATGGGCATGTACACGTTACCGGCGCGGGGGATGGTGTCGGCGAGCTTACCGTCGGTATCGAGGTCTCGCTCCGCGCGATCAACCAAGCGCATTATTTCTTCCGACTGGGTACGAGCAGAGGCTGGAAAGCGCGTTTGCTTCATGTATTCGCGCAGTTTGCGGAAGTATTTCAGGCCTGGGTCGGTCTGTGGCTCGGTGAGAAAGATCTGCAAGCCGATTACTTTGGCCTGAGCATCGGCCAGCCATTTGATCATGTCCGCGAGAATATTGCGGGACCAGGGCCAGCGACCGATCTGTTTTATGCTTTCATCGTCAATCGCAACGATCGCGATCTTGTCGGTGCTGGTGCTGTCGCGCTGCGTCCATTTCACGCCGGTATCGTAGGCGAGGCGCTCCATATCCTGCAGGAAGGGGTGCAGGAAGGGTACGCCGATGAGTGTGGCTGCGGCGAATGCCAAGGAGATGACCAGGGCAATAGTCCAGTCTCGCTTGAACATTAAGTTGTGCTCAGTCGGGGTTGGGGGTTTATAGGCTGTTTTGAATATTATTATAGCTACTCGTATAGCGACTCGATGGTGTTTCCAGCGGCCCGTAACAGCAAAGAATTGACTTAAGAAAAGCGCTTTAAGTAGCTGATGTAATTATAGAAATTGTATCTACTTTAGCAACAAGCCAAGGGTTGTGGCGTATACCTTGGCGAGCGCGCTGAGGTCGGCCACGCGCACGCGTTCGTTGGTCTTGTGAATGGTCGCATTGACCGGGCCGACCTCCACCACTTGCGCACCGGTAGGGGCGATGAAACGCCCGTCTGAGGTGCCGCCGGCGGTCGAAAGCTCCGGCTCGCGTTGCAGCTCGGAGCGCAGCGCCTGGCGAACCGCATCAACCAGGGCTCCCGTTGGCGTAAGAAACGGTTTGCCAGAAAGGCGCCAGTCTAACGTATAGTCCAGCTGGTAGCGCTCGAGCAGGGACGCCACGCGTTCGCGCAGCTCGACGTCCGTCACCGCTGGCGAGTAGCGAAAGTTGAATTCGATGTCGAGCTGGCCCGGTATGACATTGTCGGCGCCGGTGCCGGCATGCACGTTGGAAATCTGGAAGCTGGTCGCCGGAAAGTTTTCAAACCCGTCGTCCCAGTGTAGTGCCACCAGCTCGGCCAACGCGGGCACCATCAAGTGGATCGGATTTTGCGCGAGCTGGGGGTAAGCGATATGGCCCTGGACGCCGCGCACCGAAAGCCTGCCATTGAGCGAGCCGCGCCGGCCGTTTTTTATGACATCACCAAGGAGGTGTACAGAAGAGGGCTCACCGACAATACAGTAATCGATTTTCTTGCCTTGTTGACCCAACCATTCGACTACTTTCTTAGTACCATTGTGTGCCAGCCCTTCTTCGTCCGAGGTAATCAGCAATGCGATCGAGCCGGGGTGTTGCGGATGACGCTCGAGGAAATGCTCAATGCCGGTGATAAACGCTGCCAGCGAAGACTTCATATCGGCCGCGCCACGACCGTATAAGAAGCCATCGCGTAGCTCCGGCGTGAAAGGATCGCTATCCCAGTTGCCCCGTGGGCCGGGCGGTACCACATCGGTGTGGCCTGCGAGCACCACCAGCGGGGCCTCATTGCCGCGTTGCGCCCAGAGGTTGTCGACGTCGCCGAACTTTAGGCGCGCGATCTCGAACCCCAGCGGTTGCAGGCGTTCGATTAGCAAGTCCTGACAACCCGCGTCGGCCGGCGTTATTGAGGGCTGGCGAATGAGCTCCATCGCTAATGCCAAGGTTTTATCCACGTTTCACGTCCAATACTTATTGTTCACCACAAAGATTACAGAGGGCACAAGGGGAATAAAATATCTAGA
>QKEI01000173.1 GCA_003251795.1 Candidatus Muproteobacteria bacterium
CGCGTTTATGGAGCGTCTATTTCTCGTCTATAATCGGTCGCCGTGGCTGGAACTCTCCGACTGAACGTGCTCGGCCGTTTTGAAGCCCGGTGGTCCAACGGTGAGCCGATCGACTTCATTTCCAAGAAGGCACAAGCCTTGTTGGCCTACCTCGCCGTCGAGAGCGGCCGCGCTCACACACGCGAGCAGCTGGCCACACTGCTGTGGAGCGAAACCGGAGACGAGCGAGCCCGCCACAACCTGCGCCAGGCACTTTCCAAGATCCGGGCCTGCTGCGACTCGCTGGTCATCGCCCGCGGTCAATCGCTGGAGATCGATCCGGCAAGCTGCGCGGCGGATGTCGTCGAGTTCGAACGTCTCGCGAAAAGCAAAGACGCGGATGAGTTGCGACGTTGCCTCGAGCTCTATCGTGGCGACCTACTCGACGGCGTGACACCACGTGAGCCGGTTTACGATGAGTGGCTACTGTTAGCGCGCGCCCGACTTCGCCGCATCGCGTGCGAAACAGCTGACCACTTGGTAAGCACGCTCGTCTCTCAGGACAGAACGGAGGAGGCCATTGAGGCCCTCAACCGCAGGCTCGTGATGGATCCTGCGTGCGAGCCGGCCCATGGCAAGCTCATGGAGTTACTCGCCCAGGTCGGGCGGCGCTCCGATGCGCTACGGCAGTATCAGACGTGTGTCGAGGCGCTGCAGCGTGAGCTCGGTGCGGAACCGAGCGCAGAAACAAAATCCTTGTACACGCGAATTCGGAAGGCTGACTCCCAAGGTGGCGGCGAGAAGCCGCATCAACCCATTACCACCATCCTAGGCCCGGGGCACGAGCCGCCAACGGTCGCAGTGCTGCCATTCGAAAACCTGTCCAGCGGCGAAGACGCCTATTTTGTCGACGGTATTGTGGAAGACATCACCACCGCGCTTTCTCGCTTCAGCTCGCTGGTCGTGATCGCCCGCGGTTCCTCATTTGTCTACCGTGACCGAGTCATCCCGGACCGACAGATTGCCGAAGAATTGGGCGCGCAGTTTCTCGTGCGAGGAAGTGTGCAACGGGCTGGGCGAAAAGTACGAATCAATGTTCAACTGTTGGACGCCCGTACAGGACTACATGTTTGGGGGGATCGTTTCGATCGCGAGCTGGAAGATGTGTTTCTCGTTCAGGACGAAATTACCTCGACACTGGTGTCGACGCTGGCGGGGCAGGTGGAAGCAGCGCGGTTAGCGCACGCGCGCAAGGCGCCGGCTGAACGCTTGGATGCCTATGACATTCTCCTACGAGGCAAGGATCACCATCATCGTTTTACGCCTGATGATTGTCGTGCATGCATTGACATGTTCGAGCGCGCCATAGAGCGGGATCCCGGCTACGCCGTTGCTCATGCCTGGCTCGCGTGTGGGCTGGGGCAAGCGATGGTATTCAAACTGGACGAGATTCCGACGCTGGTCGACCGAGCCCAGGCCGCCGCTGAGCGTGGACTCGAGCTGGACGAGAATGAGAGCGAGTGCCATCGGATTCTTGCTCAGGTCTTTTTGACGAGACGAAACTTGAAACGTGCAATGTGGCACCAGGAACGTGCGCTTTTCTTAAACCCGAACGACGATCGATCCGTCTGCGCCATGGGTGAGATCCTTTGCTTCGTCGGCAAGCACCAGGAAGCCGAAGGATGGGTGAGGAAGTCGATGAAATTGAACCCCTATCATCCGCAGCGGTACTGGACACACCTTGCAAGAACACTTTTTCACCAGGGACGTTATGCGGAGACCCTCAGCGCGCTAGAACATATTGGACGACTGCGGATGGACGATCATGCGTACCGTGTCGCGGCCAGCGCGCGGCTCGGCGACGTTGGCGCACTGGAGCGCGCTGCTGTGGAACTGCGAGAAGCCTACGCAGGCTTCGATCCTGCTCGTTTCACGGCGTCACTGCCCTACGAGCATGACAGTGACCGCCAAACTGTGCTCGACGCGCTCAAGACGGCCAAGCTGAACGCCTCACAGTGAGCTAATTTTCTAGTACGGCCATTGTGGCTTCGATCCAGTCCTCGGCGAGAGCGTTAATCTCCTCTGCGCTACGCCCTCTGCTTTCGATCACCGGACCGATGACAACACGGATCAGCCCTGGGTACTTCACGAAACCACGCCGCGGCCAGAACGTGCCGGCATTGTGCGCGACCGGTACCACCGGGCAACCCGTAGCCCCGGCGAGCACGGCGCCGCCGAGTTTGTATTTGCCGCGCGTGCGTGGTGGCATGCGTGTGCCCTCGGGAAACACCAGCACCCAGAGACCGGCCGCAAGGCGCTCACGGCCCTGCTTAATGACCTGATCGAAGGCTCGTCGTCCCGCACCGCGCTCGATCGCAATGGGCCGTAACACCGACAGCGCCCAGCCGAAAAATGGCACCCATATGAGCTCGCGTTTGAGCACCCAGGTATGCGGCGGAAAGATGACCTGAAACGCCAACGTCTCCCAGGCTGACTGGTGTTTCGACAGAATGATCGCGGGTCCAGGCGGCAGGTGCTCTTGACCCTCGACGCGGTAACGCACGCCGCACAAGTGTTGCACTAGCCAGATATGAAAACGCGACCACTGTGTAATAAATCGGTAACGCGCGAGCGGCGGCAGCGGAAATGTCAACAACGACAACGGTGCATAGATCAACACCGCAAGCACCATGATTGTATTGAACAGTGCCGAACGCAGATAGAGCACGTCAGTGTGTCACCAGCTTGCCGGACAGTAGCGCGTCCACGAATGCCGCCAGATCATCGAACACCGGCACGCCATCGACCACGGTACTTTGTTTGAGCGTTTGCGCGCCTTTGCCGGTACGCACCAGTACCGGTGACGCCATTACCTGGCGGGCAGCCAGCACGTCGCGTTCGGCATCGCCGACGACGTAGACGCCAACGAGATTCGTCTGTAGGCGCTTCGCTATCTCTTTGAGCAACCCCGGCGCCGGCTTGCGACAATCACAGCCGTCTTCGGGCGTGTGCGGACAAAAAAAGATGGCATCGATCTCACCACCCTGTTTGCGCACTTGCTCGAGCATGCGCCCATGAATTGCAGCGAGCGTGTCCATGCTAAGTAAGCCACGACCGATCCCAGACTGGTTAGTCGCCACCACCACTCGGTATCCAGCCCGGTGCAGACGTGCGATGGCCTCGAGGCTACCGGGAATTGGCCGCCACTCCTGCAGTGACTTGATGTAGTCAACCGAGTCGTAGTTGATCACACCATCGCGATCGAGAATGACGAGACGCATGGTTACCGAGCG
>QKEI01000298.1 GCA_003251795.1 Candidatus Muproteobacteria bacterium
GTTAAACGAGATATCATCGTTGGCGACGAGGCCGCCGAAATGCTTGCTCAGACCACGCACCTCAAGCATTGCCACGTTTGCTACCCTCCCGCAACAGCGCACGAACGCGTCGATGCTTGAACAGCCCAAGCAATCCACTCGGCCTGAAGATACAGATAAGGACGATCAACGCGCCGTAGAGCATCAGATCGACGGTGCCCCCGGTACCGCCGAGATAGATGCGTGTCGCTTCCGAAAGCGGCACTAGTACTGCGGCGCCAATCACCGGCCCCCATAAGGTCCCTACCCCACCCATAACAGCAATGAGTAACACCAAGATCGATAGCGCCAGCGGGAACACGGTCTCCGGGTCGATGACCAGCACGTACTGAGCGTAGAAGGTGCCGGCCATCGCCATAAAAGCGGCCGACATCATGAAAGCGATGACTTTATAGAGTGAGACGTTGATACCGAGACTACTGGCGGCCTCAGGTTCTTCGCGGATGGCGCGGAAGTAGAAGCCCGCCTTCGAACGCTCGAGATAGGCCACGGCCAGACAGACTAGCACTAGGAATGCGAGTGCGATGTAGTAATAAGGTATCTTCGATTCATTGAACTGGAAATTAACATAGGGATGCTCACGCACGATCGGCAACCAGATGCCGGACGCGGCACCGACGAATTCCCAGCGCTGGAATACGATCTGCACGCTTTCACCGATAACCAGCGTGGCAATGGCGAAGTAGTGCCCGCGCAGGCGCAAGGTCGGGATACCTATTACTACCGCCATCACCGCGGCGATGGTGATGCCTACCAACATGCCGAGCCAGGGCGAAACATGGTAAGTCGCAAACAGGTACCCCGAACTGTAGGCGCCGATGCCGAAGAATACGACGTGGCCGAGCGAGATCTGCCCGCAGTAGCCCGCCAGAATGTTCCACGACTGCGCCATCAAGGCATAGAGAAAAATCAGGATCATTACGTGATGGGCAAACGGCGTATTAAGCGCAAACGGGTAAGTCAGCAACGCCAGCAAGCCGAGCAGGCCCGCTAGCTTCGTGCGCAGACTCAGCCGTGCACGCAGCGGCTCTGCCAACGCCGCTTGTAACGTCTGCGCTCCTTCGCTGTTCATCGCCGACGGTACCGTGGACGACGACATCAAAATCTCCCGAATAACCCCTGTGGGCGCATGAACACGACCGCCAAGTACAGCGTGAAAATAAACAGCACCTTGAAAGAGGGGTCGATCAACAATCCGCCCAGCGATTCGAGCAAACCAATCAATACACCGGCAAGCAGCGCCCCGAAAATGCTGCCGAATCCCCCCAACGCCACGGCGACATAGGCAAGCAGGGCGAACTGCAAGCCCACCTCGGGAAAGACGAAGTAAAACGTGCTCAGCAGCACACCAGCCACGCCTACGCAGGCGGCCCCGATCATCCAGCCAAGCGCATACATGCGATCTGTCGGAATACCCATGAGTGAGGCGGCCTCTCGATCCTGCGCCGTCGCCTGTAACGCCAGTCCTGTCTCCGTTCGCGTAATAAACAGGTAAAGCGCCGCAAACCCGACAATGCAGCCTGCACTCGCGACAATCTGTGGCAAGCCCAGGTAGATACCCATGATGTCCACACGGCCCTCCACCAACGGATGCTGGATCGTGCGGAAGTCAGGGGTCCACAGGAATTGCGCAAGCGCGCGCAGAAACACCGCGAGCCCGAAAGTGGCGCAGATCTGCGCAAGCATGGGTGCGCGCAGAATCGGGCGAATGATGCCGTAGTGCGTAGCGAGCCCCATGAGCGCCAACAACATGGTGCACAGCGGCAATGCGTACAGCGGGTCCAGACCGAAAAGCGCCCACAGCCAGAACGCAGAATACATGCTCATCATCATGAACTCGCCATGAGCGAAGTTGACGATCTCCATGAGGCCGAAGATCAGGCTGAGTCCGGCGGCGATCAAGGCGTAAACAAACCCCATCAGCAACCCACTGATGATGGCCTGGATGATGATCTCCTTGGTCATGGTGGCTGGTGCCTGTGGCGTCTTTCTTGGAATTTTCGTCCGCGCCCTTGGCCCGGGACGAAGTTATCGTAACACGGTAACGCGCCGACCAACGGCTTGACACCCTCTCTGAGCTGCAGGATAGTGGGTCTAGTGCGTTAGCCCGCCTGTATGCGTTACGTGGCGGCTAAGTATCTGAAAACTCTGGGACATAACACGCACGTGGCTTTTCAGCTGAGAAACGTCGCTCGACGCTTCCGGCAGAACTACTAAGGAGGACAAACACCATGAAACGTCGAATCTTGGTATCCCTTTGTGCCTTGATGGCGACCACGTTGGCACCGCTCAGTCAGGCGTTGGCCAAAGAGGTCGTCATCGGCGTGATCTATCCACTTAGCGGTCCGGTGGCCCAGGTCGGCATCGATGCCGTGGCGGCGCTCAAGACCGCCATCGAGATCATCAATGAAGACGTTAACGTCAATGTACCGCTTGGGCCTGGCAAGGGCTTACCCAATCTCGGTGGGGCGACCATTCGCATCGTAGTTGCCGATCACCAGGGCAAACCGGAAATTGGCCAGGGCGAGGCGGAACGCATGATCACCCAGGAAAAGGTAAATGCCCTCTACGGCGCCTATTACAGCAGCGTCACAGCTGCCGGCAGTCAGGTCGCGGAGCGTCATCAGATTCCCTGGGTAAACGGCGAGTCCACGTCGCCGAAACTCACGCAGCGTGGTTTCAAATGGTTTTTCCGTACGACACCGCACGACGGCGAGTTTACGCAGCTGATGTTCGATTTCATGCGCGACTTCCAGGCGAAAAAGGGCGTCAAATTGGGCTCGGTCGCCATCTTCCATGAAGACACCTTGTGGGGAGCGGATAGCGGCAAAGTGCAGAAGGAGATGGCCGACACTCTCGGCTACAAGGTGCTCGAGAAGATCAGCTACCGTGCCAAGACCACCTCGCTCACCTCCGAGGTGCAACGTATCAAGGCATCTGCTCCCGACGTGTTCCTACCGTCTTCGTACACATCGGACGCAATGCTGTTCTTGCGCACAGCTAAGGAACTGGATTACAACCCGAAGCTGCTGGTTGCACAAAACGCCGGCTACACGGATCCGACTTTTGTCTCGACCATGGGTAAAGACGCAGAGGGTGTAATCACACGTTCGCCCTTCAACAACGATCTGGCGAAGACCATTCCCTTGATCAACGAAATCAACACGCGTTTTAAGAAATATTCCAACGGCCGTGATCTGTCCGATGTGCCGGTGCGGGCGTTTACCGGTTTCATGGCGCTGGCGGATGCCATCAACCGAGCAGGCTCGACGGATCCGGAGAAGATCCGCAAGGCGCTGACGGAAACCAACATTCCGGCAGACCAACTGATCGTGCCGTGGAAGGGCATCAAGTTCGGGCCGGACGGTCAGAACTTGTTGATACGAGGCATCCTCATGCAGGTACAAAACGGCAGCTACTGCACCATCTACCCGTTCGAGTTAGCCTCATGTGATGTCGTCTATCCTATGCCGACTTGGCAACAGAAAGCGAAGATGTAAATTCTCTATGCTGGCCCTCCCCGATTATCGGGGAGGGCCTTTTCTTTTGGACTCGTGTCATGCCAGCACCTCACGAACGCTTTCAACGACCCGGTTTGGTCGCGGGCTCTGGAGAATTCTGGTCGGCCTTCTTGGAATGTCTTTTGAAAAACTCGAACATGAGATCGTTGGCGGAGACAAGTTGAGACGGCGGATCTGCCCGCCAGTAGCCCTTCTTTCCGCCCGGCCAGGCATGCCCCTGATTCAATAGGATGTATTGCGTGACCTCACTCCCGACCCGGCAGCCGCTGTGAGTGAGGCGTCGATATTGCTTCACCTCATTGTTCTCTACCGTCGGCGTTTCATTGCATCGATTATGCCTTACCCAGAAATCAATCGTCTGCTTTACTGACCACATCTCAACCGGGCCATGCCCCGTGAATCTTTTTTGCCAACCCCCTTCAGATGGAACTCTTTCGTCCAGAGCACCATTGAAAGCGATAATAGACACAGCTCTGTTGGGCGTCGCAGGAATTGTCCAGAGTCTCTGTTCTTTCGCGCGGCCACCCGCAGTCGCCACGATGGGTGCAATAGCCGCGATCTGACCCGAGACCTCGGCAGCTAACAGGTGGCAGAGAATTCCGCCATTCGATATGCCGGTTGCATAGACGCGATTCGCATCTATGCTGTAGTTGGCTTTTAACAGCTGCAATAAATGCCGCACAAAACCGATGTCATCGACGCGGTTTCGCATAGCGTAGCCAAAACCAAAACCGACATTCCACGTCAGCAGTCGACGGGCAAATCTCCCGCTGCCCGCAGGCGCCACAAGTAGCCAATTCTCCTTTTCTGCTTTTTCGACAATATCTGATGATTTCAGCACCTGCTCGGGGTTCCCACCGCCTCCATGAAATACCAGCAGCAAGGGATGACGATGGTTAGGTGAATACCCGGAAGGAACGCTTATAAGATAGTGCCGACCGATGCCGGCGTATTCGATCGACTTTCTGGCAACATCCGCCCGACCCGTTTCAGCAAAGCCGAGCAGGATGGCGCAAGTAAGAACAATCAGAATAAAGTCGTGTCTGGTTGTCGCCATGCTACACGGACCCTTGCTGTTGCGCGTGTCGAGCCCGTATCACACGACTCAGCGACTGGCGTAGTACGCAACCACCTTGGGATGAGTGTTCACGCGCTCGAAATGCGCGATAAGCAGTGGCGCCACGCGATTGGTCAGGTCCGTGGGGATGTAGTCGAAATTGCCCGACCTCAAATCTTTGATCCAGGCAAACACCTTCAAATCCGCAACCGTTAGCCGATCGTCAGCAAAGTAGTTCCCGCCGCTCTGCTCAAGGCGCGTCTGCATCTGCTGCAAGGACAAACGTAGCGGTCCGTCGGCCAGCACCTGTCGGGCAGCCTTTTTCTCCTCGTCGTTCTTAATTCCGAACGTCCCGGCGAGCAGCCGAGTGCTATCCTCGACGGCATCCATGATCTCGTCACAAAGCGCCGCTTGCCAGGGGTCGTTCGGGTAAAGTCCGGTAAGCTTGCCGACAAAGCGGTTAATGCTGTTGGACTGCGCCAACAATTTGCCGTCGACCTCCAGTACTGGCAACGCCTGGTACGGCATCTGTGGCTTAATGGCTGGCCAATCACTAAATGCCACGCGTTGATCTTCGAACGTGACGCCGCCGATGTGTAAGGCAAGGCGTGCAGGCTCGCCACGACCACCGTGAAAATCGAAGTAAACCAACTTTACTTTTGCCATGGCTTTATCTTAACCGCCCTCGCTGCGGCAGCATAGCCGGTCAGTCCACCATCCCAGTGACCGCACGTGCTCCCAGTGCCCTAAGTACGTCCCCGACCTCAACGCGACCCACTTCGGATAGCGGTGCCTGCGGCGGCAACGGTGGGCCAACCTCGTAACCCTGAAGCTCCAATGCACCCTTGATACATGCCGCCAGGTTGTACTTGGCGAACACCCGATTCATCTGCCAAAGCTCGGCTTGTAACCGCATCGCCTGGTCCCATCGGTGGGCTTGGCAGAGTTCATATAACTGCACGCTTTGCCGCGGCACGACGCACGCCGGGCCGGCCATCCAACCGACACCCCCAATCAACATGACGCATGCAGGGATGTGGGCAGAGGCACTAAATACCTTAATGCGATCGCCGACGGCATTGATAATACTGAGCAACCTGCCGGTATCAGAAGATGCATCCTTGAGGTAGCGAATGTTTTCCACCTCAGCCAGACGTTCGATTGCCGTAAGCGTGAGGTCGCTGCGTTGAAACTGTGGGTTCGTATACAGCACGAGTGGCAGCGCCGTCGCCTTCGCCATGGCCGTGAAATAGGCGACCACACCGTCCTCAGCCACCGGAAAATAGGCCTCAAGGATTCCAAGGATGCCGCTCACGCCGAGCGCCTCGTACATCTTGGCCTGCTCCACGGCATCCGCAATCGTCGTCGCAGCGACGCCCGCCACAACTGGGACCCGATTCTGCGTTGCCTGCACCACTATTTCCACAATACGCCGGCGTTGTTCCCGATTGAGGTAGGCAAATTCCCCGGTCGATCCGAGTGGCGTCAAGCCGTGCACACCAGCATCGATCAGATTATCGACGAGACGTATTAGCACCGCGTCTTTGACGCGACCGCGTTCGTCGATCGGCGAGACTAGATAGGGAAAAACGCCGTGAAACGCGTCGTGGGCCATGCGCAACTCTGAGGACATATCTCTAGCCTTTTTAGGTACCAGCGCGCCGTCTCATGACCCGGACAGTCTCACGCCGACACGCCAAGAAGCGCCGGCAGCGCTCGCATGTCCGTGAACACGGCCGAGGCGCCAGCAGCGCGCAAGCGCGCCGCCGGCATCCGCGCGGCATAGCCGAATACTGTCATGCCCGCGGCGCGCCCGGCGGTCACACCTACGGGCGTATCTTCGACGACCGCCACCTGCTCGGGTGCGACCGCCATCTGCTCGGCGGCGTACAGAAAAATGTCGGGTGCCGGCTTGCCGTGAGCAACCTGGGTAACGCTGAATAGCCTTCCCTCGAATCGGCGCAGTAGCCCGGTCAGTCCGAGGGTCGTCCGCATCTTGTCGTGGTCGCCGCTCGATGCGACGCACGCTGGTATCCCGAGAGCATCGAGCACCCCGGCAATACCCTCGACCGGTTGCAGTTCTTGTGCCAGTGCTTGTGCCGTACGCTCGCGGCACCGCGCCGCGAAGTCGGCCGGGGGCTCATGACCCAACAGTTCACGTACGATACCCAGGCAATGCACCATCGAATAGCCAACGAAGTGCTCGAACATGTACTCCATAGTCACGGATATGCCGAGTTCGCGCAGCATGTCCGCGAACACTCGATTGGCTATGGGCTCGCTATCGACGAGCACCCCATCACAATCAAAGATTACGAGTTGATAAGCCGCCATACCGTGGGTCCGCATCTCCGCGGGATCGCCTGATGCGCTCACCTAGGAATGGTACAACCTTCCATGCGATTGCATTTAGCCGCTGAACCTGCCGGGAAACGACAACTCGAGAACGACACAACCTACATCCGTCTTGAATGGTCCATGTACTTCCCCGGGTGGCCTGCTCGCATAATGGCCTGTCTCGAGCCACATATTGAAGGCTTGGTCGTACAAACGACCGCTTACAATGAATATCTCCTCTGGATAGGCGTGGCTCTTGCCGCCAAATTCGCTGGTATCCGCACCGGCGTGAAATCTCGTGAGGCGAGTGTATTCGCCGGTTTTGTTGTCGATACTCAACGTGAGTTCATCGGCCATGCCCTCGAGTCCTTTCACCGGCGTCCATCTCTCTTGAGCATCCGATGCCAGGGTATTCCAATAGGTTGAGGTTGACTTAGCCATCGCCCTTTCGGACATGAAACCAGAACTCTATCTCCGATGTGTCCATCTCACTTCGCTTCCAATTTGAACGCAGCGAAAGGTCCGTCAAACGGCGGAAGACCACGAACGAGTGCCGGCAAATGTGCCATCGTCTCGCCTCAGTATTCCAAATTAACGGTAACACTCTTTCGTTGAGTGAAGCTGTCGAGCATGCCTTCGAGCGAGAACTCGCGCCCGATCCCGCTTTGCTTGAAACCGCCGTAGGAGTGACCAGGCGATTGGCCGATCCCCTGGTTGATCTGGATCCAACCGGATTCGATCGCATGTGCCGTTCGCAGCCCTTTGCCGATATCGTGCGTCCACACGTAGGCGGCAAGACCGTAGTGACTGTCATTTGCCATGCGCACGGCTTCCTCCTCGTCCTCCCAGGGAATAGCCACCAACACCGGACCAAAGATTTCCTCGCGCGCAATGCGCCATTCGTTGCGCACCTCCGCGAACACGGTTGGTTCGACGAAATAACCCTGTGCGAGCGGGCCCTCACGCGGAGGCAGGCCGCCCAGCAACAGACGCGCCCCCTGCTGATGTAGGCCATCCTCGATATACGAGCAGACGCGCTCGAATTGTTTGCGGTTGATAATCGCCCCCATATCGGTCGCTTCGTCGGTCGGATCACCGATCTTGAGGGCGGAAAGCTTGTCGGCAAGTTTGCCGAGCAGCGAATCGAAGATCGAACGGTGCAGGAAGAGCCGCGACCCAGCCGTGCACGATTGCCCCTGCCGAGTAAAGCGCATACCGCTGATAACGCCATCGACTGTCTTATCGTTATCGGCATCGGGAAACACGATGATCGGGCTCTTACCGCCGAGCTCGAGCGATACCGGCACGATGCGATCCGCCGCTGCGTGCATGATCAGCTTGCCGACTTCGGTCGAACCGGTGAAAGAAAGCTTGCGCACGAGCGGGTGACGGGCGAGCGGCGCGCCGCACTCTTCCCCGTACCCGGTGAGCACGTTCAGGACGCCCGGGGGCAGATGTGCGGCACAAATCTTCGCCATCATCAGCACCGCCAGCGGCGCATCTTCGGCGGCCTTGAGCACTAGCGTATTTCCCGCCGTGATCGACATGGCGATCTTCAACGCACCCAGGATCACTGGTGAGTTCCACGGAATAATTCCACCGACTACGCCGATCGGTTCACGACGCGTGTAGCTGAGCACCTGTTCGCCGAGCGGCACTGTCTCGCCTTTGAGCTCACTCGCGAGCCCTCCGAAATAACGCAACATGTCGGCCGCGCTCTTTGCTTCCGGACGCGACTGCGTACGCAGCGCATTGCCGGTCTCAGTGGCGATGAGCAGCGCCAGCGCTTCGCTCTGCGCCTCCACCTCATCGGCGATCTTTAGCAACAGTTTGCCGCGCTCACGCGGTGCCACGCGTTTCCACTTCTCGAACGCACGCGCCGCCGACTGTACGGCCCGATCGACGTCTTCGTCGCGTCCGCGGGGGACTTCGGCAATAACCTGGCGGTTGGCGGGATTTTCGACCGGGAGGAATTCCGCTTTGGCGCTTTCCACCCAGGCGCCATCGATCAGCATCAGCGTGCGTGGAGCGCTGGTGGCCTTGGTGCTTTGCTGCTTCGTTGCGGTTGTCATGATTATCTACTCCGTGCTTTTTTGAATTTCAAAAACTGCCCTTACGACAGCGCCAGAGGTCAGCGCCAACGCGGAAGGGATTCGTTTAAGGTATTGTCCCGCGCTTCGATGACTTATCCAAGGGTTCGACGCTACCAAGACGGCAAGAGGCCCAGAGATGCCCCCGGTATTTTCGCTTTGAAGTATTGCCTCCCGGAAACGGGTTGTTCTGATTAATCATAAAGATGGGCAACGAGCAAGAAGGTTGCTACCCTTGAGGCTGCCGGGCTTGGAATAACAATGCAATAGGGAATTCTAATCCCCTTTTCACACTCATCTCGTGTCCTTGGGGGCAGCGTGTTGTACGGTGCGCTCGAGGCCGGTTGCGAGCGGCCAACTTGAGTACATCGACTCTCGACGATTCCACTTCTACCCCTGGGGCGAGCACCACTGCCATCCGTTCCATCGGACTGATGCTCGCTTCCTCGGGCGTGCTCACCATCAACGACGCCATGGTCAAATGGCTCGCACAGACCTATCCAGTGGGTCAGGTAATGAGCTTGCGCGGCGTATTCGTGATGGGCGTCGTCATCGCCTGGGTGCTAGCCCGTCGCCATACCGGCCAATTGCGTGTGTACAACTGGCGCCTGCAACTGGCTCGCGGCGGCCTCATGTCGTTGTCGACATTCCTGTTCGTCACCGCGCTTACTCTCATGCCCCTGGCAGACGCGATCGCCATTGCGTTTGCGGGGCCGATTCTGGCCACAGCACTCGCCGCATTGTTGTTGCGAGAACCGGTCGGGTGGCGCCGATGGTGCGCGGTTGCCGTCGGTTTCGCCGGCGTGATCATGATGATGCGCCCCACGCCTGAGCTGTTCCGCCTTGTTGCAATCGTGCCGTTGCTAGCGGCGTTGATGGGCGCGTGCCGCGACATTGTCACCCGCAAGATGGGAACGGGCGGTGAGTCGACACTCGCGATTCTGTTCATATCGACTTTCGTTGTGACGCTCGCGGGTCTGCTGACCATTCCCTGGGGTTGGACGGCGATAAGACTGAGCGACCTTGCGCTCTTCGCCGGCAGTGCGCTACTCGTCGCGCTCGCCCAGGGACTCATGATCGAGTCGTTCCGTCTCGGCGAGGTCGGTCTAGTGGCCCCGTTCAAGTACGCGAGCCTGGTGTGGGCCGTGCTGCTAGGTCTGCTGGTCTGGGGTGACCTGCCCGGTCCGTGGACCTGGGCGGGTGCAACTTTGGTGGTCGGTGGCGGACTGTACATCTGGCGCCGCGAGTTCGCGCTCGCCAGATCAGGGCGACGATCCGCGTAATCTTGCATTCAATTACTGCATTGCTCGTTCCGCAGTCGTGGCCAAGGCCAGCTTCAGGTCGTCGAGATCGCTAGCGTTGAGGTTCGGGCTAAAGTGCTTTATGCGTTCGATCAAGTCGGTCGTCTCGAAGTATTCGCGGGCGCAGGTCGCATGGACGAAACCAGACGGTTCGAATCGAAACTCCTCGAAATATACCAGTGCAATGCGCCAAGCCCCGCGCTCGATGAGCTGCTTACAGCTTCGACACCGCGCCCGGCCGCTGGGTGCGCGTTCGGCGCCGTTTATTCGGGGCACCCGTCGATGGGCGATACCGAATTCGGCAACCGCTGCCAGTCGCTCACGATCCTCCACGGCTTTTTCATTTTCCAGAGCCTGGAGGAAGGGTTCGGGGCGCTTGTAAGCGGCGCAGTCGAGATGAAACCAGAGAGTCATCTCGCCTTCGCCAAAGGCGTTTGGCTGGCGTTCTCCGAAGCGTAGCTCGCCCTTGGCAATCTTCTGATCGCAGCCACGACATTTGGCGCGACTGCTCGAGGCAGGTTCAATGACGTGCGGCATCGTCGCAACAATCTACTAAATTGGCGCAAAGCCGCCGACGCTCACGAAGATGCTTGCTTCGACTGCCATAACCCCATCATGCGTCCCTCAGGATCGGTGAAGAGTGAGAAGGCGCCCATGTCGGGTACTTGCTGTTCCTCGACGTGGATCTTGCCGCCGGCCGCAACAACCTTGTTGCGATAGGCCGCGAGGTCATCAACCGCAATGTAGAACATCATGTTGCCGGGCCACGGACCCTCACGCTCTGGCTTGAAGATGCCACCGTTGATACCGCCCTCGCCGCCGGTGTCGACCATGCGGTAATTCATCTCGGGCATGTGCTGGATCTTCCAGTCAAAGATCTTTTCATAAAAAACGGATAGTTTTGCTGGGTCCATCGACATCAGCTCCCAATGAACAACGGGTCTACCCATGACAAGCTCCTTTGATGGTTAAAGGTGAAACCAAGCTATTACTTCTTCGTCCCGACCCCCATATCGCGAAAACGTTCGACCGCCTCGCTCGGGCCAAAGTCCTCGAGCTCGAACAACTGACGTACCTCGATCTCGCCTTCGTTGCCGTCAACGGCGGGGTTGGGGAAACGTTTGGCCCATTCCATCGCCTCTTCCCTCGACTTCACCTGAATGAGTGTGTAACCGGCGATGAGTTCCTTCGTTTCAGTGAAGGGGCCGTCGACAAAGGTACGCTTGTCTCCGGAGTATTTGATGCGCCAGCCCTTCGAGCTCGGTTGTAGCCCGGAGGCATCAAGCAGCGCCCCAGCTTTCGCCAACTCCTCATGATACGTCGCCATTGCGGCAATAAGCTTCTCCTCCGGCATGACACCTGCTTCCGAATCCTTGGTGGCCTTCACGATGATCATAAATCGCATCGCTGTCTCTCCTTAGTTGGTTTCCAGTTGGGAGCTGGCGCTAGACGGTCTCGGCCGGGTACAAACCCTCGCTCTACTGTACGACGAACGGGCCCTCGCGAGATCGACATATCCGACAACCTTTTTTTGGGCTGTTCTTTAGTGCTCAAATGCCGAACCGGAGGCTGATGCCAATCGCGCGAATTCCCTCTCCTTTCTAACGACGGCTCTTGCCGGCGAGCCCAGACACGAAACCGCTAGACCGGTCGAGCCATTTCTTGAGAGCCCTATCGGTCTTGGTTCCGTTACGCCCAACATAGACGTAACCTCGCATCGCGCGGCCGGTGAAATCCATCGGCCGGACATGCGGTTCCTTGAGGGCTTTCTCGTAGCTATCCACCCCGATGCGCGCCACCAGGTCGTCCTTTAGGACGCCGCAACACATTCTGCCTCGGAGCATGAAGGCAAGACCGCCGAACATTTTCTTCTCGCTGAGGCCCCTCTTATCCTTGAGCAACTGACGAACTCTGTCGGCAAGCTTTTCGTCGAACGCCATGGTAGCTCCGTGCGAGAAAGCAAAAGACCTACCGGCCCCGAGCTTTGGGGGCAACAGGAACCTGACGCCAACTAGACACTGCCGGCCGCTTCTTCTCGATCGATCCCGTCTTGCTCCGACGGGCCGCAATCCAGTCCTTCAGTGACTCGAAGTACAGGTAAATCACCGGCGTGATGTACAGCGTCAGCAGTTGCGACAGCAGCAAGCCGCCCACCACCGTCAGTCCCAATGGGCGGCGCGATTCGCCGGCTGCACCGAGACCGATCGCGATCGGCAGGCTGCCCATGAGCGCCGCCATCGTGGTCATCATGATCGGACGGAAACGCACGCTGCACGCACTATAGATGGCTTCGAACGGAGGCTTCTTCTCCACGCGCTGCGCATCGAGCGCAAAATCGATCATCATGATCGCGTTCTTCTTGACGATACCGATCAACATGATCATGCCGACGAAACCGTACATATCCAGCTCCATGCCGAACAACGTAAGTGCAAGCAACGCACCGAGACCGGCGGTCGGTAATCCCGACAGAATAGTAAGCGGATGGACGAAGCTCTCGTAAAGGATGCCAAGCACGAGATAAATCACCAGGATGGCGATGGCGATCAGGAATCCCATTCCCGCGAGTGACGATTGAAACGCTTGAGCGGCCCCTTCGAAGCTGCCGCTGAGGGTCGTCGGCACGCGCAGGTCCTGTAGAGCACGATCGATTCTCGTGATTGCTTGCCCTAAGGACGTGCCGGGAAGGAGGTCGAACGAAATCGTGACCGATGGTAACTGACCCAGGTGGTTGACGGACAGCGGCCCCACACCCCAGGCGAGGTGTGCGACCGCGCTCAACGGCACCAGGTTACCGGTGGAGGATCTCACATAGAGCAGCGACAGTGCTGAACGGTCTTGCTGGTATTTTGGTTCCAGTTCCAGGATCACTTGGTACTCGTTGCTCGGCGCATAAATCGTTGAGACCTGACGTGCGCCGTAGGCGCTGTAGAGGGCATTTTCGATCTGCTCTGCCGTTACACTCAAGGCCGAAGCCTTGTTACGGTCAATCTGCACCAGCACCTGCGGATTCTTGATCTGCAGGTCGCTTGTGACATCGCGCAATCCGGGCAGCGTACGCAGCTTCGCCTCGATCCGAGGCGCCCAGTGATACAACTCCTCGGTATCCGGGTCCTGCAGCGTGTACTGATACTGGCTCTTGGTGAGGTGGCCGCCAATACGGATGGTCGGGTAATTCTGGAGGTACACCTTCATGCCCATGATCCCGGAAAGCTTGGGACGTAGCTCGCGGATAATCGCGTCCGCGTTCACGCGCTCGGAGCGCGGCTTCAGGCGGATGAAGATGCGACCGAGATTGAGCGACTGACTTGAGCCGGATGTGCCGATGAACGCCATGACTGATGCGACGTTCGGGTCCTTGCGGATGATCGCCGCCGCCTGCTGCTGTAGGCGCGACATCTCGTCAAACGAAACGTCTTGGGCGGCCTCAGTAAAGGCGAACAGCTGACCTGTATCCTCGCTCGGCAGGAAGCCTTTCGGCATCCTGATGAACAGACCCACGGTCAATACGATAACGCCGAGAAACAACGCCATCGTGAACCGACGGTGCCGTAGTACCCAATCGAGACTCAGCACATAGGCGCGTTTCATGGCGTCAAAACCCGATTCGCTGAACGCGTACAGACGGCCGTGTTGCGTGGTGCCTCCCGGTTGCAGCACGCGCGCGCACATCATCGGCGTCAGGCTCAGGGACACGAAGCCCGAGATCAGCACCGCAGTGATGATGACGACCGAGAACTCATGCAACAGTTTGCCGAGAATACCGCCCATGAACAGCACTGGGATAAACACTGCCGCCAGCGACAGTGTCATCGACAGAATCGTGAAGCCGATCTCCTCGGCACCCTTGATGGCGGCGGTGTAGGTCTTCTCACCACGCTCCACGTGTCGTGTTATGTTTTCCAACACGACGATCGCATCGTCCACTACGAAACCGACGCACAATGTCAGCGCCATTAGCGACAGCACGTCGAGGCTATAGCCCATCACGTACATGACGGCGAACGTGCCGATGAGCGACATTGGTAGCGCCAGGCTCGGGATGACGGTCGCGCGCACGGTACGCAGAAACGCGAAGATCACGAGCACCACCAATACCAGGGCAATGCCAAGCGTCAACTGCACCTCGTTCACCGCCTCGCGGATCGACACCGAGCGGTCGAACAAGACATTCATCTCCACACCCGCCGGCATCTGCGCGCGGAACTTGGGCAGCAGCTGCTTGATCGCGTCGACCACCTCGATCGTATTGGTGCCGGGTTGCCGCTGGATAGCCAATACGATTCCGCGTTTTCCGTCGTACCATGCCGCGACCTTATCGTTTTCGACACCATCGATCACGCGTCCGAGCTCCTGCAGTCGCACAGGAGCGCCGTTGCGGTAAGCGACGATCAACGGCCGGTAGGCAGCCGCATCGTTCAGCTGGCCGCTCGCCTGCACAGTGACTGCGCGCTGCTGCCCATATAGCGTGCCGGTGGGTATGTTGACATTGTGCTGACTGATCGCCTGGGCGACTTCGTTGATGCCAATGCCGCGCGAGGCGAGCGCATTCGGGTCAAGCTGCACGCGCACGGCATAGGTTTGCGCGCCATAGACCAGCACTTGCGCCACGCCGTTGATAGTGGAGATGCGCTGACCGATCATCGTCTGCGCGTACTCATCGACCGTGGAGAGCGGTAATGTCTGCGAGGTTAGTGCCAAATAAAAGATCGCCAGCGCCGCCGGGTTGACCTTGCGATAGGAGGGCGGACTTGGCATCTCCGGCGGGAGTTGGCGCTGTGCAGCAGATATGGCCGATTGCACGTCTTGGGCGGCGGCGTCGATGTTGCGGTCGAGCGTGAACTGCAGCGTGATGCGTGTCACGCCCTGCCCGCTCACCGAGCTCATCGAGTCGACTCCGGGAATGGTGGAGAACTGCTTCTCCAGTGGCGTCGCGACCGCCGCGGCCATCGTCTCCGGGCTCGCGCCCGGTAGGCTAGCGGAGACCTGGATGGTCGGGAAATCGACGTTCGGCAGGGCTGCCACCGGTAACCAACGGTAACCGAGTACGCCGAAAATGAGGATTCCGGCCATAACCAGCACGGTCATCACCGGGCGTCGAATGAAGGGAGTGGGTATGCTCATTAGTCTCTCAACCAGCAGACTGAATGCTAACCCGCGCGCCAGGAACGATTCTTGACTGACCGTTAGTAACTACCTGTTCGCCCGGCGACACGCCGCTTGCGATGACGGTATCTGCACCTTCGGTGCGCTCAACGACAACATCGCGCATCTCCGCGGTCATATCCGGTTTCACCACAAACACGTACTGGCCTTTGGGGCCCGTCTGCACCGCGTCGGCAGGCACGACAACAGCATTCTGCTGCTCGTACAAGATCAAGTTGACGTTGACAAACTGGCCCGGCCACAGCACCTGCTCAGCGTTCTCGAATTCCGCCCGCAGTATGATCGTACCGGTAGTCGTGTTCACGGCATTATCGACAAATACGAGCTTGCCCGAGACAATCGGCTGAGTGGATTTGCGAACGACGGATACCTGTGCCGTGCCTTTCTTTAGGTACTCGCGCACCGCGTCCAGAGAATTTTCGGGCACCGCGAAAGTCACGTAGACCGGGTTTACTTGGTTGATCACGACCAACGGGTTCGTGTCATTGGCTTTCACGAGGTTACCTTCCTGGATCATGATCTTGCCGGTGCGGCCGGTGATGGGTGAGCGGATCTTGGTGTACTCGAGTTGCAACTTGGCGTGGGCGACCACAGCCTCATCCGCCTTAACGTTCGCCTCGGCAACCTCGAGGTTGGCCTTAATCTGGTCATACTGCTCACGTGACACGTATTGTTTCTGCAGCAACTGCTCATAGCGGCGTGCCTGCGCAAGCGCATTCTGCTGCTGCGCCTGGTCACGCACGACGTTCGCCTGTGCTTGGCGCAACTGGTCCTCGAACGGGCGTGGGTCTATTTCGAATAGCAGCGCGCCCTTGTCGACATCCTGGCCTTCTTTGAAGTGGACGCGAACGATCTGGCCGTCGACCTGCGCCTTGATGGCGACCGTAACGTAGGGATCCACATTACCGATCGCATACAGACTCACCGGCACGGTCTTCTCGACTACCGGCGCAACCATCACGGGCACGCCCTCGCGTGCCTTGGCAGCCGTGGCGACGGATTCCTTCTCCGAGCACGCGGTCAGGACCAACGCGGCGATCATGATCCCCAGCACGCCAGGAAATAGCGCGAGAGATGGGTGGCAACGAAAAGAATGGGCCATAGGGACCTGCGCTGCGGGGCGGGGTACTCTAGTGCAGCTTGCCGGTGTGCCCCACGGGTCGTAGCGGGCGCGAATTATACACTGGGCCGCATGCAGAATCATGAAAAACAGACCGATAGAATCTGTAAATGTGTGTAAAGGTCCGGGAGATCTTAGAGGCTGGCGGCGCGCCGCTCTCACCGCGCCCGCTTTCCAGCTCAGTTCCTCCAGAACGCCGGGGTCAGGATGATCAGCACGGTGAATATCTCCAGGCGTCCCAGCAGCATGCCAAAAGCCAAAAGCCACTTTGCGCCGTCCGGCAGCGAAGAGAAGTTTCCAGTAGGACCGATAATGTCCCCTAGTCCGGGTCCGACGTTGCCCACCGCGGTGGCGGCACCGCTCAAGCTCGTGACCAGATCCAGGCCCATAGCGGCCAGGGCCAGCGCCAACACCGCCACGCTCACCGCATAGAAGAAGGAGAAAGCCACGACCGAGCGCCCGATGTCGTCGCCGATTAAGCGGCCGTTGTAGCGATTCACGAAGATGCCGCGCGGGTGCAACATCCATTTGATCTGATTCATGAACATCATCATTGCGATCTGAAAACGAAACGTTTTAATCGCGCCGCTGGTGGAACCCGAACAGCCACCCACGAAGGTGATGTAGAAGAAAACCGTAAACGCGAGCGTCCCCCAGGCACTGTAGTCTTCCGAGGCATAGCCCGTGGTCGTGATGATGGAGATGACGTTAAATGCAGTATGCGTGAAGGAATGAAACCAGTTCTCGTGCTGAAACACGGCCCGGTACAGGCTAAAGGCAATAACCAGCATTGCTACGAACAGGACGAACCCGCGTACCTGCTGATCGCGCCAAAGTGCGCGGGTGTCACCTCGGACAAAGCGCACGTAGAGCAGAAACGGCAGGGACCCTAGCATCATAAAGAAACTGGTTAGCCAGAGGATGCCAGGATGATTGGCATAATGGCCGAGCGAAGCATCGTAGGTGGAAAAACCGCCGGTTGAGATCGTCGTCATGCTGTGAACCAGGGCGTCGAAAGGCAACATCCCGGCTGCCCAGTAGCTCACCACTACGAGTCCAGTGAGCACGAGATACAGCACACCAACTGTGCGAATGATGTCGCGCGACCTCGGCATAAGTTTGTCCGACCAATCCGAGGACTCGGTGTGGAACAGTCGCATGCCGCCAACTTCCAGGAACGGCAGGATAGCGATGGCAAATACGATGATGCCGATACCTCCCATCCATTGCAGCTCGCCGCGCCACAGTAGCGTGCTCGGCGGCAGGTTCTCGAGACCGGCGAGTACTGTCGAGCCGGTCGTCGTCAGACCCGAGGCGGCCTCGAAGAATGCGTCGACGTAGTTCCTGTGTACTGGTGTGAGCACGAAGGGCAAAGCCGCGAACCCACTAACGACGAACCAACTCATCGTAGTCATGACGAATAGCTGCCGCGTGCTCAATGAGAACTTCGCGCGCCAACCCGAGAGCATACAGACAACGGCTGTCGCAGCGGTGAGCAGCGCAGAAGCGAGAAAGCCCTGCCATTGCTCGGTCCCCTCGGCGAGCGAAAACAGAAGCGGGAGCAGCATGAGTGCCGTAAGGGTGCCGAGAACAACACCCTGTATCAGCAGAAGTGGGGCTAGAAAGTGCATCGATGAGGACTAGCGTTAATTATAGCGCTAGCGCGCCACGTGAAAAAGAAAGGGGTCGGAGTACCTACCCCACTCGGTACTCTCATACCTATCTTGAGATACGCGTCCTGATCAAGGCGCAGCTGGTTCGCGGTGATCGAGGGATGCATGAAAGAACTTCCAGCCTCCCGTGCCTTCGTTTCTCGGGTGTTCTTGCCCCTTCTATCACGTCATGTCCCAAAACGAGGCGGCGACACCGACGATGCTCTCGCCGGCAATCAGGCCCGCGGCAGCCGCGATCGCGAAGCCGTCGGTTTCTTGCCTAATAGAGAACATCATCCACTGGTTCGAGTAGCGACGGTATATTCGTTTCCCCGAGGTCCTGCAAGAGGTCGATCTCAGTAACACGAAACAGCGCTGAAATCGGTACGTCATTCACTCCACCTTCGAAGGGGTCCTCGCTGCTATCGCCGACCTTCTCGATCATGAAGAAGATCCAGGAGATCAGCATGGCAAACGGCACGAGCGAAAACATGAATTCATGGGTTAGGATCGTCGATAAGTGTTCGGTCCCGGCTTCGCTTTCGAAAACATCGAGAAAGGCTAAGGGCAACAAAACAATGAAAAGCCAGGTGAACACGGTGCCGAAGTAAGCGATCTGGCGAGGAAAGGGTGTGTGCTTGATGCGCTCGCAGATACCGTGGCCGAAATCGAGCCTGGCGAGTAGTGCAATCATCTCGTATTGACGCACACTGTCCAGGTACCCAGTCCTTGCAAGCTCGCGTACCGTCTCGGCTTGTCGGCGGATGAGGTAAGCCGGCGGATTCCTGTAGGTCTGGGCGGCGGCGTACTCTGCCGGCGTTAGGAAGCGCCCGAAGGACGCCGGATCCTGATGCATGGTTGGGGTGTCGTGATCGATGCGCCGATGCCGGAAGATGCGTGTGCGGTTACTGGCTTTCAGGCGCGAAGTTCTGCGCAGCATGTAAGCGACTGCGTAGAGCCATGCCAAGTGACGATAGATCAGTTCCTTCACAACATCCGGCGGTGCAATGTCGGTGTCATTGAAAATCAAGCTACGTACTTGGAACGCCCACTCGCGGCTCCTCGCAACAATGCCACCGAGCGCGATACGCGCTTCCCACCAGCGATTGTAGGCAGAGACACTTTTGAAGCCGAGGTAAAGTGAAACGGCAATGCCGATCAGCGTAACCGGCAGCACCGGCATTACTATCCACCTGTAACCCAGGATTTCATGTACGTAGACAGCGATGAATGACCATAGCGCAGCGAACGCAAGAACTACCCAAGATTCTTCCAGCATGTACTTGATTCTTATGTTTCTCCGCACATACATATCCGCTCCCCTCTTTTTGTTCGCGAACCAGCACAATAACAGATTACTCCCAATAGGCTTGATCTGGCAAAGCAGGCGTGCGCTCGGTGACGGTCGATGACCTAAAGGACGCGGTCGAGGCCCTCTCACCGGTAACTTGATTGAATTAGATCTCTCGCGCCCGTTCCAATGCGGTCGTCGCAGAACGTAAGTCGAGACATGCGGGGGAGGTACTACCCTAATCTACTAGAAGTCGTGGAATTCTATTGATATTACGGGAGCCTGTTCTTTTTCCCGGTAGATGAGCACTAAGCGGTTCTCGAAATCAAAGTGAAACTCCGTATCTTCGTACTTGAATATTCTCGGGTCGCGATGCTTTCTTGAGAACGCGCCTGTATCTTCCGGTTCCCCTAGCTTCTTGATAACTGTCTCTTTCGTATCGCCAGGCCCGAACGAATTTTCTTTCTCGCGAATCAAGATATTTATTCCGGTGATTCTCACGGTTCGGCGTGCTTCAGGTTATGACATCGATTGCTGGGGCATCTCGTGTGTTCGTTAAGGGGCCAATTCAGGACGTATTGACGTCTAACACAATCAATCGCAGATATTAGCGGAGCAACTCAAAGCCCCCTAGAAAACTCTCGAGGTTCACTTCTACCGGAATGACTCTAATGGGGCTGGACTGCTTCGGCAGCTTGTCGCCAACTGTGTAGCTAAGTCGGTAAACGCGACCAGCAGCATAGAAGATATACATGCCGACCTGCGCATCTGGGTGCTTGATGGTAAAACCCTGACTGAGCAATTTCTTCTCGTCAGCCTTGTTATAACCACCCGGTTCGACCAGAGTCGCGTGTGGAGCCTGATAGACTGTGCACGGGGCGTGCTTGGGCTGGCGATAGCGCAAGAGCATCATCGGGTGCGGGCCTTGGGCAATGTGCTTGGCGCTCATTAGCACACCCCCGCTCTGTTCAATCTGCGGGATCACCACCCGTAATACCCAACTCGGGAAGTCCTCACCTGCCAAGTCTATGTGGCGCTCGGAGAGAGTGTAATTTCGACACAAATCGTCTGCGAACTCCACGAGCCAGCCATTGGCGTGGAAGATCCTGTCTTGAATAACAGCCGCTGGCTCTCGAAGTCGCGGCAGCTCAATGCGGAAGGTTCGGTCGGGGTTCACATACGCTCCGCCTTCGATCCTGCCCGACACGTCAATGCGGGAGCGACTGGTAGCGTCCACACTCGTCACGAGCGCAATCGTCACCAACGATGCGTAACAAACCGCCCTTCTCGCTAGACGCCCGCTTGTATTCATCGCGTATAGACAGAACGTGACAGGTCGTACCGAACCGCCTGCTTCATGCTGGACGATGTAAGTGGTTGGACTGCACGCTCTAAGTGTAGTCGAGGCCTCGCTACCCCATTGGCTCAGCGCACGCTCAATACCAGCTTGCCGCGGAGATGGCGACCCTCGCTCACCGCATGCGCCGCGGCAGCCTGCGACAGCGGATAGAGCGTGATCTCGGGCGGGCGTAAGGTACCTGCGGCGACCAGTGCCAGAATACGCTCGAGATGTGGGCGGTCTCGTCCGACCTTGGGCCGCAGTGAGACTACGTCCGGCCGAGGTGAGGATGGAGCCGAGGCACCGGAGGCGATAAAGGCCGCGCGCCCACCGGGTCGCAGCACCGAAAAAGATCGCTTTGCTACCTCACCCCCAACGGTGTCAAACACCGCGTCGCAATCGGAAACTTCTTGCGCGAAGTCCTGCGTGCGGTAATCGATGATTACATCCGCGCCAAGCGCGCGCACATAGGCGTGGTTCACTGCGCTGGCTGTGGTAATCACTTTCGCGCCGATGTGCTTGGCGAGTTGGATCGCGAAGCTCCCGACACCGCCGGCGCCGCCGTGGATCAGGATTGTCTCCCCGGACTTTAACTCGAGTGTGTCCTCGACCGAGACCAGTGCAGTAATTCCAGTGAGCGCGAGCGCCGCACACTCGGCGTGCGAAAGGCTCGCAGGCTTTTTTGCGACGATCGCAGCCTCGATCGCGACTCTCTCTGCGTAGGCGCCTTCCTGGCCGATATCGCAGACCCCGAAAACTGCGTCACCGACAACAAAGTCGCGTACACCCGCGCCGAGCGCGGCGACGACCCCGGAAAAATCGCGCCCCGGGACATAGGGAAAGCCCTCGATCGGCGTGTAGGTCCCGCTGCGCACCTTCCAGTCGACGCCGTTAATGCTTGCCGCGTGCACGTCGACCAGCACTTCGCCGTCTCCGGCTGTCGGGTCGGGCAACTCCCCGTACTGCATCACCTCGGGCCCGCCGTGCTTCATAAAGTAGGCTGCTTTCATCGCTAGAACGCTTTCCTACACGATTCGGCTTCGCACTGCAAGATTACTCCATGCCTCTTTAGCTATGCACGGCGAACAAGTATCCTGAACAGGTGTAACGCCTGTCGCAAGAACTCTCGTTGCAGGCAAGTTTTAGCAAGGATTTCTGTCGCTTCACAACGCGACTAGTATCAGAAGGCAATCTATGCGGCTACTCGTATTCGCGCTTTTCTTCCTTTCCGGAGCATGTGGTCTCGTCTACCAGATCGTCTGGATCCGGATGCTCACGCATGTGTTCGGCACGACGGCAGCCGCGGTAGGCGTAGTACTGGCCGCTTTCATGTCGGGGCTTGCGCTCGGGAGTTGGTTACTCGGAAAAGCGGCGGACCGCAATTCCAATCCGCTTCGCTTCTATGCCATTCTGGAGGTCGGCATTGGCCTTACAGCACTCGGCGCGCACTTTCTGCTGTCGCGGATCACGCCAATATATCTCACGCTATACGAGATCTCAGGAAATTCAGAAGTAACGCTGGCGGCGACGCGTTTCGTCCTAGCCTTCGGTCTGGTGATGATACCGACCTTCCTCATGGGTGGGACGCTACCGGTGCTCGCGCGGTTCGTTGTCAGACGTCTCGCGGCGGCTGGTGCTGATCTCAGCACGCTCTATGCCATCAATACCATGGGCGCGGTCGCCGGAACCCTGGCGTGTGGTTTTTACCTCATTGGAACCTTTGGCGTCCACGTAACTGTCTACATCGCGGTCGTGGGTAATCTGGGCCTTGGCTTGATTGCATGGGGTATGTCCAGCCATGTGAAGGCGGCACTAGCAACCATGACGGCTCGGACCGACGCAATTCCTACAGCGGGCGAGCCAGGTCCGGGCGTGCTTTCGAACACAACCTATGCGTTGCTTCTCTTTGCCCTGGCTATCTCTGGTCTCACGTCCTTTGCCTATGAGATCTATTGGACACGCTCACTCGTGTTCGTGCTGGGGAATTCGACTTACGCGCTCACCACCATGCTCACGGCATTTATCGCCGGCATCGCGCTCGGTGGTTACCTGGTGCGCTGGGTCGTGGATCAGGTAGCGGACCGGCTGGCTCTTTTTGGTTGGATCCAGGTACTCATCGCCGTATCCTCGGCAATCGTGCTGCCGGTGCTTTTTGCGTTCCTTGAGCCACAGACGATTCGCGAATTTCTGCGCGACACAACCGGCGAAGTAGCGATCCTCACCGTCGCACGTTTTAGCATTGCGCTGCTCGTGATGCTGGTCCCGGCGACGTTGATCGGCGCGACATTCCCGCTGGTAGGACGTGTAGGTATCGTCGACCTTCAGTACACGGGTCGGCGCGTTGGAATGGTCTACGCCAGCAACACCTTCGGTAATGTAGTCGGTGCCCTGCTGCCCGGCTTCCTGCTATTGAACTGGTTCGGCATCCAGCAGGGCATCCTGCTAATGGCAGCGTTAAATGCGTGCATTGGATTCGCGTTTCTGGCTTCACGCCTGGTTAGCGCCGTGCATTTGCGCTGGGCCGTACCTGCGGCGGCTGTGGGCACGCTCGTGGTTCTCGCGCATGTGCCGCTCGATTTTCAGTTTCCCACAGAAAATGAGCGGCCGACGGACCAAGTTCTCTTCTACCGCGACGGGCCGTCGGCCACGACTAAGGTAACGTTCAATCGGGAGACCGGCGAGAAGGTAATGGCCATCGATGGGATAGTTATCGGTGGGAACACGTTCACAGAGTACAAGCAATTGTTGCTGGCCCACTTGCCTAAGCTGCTGCGGGATGACGTTTCAACCGAACTGTCGGTTGGGCTTGGTTCCGGCATACTGGCCGGCGAAAGCATTCGCCATCAGCGAGTGAAAGCGATCACTTGCGTGGAGATCGAGCCGAGCGTGGTCATGGGAGCGACGCTCTTTGCCCGCGAAAACCACCGCGTCCTGTCCAACCCGCGTGTACGCGTCGTGATCGACGATATCGCGAATTACTTGCGAATCACCTCTGACCGATATCACGTGATATCCGCCGACGAGAAGACAGCACTCGAATACGCGTCCAACGGATTTTCCTACTCCCGGGAATACTATGGCTTGCTCCGGCGACACCTGGCACCCGGCGGCATCTTAATTCAGTGGGTGCCAGCAGACTTACCACCAAGGCTATACAAGATAGTCCTAAAGACTTTCGCCAACAGTTTTCCCCACGTGCTGATGGGTCACTTTATGCCCGCACTCAAGGATAGTGGCTTGAACACGATACTAGTTGGCTCGGATGAAAAGATCTCGCTCGACAATAGTCGCATCGGCCGGGTTATGGGGTCCGAGAGTGAAGCATTTGCCGGGCTTGCCCGTTACGGTCTGACGACGCCGGAATCGGTGGTGGCCCAGTTCGTCGCGGACGGGAAGTTCATCCGCCAGGCGGTCCTTGATGCGCCCCAAAATACACTGGTGCATCCCCGCTATGAATTCTACTCGCTGCGTGAGTATGCCGTTTCGCTCAAGCAGCGGTCGGCCGCGAACATCGAATTTATTGCGGCTCTTAAGCGTGCCGCTGCACCCGACTTTCTGGCGGCGATCAAGGTGCGCGGTCAGGAGGAAGCGAGAAGGCTCAGTCGCGCGCTCGACGCCGAGCAGGCATACCTCGCCGGCTATCACCTGAGTCTGAGCCCGGGACCGGTGTCAGGGATGGAAATAGTTCGTCAATATGATACGGCGCTAGCGCTCGCACCCTGGAATGAGAGTTTGCGTGCCCGCATCTTCCTGCACTATTCCTACATCGCCGCCTCGCAAACCAACGTTAGTGTCAAGGCCTATCTCATGGAGCGCGCGCTGTCCGTCTACAGCAAGAGCGCCATGGGGTATGTCGATTACAGCCGAGTCTTGGGCAAGCTGCACAAACCGGAACGCGCGCTGGCAGCAGCGCGCAAAGCGGTAGAGCTCGATCCCACTCTCCTTGCAGCGCGGCGCACACTCGCCGACCTCCTGCTGAAAACCGGGAAACAGGCCGAGGCGCAAACGCACTTGCGGGCACTAGCCGAACTGCAAGAACCGACCGATAGTAATTAATGACTTAACGCTCGGCGCGTTAGGATGGTCGGAAATACCGTGCGGAGATACCCCACCCAGGGTTCTAAAACGAGTGATACTCAATCTCAGACGCAGCGAAGAACTTCCTCGTATAGCTTAGCGCACTCGCGGTATTGAACTTCTTGCATGTAAAGAGAAGAGAGGCAAAGAACTTTGCTGAGGTCCACACATACAGCGATATGCCGGAATCTATCAGCGGTATGAATGCATCGAAACCTTCATTCTCTTCTTTTCCAAGACCGCCAGGTGCATGAACCGTAGGTGTGCCGTAGGTTCGCAAATCCAAGTGGGAAGCAAGTCCCAACAGATACGATTCCACCACCGTTTGATCGATATCGATGGTATAGAGTCCTTCTATTAGGAGCCGCTGACGGGTAATTTGCGGAGCGAGGTCTCTCATTTGCAAGGATACGCAATTCCCTCTATCCGGACCGCACTATAGGTTACCCTGCTGGTATCGGGCGGGCAAAGCGGAGCGCCCCACTGCGGTCGATGGCGCGTTTGGAAAAGTGGAACGCGCCTTTTTTTGGCCATACGATTGATCTAGGTCAACGAATCCAGTATCTATAGTAGTAAAAGTACGCAGATTGGATTGGGGAAACAAAGGAAGAAGAATGGTCGAAGTGTTACCCGAGAGTAATGGAAACATTCTCGTTCTCCAGGCTAAAGGTCGATTGACACACCAGGACTATAAGAATGTGATCATTCCGCGCCTTGAAGCCATGATCCGTGACCACGGCAAGGTGCGTTTTCTGCTGGATAATTTCCAGGGCTGGCGAGCTGTGGCTTTCTGGGAGGACGCTCGCTTTGGATTGATCCATAGAAAAGATTTTGAAAAAATCGCCTTGATCGGCGGACCCAAATGGATTCTGTGGGCCCTCAAGCTGGTAGCGTTGGTAGTGAGCGGCGAAATGAGAACCTTCTCAGCACATGAACGCAATGAAGCGCTGAGCTGGATTCAGGCGTAGGCACGAGGTTACCTTTCGGCTTGGGTAGCATTCGAGCTTGCCCAAGATTGCGATCGCGTAGGTGAGGAGGGACTGAGCGAGGCTCTGTTTCGCTGGAAAGTTACAAACGTGGCTGTGCACTTAGTGTCCCGAGGTAGCCGCATGGACACACGTCAATACACTTGCCACATCCCTCGCACGCGTCAAGCGATAAGACAAAGTAGCGACCCGGTGCCGGGGATTCGAGTCGAACAAACCCCTGTGCGTTGCAGTACATCCAGCAATGCTGGCAGCCGAAACAGGATCCGCAGGACAGGCAACGTTTCGTTTCGTTCAGAAATTCGTCCTCCGAAATCGTTGCAGAGACCTCGAGGTGCGGGTCGCTCAAGCGTGTTTCCACCTCTACTTCCGGCATTGCGACACGGAAACTCTCTGGATAAAAGTCAGTCTCTATGTGTTCCCCGTCGATTGCCGTGCCGTTCGGCGCCGGCTGCGGTTCCGGCAAACCTCGCAGGCGTGCATGCATCCGTTCCGCCGCCGCCCGACCCTGGGCGATCGCATGGCTTGCGATGTCCAATCCCGTGATGTCCCCTCCAGCCGAAATCGCACCATCCTGTTGGTCGGCCGCTCGCAACCAACCGTCCCCGCGGTGTAACTCCTCGAGCGCCGACCAGTCCGGCTCCTGAGAAATGGCGTTGACCACGGTCGAGGCGAGTACCGTAGATATGGCTCCTTCGATGGGTACCGGTCGTGGCCTACCCGAAGCGTCAGGCTCACCCAACCTCATGCGCTGCACCTGTATTCCGGTCAGGTCTCCGGAGTCGGTGCGGATAAACGCGATGGGTGACGCAAGGTATTCGATTCGAACTCCTTCCTTGAGGGCCTCGTCGATTTCGATGTCGATCGCGGGCATCTCCGCTCGCGTACGCCGGTAGAGAATGGTCACGTTAGCTTGTTTGCGGCGAGCGACACGGGCGACATCGATCGCGGTGTTACCCCCGCCCACGACCACGACTTCTGTCCCGATCGGTATGTCTTCGCCGGAGTTGTGACGGCGCAGGAACTCCGTCGCCGTCCAAGTATCCACCCCTGATTCACCGGCGAGTCCGAGATCTTTTCCTGCTTGGGCACCAAGACCAACAAAAAGCACCTCGTGGCGCGCCCGCAGCTCAGAAAACGGCAAATCCATACCGATCCTTGCATCCATCTCCAGACGCACGCCGAGATCGACGATTCGGTCAACTTCCGCCTCCAGCACGTGTCGTGGCAGCCTGAAATCGGGTATGCCGTAACGCAGCATACCGCCTGGTGCTGGGTGGCGGTCGTACACCGTCACCGCGTAACCGCGGCGTTGCATCTGATAGGCGAACGATAAACCAGCCGGCCCCGCACCGATGACGCCGACAGATTCCGGTTTGGCATCTGCCTCCAGTACCGGTAGCGACAGTCCCTGTTGGATCGCCCAATCGCCAATAAAACGTTCCAACGCATTCACTGCGATGGCACCGTCTTTGTCCTTTCGATTGCAGTCTGCCTCACAAGGATGGGGGCATATTCGCCCCATCGTCGCCGGAAACGGGTTGCACTCGACGATGCGACTCCACGCACGCGCATAGGCTTCTTCCTTGCTCAAGCCGATCCGATCGTGCTGCGCGATGATGGCAATCCAATCACGGATGTTCGTTCCGCTCGGACAACCCGCTCGACAAGGTGGCAACTTATCGAGTTGCTCCGGTTGGATAATTTCTAGGCGAAACTCTCCCGTGAGTGCGGGTTCGCTGCGCCGTTTCTCATCAGTCTCCATGTATGCGCCTTCCCGTGGATGGCTCTGCGGACGTTGTTTCGCGCCCGAGTTCTTGCTTTAAGGTGGCCACCTCCAAATCCAACTTTCGCACGCGCTGAGACATGACCTTCAGTACAGTCAGCGCCAGGGAGGGATCTTCTTGGACCCGACGAATGAAGGTCTTCTTATCAACGGTCATGATGCGGGCTGGCGAAGACGCACGTACGGTCGATGATCGAACGGTGTGCTCGATAATGGCCATTTCGCCGAAGATGTCTCCGGTGTGCATGGTGTCGACAACAGTCTGGACACCGTTCTCCTCCTTCAATACCTCCACGTCACCGTCCTGGATGACATACATGCAGTCACCCAGGTCCCCCTGACGCACGATGATCTCTCCGGGACGATATGTTTTGCCGAGTACGTCTGTCATGACACCATGGTCTTGTCTTCTCTTACCCTTGCGTTAGGGGCATTGCCAGCAATCAAGTTCCACGCCAGGCCGCCGATAAAAGCCGGATGAAGCGTGCGAACCAGCACTTCGCGATATGGCGCACTGCCGGTGAATACGTCCCACAATACACTGCTCATCAGCCGCCTGCTGCTCGGGGTTGTTTGTTCGAGAAACGTCATGCGACGCACGGCGCGGCGGGAAAATCGAAGTTTCTGGATGAGATGACACACGCCAAAAATCAATCTTCCGATCATGTTATCCCGATCGATCGCCCGGCAGGCAGGCCAATATTGATGCGCAAACGCCTCCTCTGAGATCCCGTGTAGCGCTGCGGTCATCGCGGCTGCCTTGGATGTCCGGTAGGCCGCTCCGATGCCGTCTTTGTACAGACGCGAGACACCGCTGTCTCCTATCAGAACAAGACGATTTGCAAATGGTTTACGCGCCTTGCGTACATTGATGCGTGGGAAGCAGTGGCAGCAGTTGGTTGGAACGGTTGCGCTGGGGAAACAGCGACGGACTTCAGGTGCGTTCAAGAACGTATTCACCAGCTGTTCGTCGATATTATCCCCGAGCATGCACATGGTGATGAAGTCTCCTTTCGGAATCAACGCGGCAAACTTCAGCCGTGGAATATCGAGCAGAAAGACGTGCATCGATGTGCCCAAATGTTGCTGAATCAAACGTTGACCCATGTGGAACTCGGCGATGAAAGTCGTCACCGCCGACGGAGTCTTATAACCCAGCCCGAGTTCTTCTATGATGTGCATAACCTGGCTGTTCACCCCGGACGCAACCACAAGCAGATCGTACGTTGCCTCCGCTCCATCCCCGCAAACCACGCGCGGACGACCCTCGGGCCACTTCACGTCAGTAACGAGCTTGTGCTGGACTGTTGCTCCATTGCTCACGGCCAAGTCGAGCAGGTACCGATCAAACCCCTCCGTCGTGATCCGTTCTGAAGTTCGCGGCCCGTTACCACGGTACACCGCAGCGATGCGCTTTTCGTGAAGCGGCGTATCGATCCGGACACTGCCAACGTCCATGTGAACCACGTATGAATCAATGCCACGCTGCACCACCTCGGCGGGCAACAGGATTCCCTCCGTGGCCAGAATCTGAACCAGTGATTCGGAAACGATACCGCCGCAGTGGTTGCACCCGGCGGGGCCGCAATGGTCGAAATGCCGAGGTTCGTAAATATCGACCGTGACCTCGGTATCGATAAGCGCTAGCGTCTTGAGAAGAAAGAAGCTGAAGAGCGATCCGGCAGGACCACCACCGATGACCGCCACACGAGAACCTTGTGTTAGCTTAAGGTTATCCGCAACGGTTTCGCCAAACGTACCGCCATCGCCCGGTTGCCCTTCTTTGCTGACGCCCGAGCCCCAGGTTCTGGGATCACCCAGGACGCGCGCGATATCCGATGCCAGAGGGCGTTCGTCCGTGTCGCCGTGGCCTCGCGCTGGGTCTCTCTCTCCTGTGCGAGGAGCTTTGGTCATGCCGGGGCGGCTATTTAGTTACACGTAACTCGGCCACCTATACAGGGGTTGTGCGAAACATAACAATGATATGGATCAAGAAACTGCGTACCTCCTGCGCCGTCCTTATGCAGCAAACAAATCCACGCAGATTCGTGTGTAACGTACGTAACGAAGGAATGGTGCGCTGCAAGATCGATCGCTCAATGCCTCCACTTATTACTATTCAATCGTCCCGTCTGCTGCGGAGAACGACAGCCTGTCGCCTTTCGGGACCTATTGCCCCCGGAAATGCGTCTTATGCAGAAAGGAGCACATTCTCCGGTACAAACGAACCAGAAGGGAAAATGACCATGTGTGAACTTTTTGCCATGAGCGCCGACCGGCCCACTGACGTAGGGCACTCGTTGTCACTGCTCATGCCACGGGGAGGCAAAATCGGCCCTCATGCCGACGGCTGGGGAGTCGCCTATTATGAGGGCCGCGCCGCACGGATCTTCAAGGAACCGGCACCCGCCTCCGAAAGCCGGTGCCTTGCCTTGCTCGCCGAGTACGACCTAAAGAGCACGACGGTCATTGCCCATATCCGTAAAGCCAATCCGGCGATATTCGGCCGTGCCACAGCGAATACCCACCCATTCGAGCGGGAATGGAATGGGTGTTCCTGGGTCTTTGCCCACAACGGCAAGCTGCCGGGACTGAAAAGCATGAGTGCCCTTCGCAACCAACGATTTCAGCCAGTGGGCGACACGGATTCAGAATATGCCTTTTGCCTCATTATGAATGCCGTCGCCCGTGCGGCACTGCCTGGCGAAGGTAGGCCCTCACCGAAGAAACTGCTCAGTACCATCCGGCCCATCGTCGATGATCTCGCCGGGCTGGGCGAATTCAACTTCATTCTTAGCGACGGTGAGAATTTATATGCCCACGCCCACACGAAGCTCCACGCGTTGCGGCGTACGATTGAGACAAACGGTCGTAAACAGAGCGTCACTTTGCTGGCGACCGCACCCTTGACGGCAGAACCCTGGCAACCGTTGGCTCCGAACAGCCTTCGCGTTTACGCCGGTGGAAGCGATATTACGCCGGTTCCGCGGCGCACCGGCATCCGGCCCAGACCGACCGCGTTTGGCGTGTTGACGGCAGCGGTCGCATAAGGCCACGATAACGGCTGAGCAGACGACACAATGCATTTGGCTCAGGTCACCGTAGTGATGAGGGGCGGAGAAGACGCAAAAGCACATTTCAGTCGCGCCATCGAAGAAACCATGGATGCGCTATACACTGTGGCACTTCGCCTTACGCGCAACGGGGCTGACGCCGAAGACCTGGTTGCCGAAACTGTTGCCAAGGCTTGGGCCGCGTTTGGCCAGCTCGAAGACAAAGAGCGCTTTCGTCCATGGATTTTCCGCATCCTGCACAACAGTTTCATTAGCGATTTTCGCAAGAAAAAGGTCCGTCCCGTCGAGGAATCTGACATTAGGGTAAACACGTGCGGCGAGGACGACGATGACATCTTTTCGCTGCTTGAGACCATGCCCCATGATTTTCTTGTGTGGTGGGGAAACCCGGAACGGGAGTACGTGAACAAACTTTTGGGCGACGACATCAGAAAAGCGATCGCAAGCCTGCCGGAGGCCTTCAGGGTTACGGTGATCCTTGTGAATGTAGAAGGCCTTTCCTATGACGAGGCCGCGGAGGTTCTCGGCGTTCCACCGGGAACGGTTCGCTCTCGCATGAAAAGAGGACGCACGCTTCTTCAAAAGAGTCTGTGGGAGCAGGCCACGGGTGCCGGCCTAGATGTTTCCGATAGAATGAAGGAGGGCATCGAATGACGGACGACAAGGGCAAGAAGGCCGTTGCAGAAATCGATTGCCTGCAAGCGATTACCCAGCTTTACGAATACCTGGACGGCAACATAGATGAAGAGTCTCGCGCCAGTGTTGAACATCACCTGGACCATTGTCGCGACTGTTTTTCTAGGGCCGAATTCGAACGTGCGCTCACGGAGCGCATTCAGGAATCTCAAAAGGGCAAAGCGCCGAAGTCCTTGCAGGAACGCCTTCGTCACCTGATCGATAGCTTCTAAGGTAAGAACGAGGAACCGATCTTATTGGTTCCCGGCGCGCCCGGGCTTGCCTGGTCGTTCAGACCTTCATCAGCGTCCAAATTCCGATGCCGACGAAACCTATTCCGGCTAAGTAGTGCAGATATCTTTCACTTACATATTGGGAGATCACACCACCTGCTAACACGCCGATTCCGGATGTCACGATCAGCGCCAAGGAGGCCCCGACAAAAACGGTGAACTTACTTACGTCCTTGTCCGCAGCGAACAGCAATGTTGCCAGTTGCGTCTTATCGCCAAGCTCTGCAACGAAAATGGCCGTGAACACTGTTAAGAGTATCTTGATATCCATAAACGCTCTCACTTATTAATAATCATTCGACTAGCTTATGGCGGCGTTGTGTTGAATTCTAAAAGAGACGCAGCGCACTAGTGCCATCGATCACCGCAATCTCTTCCAACTGCCACCACTGCCATGATAGGTCTCAGCCGTTAGCTCAAACATGCCATCACACTTCGGGCAGGTGAAATAGTAATGCAGCACATCAGGATAAGGCCCGGACTTGGCCAAACACCTAGCGCAGCAACCTACAACTCCACCCCGAAGCGCTGAAGCACCGCTACCATCAGGAAATAACAGCCCACCATCACGGCTAAAGAAATGGTCAGACTCAGGTAGAAATTCATGTGTTGTCTAAGCAGCACCGGCAGCAAAACGAACAGCGAAAGAGAAGGAATCACAAGCCAAAAGACACTCGTGGAAAGCGCTGCAACCTTCTCGACGCTCTTGGTATCGATATAGAGCCACATCATGGCGAGCACAGACACCAGAGGAACCGATGCCAAGATAGCGCCGATGAATGAGCTGCGCTTGGAAACCTCGGAGATCAGCACGATAAGCGCGGCGGTGATAACGAGCTTTGTGACATAGTACGCCATGTTCGCTCCTAATTGATTTCTATTGTCTCGAAAAACGCTTCGGGATTATCTCCGGTTGGATCGAGCGGACAAGAGAGGGGATTGTGCGCTAGAGCAGTCGATAATTTAGAGAAGGCTTCCGGTCCCTTTAGTTTCGCTTTTCGGCGAGTGCTTGGACGACGACGATACGGGCTTCTTTGAGGTTTGCAATGACGTTCTTCAACTTGTTTCTCGCGGTGTCGCCCATCAACAAGTGAATGCCGAGTGGTGGCGGGCCAGATTGTTCGATCTTCTCCGCTGTAGCCGCGAACCAGTCTAACGAATGCTGGGTCTTGTCTTCCCAGTCGAGGATATCGAAACCTAGCTCTTCGAGGATCCGGCGTACCGTCTCCGGTAGTGTTAGGAAACTGATTGAGCTGTCTTCTGCCCAGGGGACAGGATAATGGGGCGGACCTCCGGCGCCTTGAAAGATATCATGGAAAAGCAAACGTCCGCCGGGTGCGAGCACGCGCGCGATTTCCTTGTAGAATGCCCGCTTATCGGCGATGTTCATCTGAACATGTTCGGTCCAGACCACGTCGAAGGAGTCTTCGGCGAATGGCATCTCGAGCGCACTGCTCTGGTGAAACTCGACAACGCCCTTGAGCCCGACGAGCTCCGCGAGGGCGTTGGCTACGTCGACATATTCCTTGGTCAGATCGATGCCGGTGGCTCGACATTGGTGCTCGGAGGCCAGATAGCGCGTTGAGCCGCCGAGGCCACTGCCGACATCGAGCACTCTGAGCCCGCGCTTTAGCGAAGCCCGATTGGCTAGCTCAACTGTAGCCTCCCGGCCGCGTATGTGAAACTCGTCCACCATGGCGAGATCGGATGGAACCAGCTCGTTCAGATCCTTGCCCAACTTCTCAAGGGCATTAAGGATCGCATCGAGGAGTCCTCCGCGGCCGTAGTGCTCATCGATAGGGTCCTGTGCCTTTCTCATGAAGTTTTTCCCGACAAGACGCGATAGATAAGGATTATTCCCATTCGGATCGCAGGGTAAAATGGCGTTGCACGCCAAGGTGGTCGATGGGGCACGCGGCGAAAGTCGAGTGCCCTTTTTGGTTTCTTGACACCTACTGTCTCGTGCTCGCCGTTATCGGCAAGAGGGGTTATGCTATGCGCCAAAATACTGTGAGCGGAGCCTGGCCCCGCCGTGCTACCGGACTGACAGGTTCGGACGGATCGGAGTATGGCATAGATCTCGGGTTCGGGAATGGGGAGAGTGGAAATCGTGCCTCGATTGGGTCGCGCAATATAACAACCAGCATGCGAACCGAAACTTTGGCAATCCTATGCAGTCCGCGCGAGCACGCCGCGCTCGAGCTTGAAACCAATGGGACTGTGAATGGCGAGGCTCAGCAATTCCTTGTCAATCACCAGCACGGGCTCAAGTTTCCGATTCAGGATGGTATCCCGCTTTTCGTCGAACCGCACCAGATTACCGGTATCAACAACCGCTTTCGCAAAATCTACGACCGCTGGGCACCCTTCTACGACCTCTTAAGCAGAGTCGGACTGTACGTCCTCGGCGTCTCTGAGCTCAAGTTGCGCAAGAAGTTCATAGAGACTCTCGAAATTAACCCGGGCGATCGGGTGCTCGCCACTTCGGTGGGTACCGGATCCGATCTGCCCTTTCTTCCGCACGACTGTAATTATTACGGGCTTGACCTTTCTTCGGGGATGCTGAAAGTCTGTCGGAAGAAGATGCGGAAACTGGACGCGAGCGCCGAACTGTTTCTAGGCCAGGCCGAACATCTGCCGTTCAAGAACGACAGTTTTGACGTGGTCTACCAGATGGGGGGGATCAATTTCTTCAGCGACCAGGAAAGAGCCATCCACGAGATGATTCGCGTGGCTAGGAACGGTTCGAAGATCGTCATAATGGACGAAACGGAGAAGGTTGCCCGCACGTTGGAGCACATTCCGGGCATCAATGCCTGGTTCAGACATCAGCGCAGGCCCATCATTCCGCCCAAAACGCTGATCCCGGCAGGGATGGAGCAGGTGATGTATCAGGAGCTGTACAACGGACAGGCCTGGTATCTGAGCTTCAGGAAACCGCTGTGAGTGCCAACTAGAGAATTGAAGCGCTGGTCGCTGTACTTGGTGTCTCCTCGATAGCTTTCGTATTAAGGCGCGACACTCCGGTTGATGATCGTATTTGGACACATCTGAGAACCGGTCCAGTCCGTATCCACAAATCTCTGCCAACGTTCGAAATGGTTGTATGTAGGCCGTTGCGCCATTGAAGCTATTGGCCGCTTCAGAGCACTTTCCCCACGATCGAGGTGCTTGCCGGAAGTACAGACGAAGCGTTCTTACCATGTAAGAGTCTGGCCGACGACGAATGTTTGTTTTTGAGCGGCCATCACAGCGCAGCCTCCGATAGTCAGGAAACGCGATCTTGACCGTCTTTGATCTAGGTCAAGAAGAGCGGATCTGGGTTTGGGCTAAAATGCCCAAATTCATCCTGCCCGGAGCATTAGCCATGAAGCGCTTCTATCAGCTCGCGATCGTGGGATTTCCTCTCTTTGTGGCTGGCTGCGGCGGCGGTGGTGGTTCTGACGGCGCAGCGTCCACAGGCGCGTCGATACGGGGGACCGTGCCGGGGACAACGATCGAAGCGCTTGGCGACAACGGCTCGTACTATGTCGTCCAATCGCATAATGACGGCACCCAGCGGCATCCATTCAAGCTTCAGCTACCCTCAGGTCTCGGTTTTCATCTCGTCATGATTACAGGACAAGGGACGCCCGACGAGGTGGTGATACCCATTGGGTACCGCGATTCGGCGAACAATCTCCGAACCCGTTTCATGCTCGGCAAAGGAGACGTGGTCGATTTGGGCTATATCCCGCTGCCCATGGGTAGATATGCTGCAGCGGCACATGATCTCGACAGTGACGGTGTGTTCGACATGCCGCTGTTACTGGACGACGTGGGAGCCAAAAACCCTTTGAAGCAAACCCATGTTAACCAGAAAGGCATTACCGACTGGGATGATTCAAAGAACGGCGGATACCACTACGACACTAATACGATTGATCCTCAAGACGTGAATGGTGACGGTATTCCCAACCTTTATGACCGGCGTTACGTACGCAGGGAAAATGACAGCGATGGAGATGGCTTGCCGAACAACGTCGATGCGAATCCCTACAACGACAGCAAGCATGGCAACCACGATATATCAGATGATCGTGATGGAGACGGCTATAGCGACAAGGACCGAAACCACGACGGTTTCTGTGATGATGACAGGGACCGCGACGGGTATTGCGACGAACCGGCCCCAGCCCCGACACCTACACCTACGCCTACGCCTACGCCGACAACGGGGGAGGCGCTGTACAACAGCAACTGCGCCGGCTGCCACGACGGCGAAGCCCTCGCTGGCGGCGGACGCCAGGTGCTCGGCGCGCGTGAGTGCTCGATCAAAAGCGCGATCTATGGCACCTCGGCGTTCCCGGATGGCGTACCGACGATGCAGTTCCTGAAAGGACTGCTTTCTGATGCGGAGATCAGGCAGATCGCCGACTTTTTGAACCAGGGCACCGTGACGGGCCAGCAGCGCTACATCACCGCATGCGCGGGTTGTCACGGTATCGACGCGCGGGGTGGGCCCACGGGAGAGGGCGTGTGGGGCGAGAACGGCAGCGAGATTCGCGAATACATCTACGAAGAGCGCGATATGCGCTTCTTGAGCTGCCTCCCACGTTCTGACACCGATGCGATGAGTATTTACCTTACGGGCAAAGAACCACCGACGCCTACGCCTACAAACCAACCGCCAACGGCCAATCCGAACGGCCCGTACGGCGGTGCAGTCGGTTCCCCGGTAAGCTTTAACGGCTCGGGGTCCGCGGATACCGACGGCACAATCGTTACCTACGCTTGGAACTTTGGTGATGGTACTACGGGTAGCGGGGTGTCACCGACGCACACTTACGCCAGCGCAGGCACATTTACCGTCACGCTGACTGTGACCGACGATGGCGGCGCGACCGCCACGGCGACCACCAGTGCCAGCATCGGCTTGTCCACGAACCAGCCACCGACGGCCAATCCGAACGGCCCATACAGCGCGCTGGCGAATCAGGCGATCCTATTCGACGCGACAGGCTCCACAGATCCGGACGGCACCATCGTTCAGTACGACTGGAACTTTGGCGACGGCACTGTTATGGCGAACGCGGGTCCCCAACCGACACACATCTACACGACAGACGGTACTTTCACCGTCACGCTCAGTGTGACCGATGACGGCGGCGCAACCGCCACGGCGACCACCAGCGCCAACATCGGCGCGTCCACCCCTCCGCCACCTCTCGGCACGCTCACGCCGAGCTGTGGCTCTGCATGTCACGGACTTCCGCCGGTAATCGTAACGGGCGGCTTTGGAGGGGGCGCGGCGACGAACATGCCCCACACGGCTAGTAACACGTGCGGCACGTGTCACGTGATCGGTGGCTGGGTACCGGGAACGACGACGTTCGACATGACGAATGTGGCCTCGCATAACAACGGCACGCTCGACATCCGCAGCGACCTGCCCACACCGAGTTGCGGTGCATGCCATGGACTGCCTCCACCGCCCAATCCCGCGCAGGGTTTGCCGACCGTGTCGTCCCCAGCGGGCTACTCGATCACGGGTATCCACCCATCAGGGAAGAGCTACATGTCGAGCTGTGGTGCGTGCCACCCCGTTGGTCCGGGCAGCCCCTTCACCACCATGCCAGCTACCCATACCGCAATCGGGGGAGGCGTACTCAACTTTAATCCCTAGCCCGGCGAGCGCGCGGATGCACTGGGCGTTCTACCGAAACCAGACCAATACGGGGCGCCGCCTGGTTTTGTTTCTTTCAGCGCTGCCTCGCGCCCAGCAGGCTCGCCACGAAACCGGTAACGAACTGTGGAATAGACACGATCGTCATGGCAACGATTGACAGCGGCCATAGGTTCAACGAGCCGCCCCCTGAAACAATGGCAAGGGATTGACCGACAGCCATGCTCAATGTCCAACGCCACGCGTGTGTGGGGAAGAAATAGCTGATCGCGAAAATCAGCGCGCACATAATGGGAATGCCCACGTAGAAATAGACACTCGAATCCCAAGCCTCTTTTTTTCCCGTGACCAGCGTAATAGCGAGACAAACGCCCAGTCCCGCTAGTGCCGAGGCTACGTAAGGAACGTATTGGTTATTCAACTTGCTCACAGCATTACCGACATGTCGGTCTGTCACACCGCCGTAAGCCGGACAACCAGATAGACCGCGGCCACGAAAAGAAGCAACGCGCCCGCGCCGCGTAGCAGACGGATCTTCCTTGCATCAGGGTTGACCTGTGCCCCCACAAACATTGATTGCGGCCAAATCAACAATACAAGCCCAATAATTCCGGGTATTGCTGCGTCGATAAAGGACATGGATTGGTCTTCATTGTCGCCTCATACCTAGCCTAGTACTAACTGCGCCGTATTCAAATGTTGGACAAAAGAGAACCGTCACTATCCACGGGCAAAAACGAAGTGCGCTCCACGGTAATCTGTGCGCATCAATAACTAGGTCGAGACACAAGCTCGAGCAGGTCGCTTATGGTGGTCATTCGCTATTGTGGCCTGATCGCCGCGACGCTGGTTCGCGCCGAGAAGATCGCCCACCAGAACAGCAATACCGAAACGAGGACCACTATCGAGGCGACGCCGGCAATCGGACCAGCGCCCGTCATGCCCGAGAAGATGAGCGTGACCGCGACCAGCAATACGGGTACAGCCAGCTGGTACAACCAGAAGTGCCACACGGCGAGGCGCGTCTGCGCCGCGGCGGGAAAGGACCGATACAGCAGTCCCGTGAGCCCCATCGAGGCCCAGCCAAGAAGGTTTATGTGCGCGTGCACGGCAAACAGCGTGTGGTTTTGGCTTATGCCCATGTACACCCCGAAGGTGATGCCGATCACAAAATAAGTGATCGCCGCCAAAAACCAACGCCGCGAGAGCTCATGTGCTTCCATTTTTTTCCTCCTCTGGAGAGATTACTTAGTCATGCGTCAAGAATGTTTTCACAATGCTCGATGCTGAGAAAGGGTTCGTAGAGATGGTGAAGCAACCCTTCGATGGCGGCAAACGGGCAAGGAGTGAATTCTTCCTATCTAGCTGTTGCGACTAGCGGCTCACGGTTAACGAATGGTAATCGGCTCGGTAAAGAGAGGCTAGAATGACCTACGTGCCTTTTCCCCAGATTTCGCTAAGACGTTGATCTCGACCGCAACCGTAGCGATAGACAGTGTAACGAATTGGATTCTTGTGGTGATAATCCTGATGATATTCCTCGGCAGGGTAAAACTCCGATGCCTTTGTTATCTCGGTGACGATCGGCTCTTTGAATGGCTTCGACTTCTCGAGCTCGCGTTTTGACTCCTCGGCGAGGCGTTTCTGCGTTTCATCGTGGTAGAAAATCGCGCTACGATACTGACTGCCGGTATCGCAGAATTGTTTATTGGGCGTGGTCGGGTCGATATTGCGCCAGAAAACTTTTAGCAAATCGCTGTAACTGACTTTCTTCGGGTCATAGACGATCTCCACGGCTTCTGCGTGACCCGTACCCCCGGCAGACACTTCGTGATATGTCGGGTTCTTCTTGTGCCCGCCGATGTAGCCGGATGTCGTTGAGACGACGCCCTCGACTTCGTCGAAGGCGTGCTCCACGCACCAGAAGCAGCCCCCCGCGAATGTCGCCACTTCAACCCCTTCCTGGCCCGTCGTTGGTGTCGTACCCGCCGCAGAGATGCTGAACGCGCTCAGTGCTAGCAAGCTGACTATCAAGGGTACGCGTAAGAAGGTATTGGCCTTCATCCGTTTAGTTACCTTTTTGCAATCATGGGTCAACAATATTTTCATAAATGCTCGGACTCGGGAAGGGTTCGTAGAAATGAAGCACCTAGCGCCAGCGGCAGTGCCGCGTGCCCGAGAGGAACTGGTCCACCAGCGGGCCGCGGGCGACGACGTCACCACTGTCGACACGCACCAGCAGCGCCTGCTCCGCCGAGCGATCCTCTCGCAGCCGATAGACAACGTTGGCCTGCAGTTCTACATCGATCGTGTAGCAATGAATGCGCCCAGCTGGAATGGGTGTAGCTCCGAGGACCTCGGCTGGCGACATCACCCACAGCACCCGTCGGCCTGGTGGTACCAGATACTGATAGGGAAAGAAGGGCGTTGGCACACGGTAGGATTCCAGCATTGTACCGTCCACGGCCCGCAACAGGACCGGCCACCGCGAGTCTTCCTCCAGGCGCGCCAATTGCGTCGGATCCTGCCGACCGGCCTCTTCGATTGGTATAAGCATCGGCTGCGTAGCACAGCCCCACAGTCCTAGTACGGCAAGATAGGCGCAAAGCAGGAAATAAATCCCCCTTTCCGAACCACGTCTCGGCATGCGGACATCGGTCCTTTGAGTTAGCAAATGATTGAACTGCGGTGTGTCGAGAGCACCAAACGACATTTGAGCGTCGAAATCTGGCCCGCCTTTAATTTCCAGGTACTCTGCCCCGACAGGCCCAAGCTGTGGCAGTGAAGGACCGGGGCCCGTCCGGTTGGCCCAATTCATAGGCTGCCCTTACGCATCGTTCCAGCTCCATCCGCAGAGCCTCTGATATCCCATCGAGATAGGCGCCAACCGGGCCGGTCTTACCCAAGAACGGCTCCCAGTAGTCCGCAAAACGCTCGAACTCGAAGCGTACGGTAATTTCGCTCTGCTCAATGGCCTCGAGACCCAGCCCACGCCAGCACGAGACAAGCTCGCCTGGCCGCGTCATCGGATGCGCACAGTAACGATTGCGCGCTTCCTTTGCATTGGGATCTGCGGCGCAGGCCGTATCCCAAAACATGCGAAACGAGGGCAATCCACCACGCACGTCCCACACCGTGGCCGCCACGA
>QKEI01000187.1 GCA_003251795.1 Candidatus Muproteobacteria bacterium
ACGCGTTCACGGCACACGCGCGTGTTGCGTTATCTGGCTCGCCGGCTGGTCAGTGAGCTTAAAGTCGGTGAGCGCCAGGCACTCGCACGGGAAATTAAGCGCTACGAGAGTGCTCGGACTCCGCTGATCGTCCCAGTTACCTTGGTCAATCAGCATCTGCGCAGGCATCCGCTTGCAGGGCTGGACAACCAGGCCTATCTCACTCCGAGCCCGCCTGAACGCGAGTTGCGCTACCAGCGCTAAGAGCGTCGCCGCGATTTTTTGCGGCACGCAGACCCTTCTCGCGTGGACATGACGAGAACCAGCAGGTAATGTTGCTGTGCAATAAGGGCATCGACAACCCTTTGACCGCTTGCGCCATGAACGCCGAGAGCAAATCGCCCCCGCGACGCCATCACTGGACCCTGATCGTGGCAGGGATCGTCATTGCCCTGGTTGTCGGCGTGGTCTGGTACACGACCCGACCAAAACCGGTGGCCGTTATCCTGCACAAGATCGATCGCGGGGTGGTCGAGGCAAGCGTGGCCAATACACGTGCCGGCACGGTGGAGGCCTGTCAGCGCGCGAAGATGGCAACACCTACGGCCGGCCAGGTGGCATCGATCACCGTGGACAAAGGTGACCACGTACGTGCGGGGCAGATCCTGCTAAGCCTCTGGAACGACGACCTCAAGGCCGAGTTCAAACTGGCCGAGAGCGAGGTGGTCGTTGCAAAGGCACGCATCGAAGAGACCTGTGCGCTTGCCGATTCGGCCGACCGCGAGGCCAAGCGCCTGCTGAAGCTCAGACAAACCAAGCTGGTTGCCGAGGACCAGGTCGACAAGGCCGTGGCCGATGCCGAGGCCAGACGAGCGGCCTGCCGGGCCGTACGCGCGACAGAGCAAGAAAGCAAGGCGCGTGTCGATGTGGCTCGAGCCGCGCTCGAGCGCACGATACTGAGGGCACCCTTCGACGGCGTTATCGCCGAGATCAACGCCAAGCTCGGTGAGTTTGTCACGCCTTCGCCGCCTGGGATCCCGACGCTTCCGGCGATCGATCTGATCGGCAAACAATGCCTGTACGTATCAGCGCCCATCGACGAGGTCGATGCCCCGGCCGTGCGACCGGGTCAGCCGGCGCGCATCACACTCGACGCCTTTGCCGGACGCCAGTTCAAGGGCAAGGTGAGACGCGTTGCGCCCTATGTGCTCGACCTCGAAAAGCAGGCGCGCACGGTCGAGGTCGAGGCCGCTTTCACCGACCAGGCTGAAACCGACAACCTGTTGCCTGGGTACAGCGCCGACATCGAAGTGATTCTCGACTCGCGTGCCAACGTGCTGCGCGTGCCCACGGAAGCGGTGCTAGAAGGCCATCGCGTACTGGTGTACGACCCTCAAAGCGGGGAACTCCAGGAGCGCCAGTTCAAGCCGGGCCTGGCCAATTGGAAGTACACGGAAATATCTTCCGGCCTCAATGAGGGCGAGCTCGTGGTGGTGTCGGTGGAGCGCAAGGGCGTGGAAGCCGGCGCTCGCGCTGTACCCGACACACAGTCGAGCAACACCGCGGGTACGTCGTGATCGAGCTCGAGCATGTGCATCGTGTATTCAAGGTCGGTGACCAGGAGGTACACGCCCTCAATGACGTCAGTCTGCGTATCGAGGGCGGCGAGTACGTCGCTATTATGGGACCTTCGGGCTCTGGCAAGTCCACGCTGCTAAACATCTTGGGATTGCTGGACCGCCCCACTACCGGTAGCTATCGACTCGACGGCGAAAACGTCACGACGCTTTCTGATCAGGCGCAAGCTAACACGCGTCGTGACAAGATCGGTTTCGTCTTCCAATTCTTCCATCTCGTACCGCGCCTCACGGCCGCCGAAAATATCGAGTTGCCGCTGATGCTGGCGGGGGTACAACCGTCCGAGCGCAAACATCGGGTGCAACAGATTCTCGAGGCCGTCGGCCTGGCAGACCGGGCCCATCACAAACCGGATCAACTATCCGGTGGTCAGCGACAACGTGTGGCGATCGCACGCGCCACCATCATGCAGCCAACGGTGATTCTCGCCGATGAGCCGACCGGCAACCTCGATCGCGCCTCGGGCGATGAAGTGATTGAGGTGCTGGAAAACCTCAACCGAGAGAAGATCACGCTCATCATCGTGACGCATGACCCGGAAATTGGCGGGCGCACATTGCGCGAGATTTACATGGTCGACGGCAAAATAGAACGGGATGAAACGCGCAGGGGCCGCCGTGCACGCGGATGATCTGTTGCGTTTCGTGTTCGGCGCATTGCGTGGCTACTCGGTACGTACAGCGCTGATGCTGCTGGCGATGGCCATCGGTGTTGCCGCTGTCGTGATCCTTACCTCGCTCGGTGAGGGCGCGCGCCGCTTTGTCGTCAATGAATTCACTTCGCTCGGCACCCACCTGGTTATCGTGCTTCCCGGACGTTCGGAAACCACCGGCGGTGCACCGCCACTGATCAGCGAAACGCCGCGCGACCTGACCATCGACGATGCCTTGGCACTTGAACGTCAACGCGCGGTGCGTCGCATCGCACCGATCGCCGTAGGCAGCGTAGCGGTTTCCTGGGGCGGGCGTGACCGCGAGTCGATCATCATCGGGTCCACCCGTGAGTTTCTCGACATCCGGCACCTGACGATGGGACAGGGGCGTTTTCTGCCGGAGGGCGATCCGCAACGGGCCTCCCCAGTGTGTGTACTGGGCGCCAAGGTCCGCTCCGAGCTGTTCGGCGCGCACAAAGCACTCGGCGAGTGGGTGCGCATCGGCGACCGCCGCTTTCGCGTCATCGGCGTGCTCGCCACGGAAGGCCGCAGCATCGGTATCGATATCGAGGAGGTGGTCGTCATCCCGATCGCTTCGGCATTGGCACTGCTAAACACCAATTCACTTTTTCGCATCCTGGTGGAGGCGCGCACGCGTGAAGACGTGCCACAGGTCCGCAAAGGCATCGCTGATATTATCCGCGCGCGCCATGAAGGCGAGGATGATGTGACTGTCATCACACAAGACGCGGTGCTCGCGACCTTCGATCGCATTCTGCGCGCGCTCACGCTCACCGTCGCCGGTATCGCCGCCATCAGTCTCGCGGTTGCTGGCATCTTGATCATGAACGTCATGCTCGTCGCTATCGCGCAGCGTACCGCCGAGATCGGTCTACTGAAGGCGCTCGGCGCCTCGGCCCGCAGCATTCAGCGCCTATTCGTCGCCGAGGCTACTGTGCTCTCGTTGCTTGGCGCTTTACTCGGTTTT
>QKEI01000209.1 GCA_003251795.1 Candidatus Muproteobacteria bacterium
GGTGACTCGTGCTATGGCGACCGGCAAAGGTATTCCCCGTTAGGGTGATGACTGGCACCCCCATCCACAATGCTTCGCACGTGGTGAGCCCGCCTGAGTAGGGAAAGGGGTCCAAGGCAATGTCGATATCGGCATAGGTGGCCAGCAATCGCTCATGCGATACCCGCCCGGCGAGATCAACGCGCTGAGGCTCGATGCCCACTGCCGCAAACAGCGAACGGTAGCGCTCGCGCGTAGCGGCGTCACTGAGCTCGCGCGTTTGCAACTTGAGCCGTGCCCCTGGCAGTGCTGCGAGAATTTGCGCCCAAAGCGTAATCACCTCGGGATTGATCTTGGCGAGGTTATTGAAACAACCGAAGGTCACATACCCTTGGTGCTTATGCGGCGGTGACGCCACCCCTGGAGCGTAATCGGGCGGACCGTAACAGATGTAGTCGTTGGGCAGACGAATCAATGTCTCACTGAAATAGCGCTCACTCTGCGCAGGCGTATGAAAGCGATCGCTTAACAGGTAATCCATGGCATCAAGGCCGGTTGTGTCATTATTACCCCCGCCGCTGACCTGAATCGGTGCGGGTTTGCGTGCGAACACCAGCAAGCGATTCTCACCCGTATGACCGGCGAGATCTACGAGGATGTCGATGCGATCCGTGCGAATCAGTCTCGCCAGTGTCTCGTCGTCCATACCCCTGACCTCGCGCCAATGATCGGCATAGCCAGCGAAACGCTGCGTCAGGTCATCACGCCGTAGCAGGCCGGCATAGGCAAATATCTCGAACTGCTCTTTGTCGTGGTAGGCAAACACCGGTAGTACAAAGAAGCCCACGGGGTGGCGGTGGAAGTCAGACGACACATACCCGATGCGCAACCGCCGACCGGGCGTACGATCATTATCATGCGCAGCCGCACGCGCGGCGAGCGGCTTGGCGTAAAGGGCGTTCCAACGCCGCGCCTCAGCATACAGGTTCGCGGCACCAACGTTGGCAATGTAGTGCATGCAACCGAAGATATTCATATGTGTAGAAGCGGTTGGCTCGAGCGCGAGCGCTTGGCGGTAAGCACCGATGGCCTCCTCCGGCTTGCCTTGCGACTTCAGCGCGACCCCGAGGTTGACATAGGCGCCAGCATAATCAGGCTGCAGTTGCAGTGCCTTTCGTAGCACTTCTTCCGCTTCTACTGCACGCCCTTGCAGCTCCAGCACATTGCCTAGATTGACGTAGGCGCCCGCTAGATCCGGTGCAAGACGCGTCGCCTGCCGGTACGCGGTTTCGGCCTCTGACAAGCGCTGTTGCCGCATCAGCACAAGTCCGAGCCTTATATATGAATCCGGCCAGTCCGACCGCAGACGCATTGCCGCACGGTATGCCTGCTCTGCTTCGTCCAAACGCGATTGCGCGATCAGCACGTCCCCGAGATTGCCATAGGCGCTTGCGTAATCAGGCCTAAGCGACAGCGCCCGACGATACACTTGCTCTGCATCGGCGAAACGTCGCTGCCGCTCTAGGGCTAAACCGAGATTGTTGTAGGCTTCGACGAAATCCGGTGCGACATCGAGAGCACGATGATAGGCAGCGACAGCCTCTTCAAGACAACCGCGCTGGTAAAGAATAACCCCAAGGTTGTGAATACTGCCAGCGTGATCCGGGGCAGCAGTGAGAATTTCCCGGTATACGCGCTCGGCACCACCTAGATCGCCCTGGCGTTGCCGTTCAACTGCAAGCGCAAACTCTCTTTCAACTACCGAAGCATCCATAAATAGATCGCAGCCACCACGCCGGTGTTGGAGTAAATCATTATCGCAGCGGTTAGCTGCGCAACTGGCTCAGACGCATACTCGCAGCCGCATGGGCCGGAGCCAAGTCTAGAACTCGCTGGTAGCATTCCATGGCGGCATCTACTTCCCCTCGCTCCTCTAACACCAGTGCCAGATTGAAGTGGATAGTAGGGTCATCCGGCTGCAGCTCCAGCACCCGTTGGTAGCACTTTATGGCAGCAGGAAGATCTCCTACCTGCGCGAGCGTACCGGCGAGATCGTTCATTACCTCCACCGCTTGCGGATGTAGGCGCAGCGCGACACGGTAGGACTGCACCGCTTCTTCGAATCTTTGCTGATCCCTCAGTATGGTCGCGCGATTATAGTGCGCTTCTACGTAACCCGGTTTCAAACTCAAAGCCCGATCGTAACAACGCAGTGCGCGCTCGAGATCACCGATATTTCGGTAAACATTGCCGAGGTTGTTGTGATAGACCGCCTCTTCAGGATTGATCGCCACCGCTTCTTCGATGAGCTCCCGCGCTACCTCGTGATAGCCACTCTGCAACGTGACCACGCCGAGCAAATGCCAAGCGTCGGCATGCTCAAAGTCGACTCGCAGGATCTCACGGTAAATCTTTTCCGCTTCGGGAAGACTGCCACCTTGGTGAAACTTGAGGGCAATATCGAGCAACCGTTCAATCTGCACCTGCGCACCCGTTCCACGGCGTTCAACGGTGGCCGTAATCTTCTTGATCTTGTAAGGCTCGGATTTCTCGTTCATTTCTTACTGCTCTACCTGTTGTGCGGTGGTGCCGGCAACTACTATACGAAGCGCCACCGGCCGTCGCAAATGCGAACCGGGTACAAAATGAGGTACAAAAAAAAGGCTCATGCGTTGCATGAGCCTTTATTCAGCAACCCTTCGGGTGCCGAGTGATTACTGCCTAGATTCTTTTTCTCGCATCTTCAATATTACTTAAATTTAGGTTACTTCCACTTGATACGGCTACCGATCCAAAGGCCAGTGACGTCATCAAGCCCGCTCTGGTCTGCCCCGCTCACGCGTACGCTGGCGTAGACCTCTGCAGCCTTGGCCAGGTCATAGACGTAGGACACGGCCATGGAACTGGGGTTAGTACCATCAAAAGTTCCGCCGTCCCACTCCTGCTGACCATAGGACAGCGAGACGTTGTTCTTGCCCTTCGACCAGCCGATCTTGAAGTAGGTGTTGCTGCTCTTAACGACAGTCGTCTTGTTGTCTTCCGTGCTGTAGGACACCGTGAAGTTAAGGCCATTCTTCAGGATAGCCGAGGCCGAGACGGCGGTGCGCGTGCGATCCGTGGTGCCAGTGTCCTGATTGTCGGTGTAGCCAAGGGCAGCGGCGATCTTGGTGCTGCCGATGGTCTGGGCATACCACACCGCAATCTCCTTCTCATTGGCATTAGCTACGCTGCCGGAAATGGTGACAACCTTACCGAGCTTAGGCGTAT
>QKEI01000193.1 GCA_003251795.1 Candidatus Muproteobacteria bacterium
ATTAGAAATTTGCGTCCTGACAGGCCGCTAACGGCCATTAGCGGACATTCCCTATGGCTCAGTGGTCGGCGTGTTAGCTTGCGGCTAGTTGCTAGGCCGCTTCTCCCACCGACGCATCGGAGGCGTGTCCTTTGCTTTTCCGAAATCGGAATCCATGGCCACCCGCTCATCCGCACCCCTTTTTTCCGACGCTACTGCACCGACCCCGTCGAGTGGGCTTCGTAGAACTGCTCTTCCTTGCTGACCTTACGCTTTGGAATGGGGTCGTTGCTGCGCCAGTAGTTCGACGCCGCGGCCACCCCGCTGCCCGGCACGATATCCATACCTATGTCGAGCATCGCCATCTCCGCGCCGGCAATGGCGCCCATCAGCATCAGCTCATTGAGGTCGCCTAGGTGGCCGATGCGGAATAGCTTGCCGGCGACTTTCGATAAGCCCGCGCCGAGCGCTAGGTTGTAGCGGCGAAAGGCGACGTCGATGACATGGGCGCCGTTGATCCCCTCGGGCACCATGATGGCGCTGACGGTATCCGAGTACCACTTGGGTGCTTTGGCGCAAAGCTTAAGCCCCCACCCTTCGGTGACCGCGGCGCGCACGCCTTCGGCGAAATAGTGGTGGCGCGAGAAGATGTCATCGAGCCCTTCTTCGAAAATGATGTCGAGCGCCTCGCGCAGCCCGTAGAGCATCGGCAGCGATGGGGTGTAGGGGAAATATCCCATTTGGTTGGCGCTGATCATGTCGGCTAAGTCGAAGTAGCAGCGCCGAGATGTTGCGCTTTGCATCGCTTCCAGCGCCTTCGGACTTACGGCCAGGATGCCGAGCCCCGCCGGCAGCATGAGCCCCTTTTGCGAGCCGCTGACGGCGAGGTCAACACGCCACTCCTCCATCCGGAAATCGATGCTGGCGAGCGAACTCACCGCGTCCACTAACAAAAGCGCGGGGTGGCTAGCGGCGTCCATCGCTTTTCTCAATCCGCCGATGTCGCTGGTCACGCCGGTGGCGGTCTCGTTGTGACAGGCCAGGATTCCCCTAATCTGGTACTTTTTGTCGGCTCGCAATATTTCCTCCACCTGCTCCAGCGGTACGCCCTCGCCCCATTCCACGTCCAGAACCTGAACGTCGAAATCGAGACGCTGCGCCATGTTAATCCACAGATGACTGAACTGGCCGAAGCGCGACGCGAGGATCTTATCCCCGGGCGACAACGTATTGGTGAGCGCGGCCTCCCAGGCGCCGGTGCCAGAGGACGGAAAGATGAAGACCTCTCCCGCGTTCGTCTTGAATACTCTCTTTAGATCGCTCAGCACGCTGGTGGAGAGATCGGGAAACTTCGATGAGCGGTGGTCTTCCATAGCCACGAGCATGGCGCGCTGGACGCGATCGGGAATGTTGGTGGGTCCCGGTACAAAGAGAAAATTACGGCCGGTGGTGCGTCTCATGAGTCTTTTCCTCGAGTTGAGCCAGGGGTACGGCAAGCGTAACGGCTGTCCGTGGCATGCTGAAGCCACGCCACAGCCTATAGATATGGGCCGTCTCTCCGCTTGGACGATTATCTCGGCGACGGAGCGCATTCATAGGCAAAAATAACACGCTTTAGGGCCGCGCACTGAATGTCCGCTTTGGGTCGTTAGCTGCCTGACGGAACTCTAAACCTGACCGGCAGCTCGTGGGTCAATACCCGCCGGTCAGTTTCGATTCGAACCGGACAATGTCTGTATGTTCGAATACAAACTACTCGACCTTGCGACTAAGGCGAGAACATCGCGTTGCCTACATTGTGTCTACACGAGAAAGCTCACACGATGGCGAGCTTACTAACTATTTGATTTTTTGGTGCCGGCGAGAGGACTCGAACCTCCGACCTGCTGATTACGAATCAGCTGCTCTACCACCTGAGCTACACCGGCATTGGCGGCGGAGTATAACGGGGTTTGCTAGTAGCGACCAATCGGCCGCGGGAGTAGTGCGTTAGCGTCCGCGACGGACGCGCACGACGACATCGACACCTTCCAGAGCTTTCCCGTCAGGCAGGGCGGGCAGGCCGGAAACTTTCAGGTCGGCGCTGTCAATATCAGCGAGCTCACCGGTATCTACGTCGAAGAAGTGATGGTGGGCGGCGGTGTTGGAGTCATAGAAGATCTTGTTTGGGTCTGCCACCACCTGCCGGATCAATCCTTTCTCCACGAACAGCGAAAGTGTGTTGTAGACCGTGGCCTTGGACACGCGTTGATCCTCGGTGTTGACCAGGCGAAAAATATCCTCGGCCGATAAGTGAATACAGCGCGAGAAGAACACGCGGGCGATATCGAGCCTCTGGCTGGTGGGGTTGACCCCCTGCCCTCGCAGCCAGGCACGGATCTCGTCGTTCGAATGAGCTGCTGTGTGCCGTAACATTTAGAACAAGTATAAGAAACTATATAAGCTGAGTCTAATCATTGGCTTGTCGTCATGGCGCCTTCGTGGCGCATAAATGAGACCCTTTGCGGCCGGTTTAGGGGTCTGCGGCGGCTTATTGCCGCCATTGCAGGCTCTTACCTGTCCGCACACGCCAGAGCTTCGCAAGATGCGGACGAGTTCCCGCGCAGATCCGACACATCTGCGAAAGATAGCCGCACGTTCGGCGACGTTAGCTACAGTTTAGCCGAAGATATTGTAGTTGGGAGAAGAGAACCGGCGGATAACGTTCTTGCGGGACCTGTCTTCATACCCACATTCAGGTGGCAGCCACATTCTTCAGCGCCCTGGGGATCTTGAAGGTCACGCTTTCCGTTTTCCTGCCGGGCAGCTCGTCGATAATCTCCGCGCCCCACTCGCCCAGCTTTTCCACGACGCCCTGCACTAGCACCTCGGGTGTCGAGGCACCGGCCGTCACACCGACCTCGGCGACATCCTCAAACCACTCGCGTTTGAGATCCTGCGGTCCGTCGACCAGGTAGCCGCGGGCACCGTAGGCCTCAGCCACTTCGCGCAACCGATTAGCATTGGAGCTGTTCGACGACCCCACCACCAGTACCAATTGGCAATGGCGCGAAAGGTCCTTCACCGCATCCTGGCGATTCTGAGTGGCGTAGCAGATGTCCTCCTTCTTTGGCCCCTTGATCTTAGGGAAGCGGGCACGCAAAGCGTCCACCACCTGTGCGGTGTCATCCATCGACAACGTGGTCTGCGTAACAAAGGCAAGATTGTTGGGGTCTTTTACTTCCAGTTGCTCGACGTCTTCAGGTGTCTCCACTAGATACATGCCGTTGTCCGACTGTCCCAGCGTGCCCTCGACTTCCACATGGCCGGCGTGGCCGATAAGCACGCATTCGGTATCGTCCCTGCGGTGCAGCGCGACCTCCATGTGCACCTTGGTCACCAGCGGGCAGGTAGCATCGAAGACCCGCAGGCGCCGCTTCTCCGCTTCCCGGCGTACGGCGCGTGACACGCCGTGGGCGCTGAAGATGACGGTCGCCCCGTCCGGGATCTCCGCCAGATCCTCCACGAACACCGCCCCTTTGGCCTTGAGCTGCTCGACCACGAGACGACTTCGTGGCGCACGTAAATCGGGGCGCCGAACTTCTCCAACGCCCGTTCGACGATCTCGATGGCGCGGTCTACTCCAGCGCAAAATCCGCGCGGGCTCGCAAGGGTGACATGCATAACGGTTACTAGTCTCTGAAACGTTGCTCTAGATGGTTACCTATTATGACGTCGCTAACGGTCTAGGTCCATTTAGGGCCCGCGTCCGTATTTCCATGGCGCGTGTCGGGGCATGTTAATCACAGGCGCGGTTGCTGGTACCGTTTACTGAAACCGAGGCCGATGGCATCCAGCACAAGCAGCACGGCGCCGATGGTGATACTGGAATCGGCGATGTTGAAGGCGGGCCAGTGCCAATCCTGGTAGTGAAAGTCGATGAAGTCGACGACGTAACCCTGACGCAAGCGGTCGATCAGGTTGCCGGCAGCACCGCCCAGAATCAGCATCAACCCCGTCAGCACTTGCACGTCGTTGACGCCATGGCGATGATGAAAAGCGATACGACAATGGCGATGCCGACGAACAGCAGATTCTGCCAGCCGCTGGCGTCGCTTAAGAAGCCGAAGGCGGCGCCGGTGTTGAACACCAGCGAGAGATTGAGAAACGGCGCGAGCTCGACGGAACCGCGGACCAGGTACTTGACGGCCGCCAGCTTGGAGAGCTGATCAGCTATGGCAACGATAACCGCGATCAACCAGAACTTGAACATCAGGCGAATTTCCTGATTTCGCCACTGCCGGCGACATTTTCTACGCAGCGCCCACAGATATCAGGATGCTCGCTGTGGGCACCAACGTCCTCACGATGATGCCAGCAGCGAACGCATTTACGATAATCCGACGGCGCCACGGCCACTGAAAGACCTTTGACTTCGGTCTCCATCGCGTTTGCCGGGCTGTCGCTGGTCGGGTGCACGCGCGCATAAGAGGTAATCAGTACAAAGCGTAGCTCATCTTCGAGCGTCGCGAGCTGCTTCGCCAAAACCGGCTCGCAGTAGAGATCAACCTCCGCATCCAACGACGAGCCGATGCCACCGGCGATGCGTAGTTTCTCGAGATGCTTGCTCACCGCCTCGCGCACGGCCAACACCTGACCCCAGAAAGCCAGATCCACCGCCTGCTTGCCCTTCGGTAATGGCTGCCAGGTGGTGAGAAACACTGACTCCTCGCGCTCGCCCGGCATGTATTGCCAGATCTCCTCGCTGGTGAAGCTCAAGATCGGCGCCAGCCAGCGCACCAGCGCCTCGAGGATATGAAACATGGCCGTTTGCGCCGAGCGTCGTCCGCGACTCGCCGTCTGCATGGTATACACGCGGTCCTTCAACACATCGAGATAGAAGCTGCCCATCTCCAGCACGCAGAACTGATGCACCTGCTGGTAGATCTGGTGGAAGCTGTAGTCACCATAGAGCGCGACGATCTCATCGTGCAGGCGGCGTGTGGTTTCTAGGGCCCAGCGATCAAGCGCCAACAATTCATCCACCGGCAAAACATCGCGTGGGTCGAACCCATTTAAGTTGGCCAAGAGATAACGTGCGGTGTTGCGGATACGACGATAGGCATCGGCCATACGCTTCAAGATTTCGGCGGAGATGCTCATCTCGGCGCGGTAATCGGTGGCCGCCACCCAGGCGCGCAGCACGTCTGCCCCCATGGACTTGATCACCTCCTGGGGGGCGATCACGTTGCCGCGGGATTTCGACATCTTCATACCCTCAGCATCGACCGTGAAACCGTGCGTCAGCACCTCACGGTAAGGCGCGCGGTCGTAGATCGCCGCCGAGGTCAACAAGGAGGATTGAAACCAGCCGCGATGTTGATCCGAGCCTTCGAGGTACATGCCGGCGGGATTCCAGCCCTTGCGCGGCTCGAGCACGCACACGTGAGTAACGCCGGACTCGAACCAGACATCGAGGATATCGGTGACCTTGTCGTAACTGTCCGCGTCGGTGCCGACCAGCTCCTTCGCATCGAGCTCGAACCAGGCGTCGATACCTTTGCGCTCGACGCGGGATGCGACCTCTTCGATCAACGCTGCGGTGCGCGGGTGCAGCTCACCCGTCTCTTTGTGCACGAATAGCGTAATCGGTACGCCCCAGGCGCGCTGGCGCGAAATGCACCAATCCGGCCGGTTCTCGACCATACCCTCGATGCGCGCCTGGCCCCACTCGGGGATCCAGCGCGTTTCGCCAATGGCGCGCAGCGCCGCCTCGCGCAGCCGCTCCATAGCGATGAACCACTGCGACGTGCCGCGGAAGATGATGGGTGTGCGATGACGCCAGCAATGCGGGTAGCTGTGCTCGAAGGCCTCGGCATGCACCAGGGCGCCGCGCGCCTTGATGACCTCAATCACGTGATCGTTCGCCTTGAATACGTGCTCGCCGGCAAAGAACTCGGTGCCCTCCACGAATTTGCCGTCGTCACCGACGGGATTGTCGATCGGCAGATCATACTTGATGCCCATCAAGTAATCGTCGAGGCCGTGGCCGGGTGCGGTGTGCACGGCGCCGGTGCCGGCTTCGGTTGTGACATGATCACCGAGAATGAGCGGCACCTGCCGATCATAAAAAGGATGGCGCAATAACAGCCCCTCGAGATCGGCGCCACGACAGGTGGCGATGACGCGGTAGTCGCTGATCCCGTAGCGCAGCATCGCATCCTTCATGAGTGCCTCCGCCAACAACCAGCGCTCGTGGTGATGTTCGATGGTCAGCTGCACCAGCACGTAATCGAGCGTCGAGTTGAGGGCGACCGCGTGGTTCGCCGGCAACGTCCACGGCGTGGTCGTCCAGATGATGACGGAGATCGGCCCCTCGCCCATGTGCTCGTGGCCGGGCGCGTGCTGGCAGCGCGCCAGGAACTGCTCTTCATCGACCACGGCAAAACGCACGTCGATCGCCGGAGAAGTCTTGTCGACATACTCGACTTCCGCCTCCGCCAACGCCGAGCCGCAGTCAGCGCACCAGTGCACAGGCTTGTAGCCCTTGTAGACGTAACCGCCGGCAACCACCCGTCCGAGGGCGCGTACGATACCGGCCTCGAATGGAAAATCCATCGTCAGGTAGGGATGATCCCAATCGCCGAATACACCGAGGCGCATGAAGTCCTTGCGCTGGCGCTCCATCTGCTCGCGCGCATAGGTGCGGCAGGCCTGGCGAAACTCCACGGGATCGACCTGCAACCCTGCCTTGCCGATCTTCTTTTCGACCGCGAGCTCGATCGGCAGTCCATGACAATCCCAGCCCGGGATGTAGGGCGTATCGAAGCCTGCGAGCGCTTTGGACTTGATAACGAGATCCTTGAGCACCTTGTTCACCGCGTGACCGATGTGGATGTCGCCGTTGGCATACGGTGGGCCATCGTGCAACACGTACAGCGGTTGACCAGCACGGGCAGTGCGCTGCTTGCCGTACAAGTCCATGGCGCGCCAGCGCTCGAGCATCTCGGGCTCACGCTGCGCCAGGTTCGCTCTCATGGGAAAGGCGGTGCGCGGAAGATTGAGCGTGTCCTTGTAGTCCTTCACGGTAATAACTTTACGGGTTTATATCTCAGGCGATGTTCTTACCGTGACCGGGCGATCGCTTTTGCGGATGATAGTCGCGGAAGAAGGCGCGCGCGTTTTCCGCATCGGCGTGCATCTGCCGCTTGAGCGCATCCAATGAATCGAATTTCTCCTCGTCACGCAACTTGTGCAAGAAGTTGACGTTCAGGTAGCACCCGTATATCCGCTGATTGAAATCGAACAGGTGAATCTCGAGCAAGGTACGCGTCTCGTTGACCGTCGGCCGCGTGCCGACATTGGCAACGCCGGCAAGCGGCTCGGCTTCGAGACCGAATACCTCGACGACATACACACCGCTGACCGGCGTGAGCTTGCGATGCACATGGATGTTGGCGGTGGGCATGCCAAGGCGCTGGCCAAGCTTGTTGCCGTGGGCCACGCGTCCACTCATGCGGTACGGCCGTCCCAACAGCTTCTCCGCCGTGGCCAGGTCGCCGCTGGCCAATGCGCGCCGGACGCGGGTGCTGCTGACACGATGACCATCGATGCTGACGGTGTGCATGTTGACGACGTGGAAGCCTTGCTGCTCACCGGCCTTTTGCAGGAATGCGAAGTCGCCCCGGCGATTCTTGCCGAACCGGAAGTCATCACCCACCACCAGGTAACGCACGTCCAGGCCCTGCACCAGCACGCGGCGCACGAAGGTTTCCGGTTCCATGTTGGCGAAGGGGGCGTCGAACCGCACGCACAGCACGCGATCGACCGAGTAGCGGCGCAACGCCAGCCACTTCTCGCGAAAGCGCGTCAGGCGCGGCGGTGCCTTATCGGGGCGAAAGAACTCCTCCGGCTGCGGCTCGAACAGCATCACCAGCGTCGGCAAATCTAGCGCCTGCGCCTTCTCGGCGAGCTGACCGATCACCGCCTGATGACCCAGGTGAACCCCGTCGAAGTTGCCGATGGTCGCCACGCAACCACGGTGGCGCGGCGCCAGATTGTGCAGGCCGCGTATTAGCTCCATCAATCCGCCTTAAGTTAAGAAATTTGAAAAACGGGGAAGATTAACCCGTCGGTTATGGAAGATCCAGCCGTGAGCAACCGCGCAGACCGCCGGGGGCGGAGTGGCGCTTATGAGTGGACCCAGTCAGGATCGAGTTCTTCGATCACCTCACGCAGCGGCCGGCGAGCGCCGAAGCCTTCATGGTAGCCATGGTAGTGACCCAGCTTGAGCTCGGGAAACTTCCAGCAGAGGTAACCGTCGCCGGTGTCGAAATCCACCAACCACAGTCCTTTTACCACGAGACCGAGGCGTTCCATCTTCCCGACCCAGGCCTTGACGATGGTTTCGTACTGGCGCTCCACCTGTTGCATGCGCGGGTTGGCGGGAATCATGGCCTCAAGCTTGCGCCGCACCGGCTCGAGCTCATGGTACGCCGCCTCCGTGATACGACGCACGAGCGGAAATACCGATCGCGCCTCGGCGAGCGTGAACACCCGCGGGTCATCACACGGCACGATCTGATGTATCGCTTGCTGACTACCCATGCCAATCACGTTTCCGTAGTACGTAGTATCAACTCCCGTGGTCTTACGCCGAGCACCAGGAGAGCCACAATATAAACCACCACCCCGAGTGCAACCAAGAGCACTAAACGCAACACTCGTGTCGCCACACCCGCTTGCGCCCAGCTCGCCACCTCCCCAGCGCCCCAGCCGATGACCAGCGCCATCGCCACGCTCGCCACCGCCACTTGCAGCAACAGCCGCGGCCAGCCATCGTGCGGTACGTACACACCCTCCCTGCGCAAAAACCGGAACAGCAGCGCGGCGTTGATGAACGCCGCCAGCGAAATAGCGAGCGCGAGACCCATATGCGCCAGTGGGTAGACCAGTGCCAGACTGAGGACGATGTTCGCGCCCACGCTGGCTGCCGCTATACGTGCCGGTGTTGCCGTATTCTGGCGCGCATAAAATCCGGACGCAAGAATCTTTACTAGTATGAGAGCAGGCAGACCCACCGCAAAGGCGATGAGCGCACGGCCGCTCATCGCGACATCGAAAATGTCAAATCTGCCGTACATAAAAAGTGTGGTTAGGATGGGCTGCGCCAACACCGCGAGACCCAGGGCCGCCGGCACACTGACCAAGAAGACCCAGCGCAATGCCCAATCGAGCAGCCGCGAAAACTCCCTTGGGGAATCCCTAATGTGCGTGCGCGAAAGACTCGGCAGGATGACCGTAGCGAGCGCGATGCCGAATACACCTAGTGGGAATTCCATCAACCGATCCGAGTAGTAAAGCCAAGAAACGCTACCGTTGACCAGAAAAGAAGCGAGTAACGTATTGATCAACAAATTGATCTGTGCCACCGAGCTGCCGAACACCGCCGGTAACATGAGCTTCCCAACGCGCGTGACACCTTCGTTGCGGTGCGCCAGCCGTGGGCGTGGCAGCGCATCAATGCGGTGCAAAAACGGGAGTTGGAACAAGAATTGCGCAACACCAGCGATGAATACCCCCCACGCGAGCACCATACCGGCTGCACCAAGCTTCGGCGCAAACCACACGGCCGCAACAATTAGACAGAGATTCAGGAGTACCGGCGTAAACGCCGGTACACCGAACTGGCCATGTGTATTAAGAATGCCAGCGGCCAGTGCCACCAGGGAGATGAACGCAAGGTAGGGAAACATAATACGCAGCATCTGCACGGTGAGCGCGTATTTCTCGGGTAGCGCCAGAAAGCCGGGGGCTAGCACGCTCACCAGCAGCGGCGCCGCGATCACGCCAATCACACTGGTGAGTATCAGGACACCAGCGAAGATGCCGCTTAGCTTGTCAAGAAAGTTGCGTCGTTCGCCGTCGCTCGCGCGTGTGTGGTACTCCGTGTAAACAGGTACGAAAGCCTGTGAGAACGCGCCCTCGCCGAAGATCCGACGGAAAAAGTTGGGGATGCGAAAGGCGACGTAGAATGCGTCGGCAACAATACCGGCGCTGGCTCCTATGAGATGGGCAAAAGCGATGTCACGTATCAGACCGGTGATACGTGAGATCAGGGTCATGCCGCCCGTGACGGCGGTCGACTTCAGCAGCTTGCGTGACACGGGGACACGGTTAGCGAGGCCTGTCTGTGTTCGCTGTGCGAAATGGACCGATCATAAGACAACTAGCGGCAGGCTGCCACGCTGCGTCTCCCGGGATTGACAAACGCGATCAATCTACGCATAGTGCCGCGCTTTCCAAGCATTTGCTCCGAGGAGACAGGATTGGCCAACACTCTACAAGCGAAGAGACGGGCTCGCCAGGCGGTGAAGCACCGCGCTCACAACGTTGCGCTGCGCTCAAAGGCACGCACTCATATTAAGAGGGTCGTGCAGAGCATCGAGCGCAAGGACAAGGCCGCCGCGCAAGATGCCTATCGGGAGGCGGTCAAAGCGATCGACGCGGTGGTCGGCAAGGGTCTGCTGCATAGGAATACCGCCGCCCGCCACAAGAGCCGCCTTAATACGCGAATCCGCGCACTAAGTTAGACTGGCATCCAGGTTCCGGGCACCGCCCTGCCTGCGCCTACTTCGATCCTTCGACTAGGATCATGTTGTCGCGGTGGATCAGTTCGGGCTCGTCGACATAACCGAGAATCGATTGGATCTCATGACTCGGGCGACCGATGATGCGCGCGGACTCCTCGGCATTGTAATTGACAAGCCCCCTGGCAACCTCGCGACCACCCGCATCCAAGCAAGCCACCATTTCACCGCGTACAAACTTACCCTGCACCGCTCTTACACCGACCGGTAGCAGGCTCTTGCCGGCGCTGCAAATGACCCGAACCGCACCGTCATCGAGAGTGAGCCGGCCGCGCACCTGCAATTGCCCGGCGAGCCACTGTTTGCGTGCCGCAAGGCGCCCCTGCACAGGCTTCAAATAGGTACCGACGGCCTCACCGCTGACGATACGCATCAGTGCATTCTCTTCCCAACCCGAGGCAATAACGGTGGCGGCGCCGGAACGCGCGGCCTTCTCGGCAGCGGTCAGCTTGGTGCGCATGCCGCCGCGACCGAGCATGCCCGAGCCGCCAGCGGCTGGCACGAGGCGCGGATCATTAACGTGCGCCTCATCGATCAACACCGCATCTGCGTGCAACCGCGGGTCACGGTCATAGAAGCCACCTTGGTCGGTCAGAATCACCAGCAAATCGGCCTCGACCAGATTGACCACGAGGCCCGCGAGCGTGTCGTTATCACCGAGGCGGATCTCCTCGATCGCCACGGTGTCGTTCTCGTTGACCACCGGAATGACGCGCAGGCGCAGCAGTGTGCGCAGCGTGCTGCGCGCGTTGAGATAACGCTGACGATTGGTTAGATCCTCGTGAGTCAGTAACACCTGCGCCGTGTGCAGCCCGTGTCGCTGAAACGCTGACTCATAAGCTTGGATCAACCCCATTTGCCCAATGGCCGCCATGGCCTGCAGCTCATGCAATGCCTGCGGCCGCGTCTTGTGGTTAAGACGCTGCATACCGGCCGCCACCGCCCCGGAGGTGACGAGCACCACGTCCACTTCGCGCTTACGCAGTGTTGCGATCTGCTCCACCCAGCCGGCAATCGCGCCGCTGTCGAGGCCCGCATTGTTCTTGGTCAAGATGGCGCTGCCGATCTTAATTACCACGCGGCGTGCACGCGCCAGCGCTTCGCGCTTATTAGCGGATGGCATAGCTGACATTGGCGGGTGGCTTCCCATGCAACTGTTCAATGCGCTTCATCAGGGCGCCCATGAGCTCACGACAACCCTCGCCATTGATGGCGGAGATCCTGAAAACCGGCGCCTTCCAGGAAAGCGCTTCAACAATCTCCTGGCAACGTTGCTCACGTAGCTCTGGTGCGATGAGATCGATCTTGTTAAACGCCAGCCAGCGCTCGCGTTTCGCGAGCTCGGCATTGAAGTTTTGCAGCTCCGTGTACACACCGTTAATCGCGGCGATGCCTTGCGCGGTCGTCGCGATCGCGCCGATGTCGACGATATGCAACAGTATGCGCGTACGCTGGAGATGCTTGAGAAAGCGCGTGCCCAGGCCAGCGCCCTGCGCAGCCCCTTCGATTAGCCCGGGGATATCAGCCATGACGAAGCTGCGGTGAGATTCAACACGCACGACACCGAGATGCGGATAGAGCGTAGTGAACGGGTAGTCCGCTATCTTCGGGCGCGCGTCAGAAACCGCCCGCAACAAGGTCGATTTGCCGGCGTTCGGCAGACCGAGCAATCCGACATCCGCTAGCACCTGCAGCTCCAGCGTCAGCTCTCGACGGTCGCCCCTTGTCCCCAGCGTCGTGCGCCGCGGCGCGCGATTGATGCTGGACTTGAAACAGGCGTTACCGAGCCCGCCTTTGCCGCCGCGCGCCACAAGCAATAGCTGGCCATCGCTAGTGACTTCACCAATCAACTCGCTGGTCTCGGCGTCGCGTACCACCGTGCCGACCGGCACATCGATCAATAAGTCCGAGCCCGAAGCACCGGTGCGATTACGACCGCTGCCATTGCCACCGCGCGCTGCACGAAACAACCGCCGATGGCGAAAGTCGGCGAGGGTATTGAGCGCGCGCCGGCCGATCAGCTGCACGCTACCGCCGTCGCCACCGTTGCCTCCGTCCGGCCCGCCGCGCGGAACAAATTTCTCGCGCCTGAAGCTGAGGCAGCCGTTACCGCCATCGCCTGCTTCTACGCGAATCGTGGCTTCGTCGACGAATTTCATACTGCAAGTTTCAAATAGCTGTTAACAACTTACAAGTGCCGATAAGCAGCTGCGTACCGAAAATAAAAAACCCCGCCTGGCAGGCAAGGCGGGGTCGATTCGTGTATTTGCGAAGACCGCGGTCTAGCCTAGCTAGGCGCGATCCTTACCGTGCGGCGGCTACGCGAGCCCTTGATTTCATAAACAACGGTACCGTCCACCTTGGCGAACAGAGTGTCGTCTTTACCAATGCCGACGTTGAGTCCCGGGTGAAATTGGGTCCCCCGCTGGCGTACGAGGATATTGCCCGCACGCACCTGCTCGCCCGCAAAACGCTTGATGCCGAGTCGCTGCGCATGGGAGTCGCGCCCGTTGCGTGAGCTACCGCCAGCCTTTTTGTGTGCCATAGCTTGTTACCCTCATTCCTTCGCCGACTCGGCAGGTGCCGCGTCCGGTTGAGCGCTCGCGGTTTCGGCCTTGCCGCCAGTGGCTTGCGACACCCCGGCGATGGTCGTGACCTGCAACTCCGTGTAGTCCTGCCTGTGGCCTGCGCGGCGGCGGGAGTTCTTGCGCCGTCGCATCTTGAAGATACGCACCTTGTCGCCACGCCCGTGGCCCGTGACGGTGCAGGTCACCTTGTCCTTGAGCAGCGGCGTGCCAACTCGCACATCGTCTCCCTGCCTAACCATCAGCACCTCGTCGAGATCGACGGTCTCACCCGCGGCAGCGGCGAGGCGCTCGACGCGGATAATGTCGCCCACAGCTACTCGGTATTGCTTGCCACCGGTTTTGATTACGGCATACACGAGGATGGTTCTCCACTGCACCAGGCCAGCGATACCAACTTGCCGGCCCTGAAGGGCGGCAATTCTAATGGCTCACCGAAACAAGGTCAAACAACTTGACTGGTACCGGGGCGGGCCCCTAGCATGGCCGTGCCATGCCGCAAACCCAGCCCAGACCGCTCGCCGACGAGCTTGCCAGTGCACAAGCACTGGTAGCGGACGATTTGCTGGCAGTAAACCGTGAGATTGAGCGGCGTTTGCAGTCGGACGTGGTGCTGATCAATCAGATGGCTGCCTATATCGTCAATAGCGGCGGCAAACGCTTGCGCCCGCTGGTGGTGCTGCTCAGCAGCCAGGCTTTTGACCATACCGGCCGGGACCATATTCAGCTGGCGACCATCATCGAGTTTATCCATACCGCGACCCTGTTACACGATGACGTGGTGGATGCGTCACAGATGCGTCGCGGGACGTCGACTGCCAACGCCATATGGGGCAACGAAGCCAGCGTGCTGGTTGGGGATTTTCTCTATTCCCGTGCCTTCGAGATGATGGTGGAAGTCGGCAGCATGCGCGTCATGGAGATTCTGGCAAAGACGACGAACACCATTGCCGAGGGCGAGGTCATGCAGTTGTTGAACTGCCACGATCCCGATGCCACGGAAGAAAATTATATTCATGTTATTCGCAGCAAGACCGCCAAGTTATTCGAGGCGGCAGCGCAGCTGGGTGCCGTAATTGCCGATCAAGACGTCGCGATCCAGACGGCCATGGCCGCCTACGGCATGCACCTGGGCACCGCCTTCCAGTTGGTTGACGACGTGCTCGACTACAGTCGCGGCAATCATATGTTGGGGAAAAATATTGGTGATGACCTGGCCGAGGGTAAGCCTACACTACCGCTGATCCACGCCTTGCATAACGGTAACGCCGAGCAGCGCACGCTGCTACGCAAGGCGATCGAGCGCGGCGGTCTCGAGCAAATCGATGGTGTGGTCGCCGCCATTGAAGCTACCGGTTCGCTTGCGTACACTGCCCGCCGAGCCGAACACGAGTCAGAGCTGGCGAGACAGGCGCTGGCGGCGATCCCCGAGTCACCGTACAAACAGGCCCTGCTGGAGCTGGCCTATTTTTCCGTTCATCGCGACTATTAATTACTATTAATTAAGGAATAATGAGCGGTCACTGCGCGTACTGACGGCGTCGCCGGCAACTTGCTTGTAGATTCTGGTTCCGGGTTTCGGGGTGTAGCTCAGCCTGGTAGAGCACTGCCTTCGGGAGGCAGGGGCCGGAGGTTCGAATCCTCTCACCCCGACCAGCCAGCAAACGTCTTGCCAACCGTTCGCGTTGGCAGGCGTCGCATCGTTTCCCACCAACAGATCCAAAGCCAGAGTCGTTTGACGGCGTGCCGCCGCTAGGGTATACATCGAACGCGAGAATTATTTTAGAGACATAGTTAGGATCTATGTCACCAACCCAAGCGCGCACCTTCCATGCCGTCGCCATCGCCGGCAGCTTCAGCGGCGCCGCCAAGGCGCTGCACGTCAGCCAGCCGACGGTCACCACCCAGATCAAGGAGCTGGAGAAGCTTTACGATGTGAAATTGTTCCTGCGACATGCCCGCGGCGTCACCCTGACGCCCACTGGGCTGGAGTTGCTCGCCATCATTCGCCGCATCGACGCGAGTCAAAAAGAAGCGGTCGAGTTTTTGCTCGCTACCCAGGGTCTGCAGACGGGACACCTTCGCATCGGGGCCTACGGCCCGCACAACGTGATAAAGATTCTGGCCGAATTCAGAAGGCGTTATCCAGGACCACAGGTGTCGGTAAGATTTGCCAACTCCACTACCCTGCAAGAGGAGTTGTTGAGCTATGACCTCGATGTCGCGGTGTTCACGCGCATGAAGTCGGGGCGCGAATTTCATACGTTACCTTATCGTCGCCACACGCATCAGGTGGCGATCGTCGCCAAGCATCATCCCTGGAGCAAGCGCAAATCGGTGCGCGTCGAGGAACTGCGTGAGCAGGTTGTAATTATTCGCGAGCCCGGCTCGGAAGCACGGCGGGCCACGGAAGAGGCATTGAGGCTGGCGGGCGCCCGTCCCGAAAGAGTGCTGCAGATCGGCAGCCGTGAAGGGGTCATGGCGGCCGTGGCCGAGGGTATCGGAATAAGCACTATCTTCGATGAAGGCCTGATACCGGAACAGGCGGTGACCAAGCTGCCAATTCTGGACGCACGCATCGTCGCCAACGTGGACGTAGTTTGTTTGGGCGAGCGTAAGAACAATCGCATCATCGCCGCCTTTTTCGAGATTGCCAAGCCAAGCACCTGAGCTTTGCTTTGCCCTGGGCGATGCAGCACATAGCAATATAGCTTTGCCTTATGCCAGCCATCTAATTGTTGAAGTTGCCTGCCACCGGTATTCTTGGATCAATAGGACCAGCAAACTCGTAAACGGCTGCCGGCTCTGATGACATGCGACTGCGCTGCCAGTGACATCAACGAAGGCTGCCGTCTTGCTGGCCGCACGACCCAGAGGCTAACTTGGAAATACATAACTCCTTTAAGGTCCCAGTTCCGATCGCCGAAGCCTGGAAGGTGCTGATCGATATCGAGCGGATCGTGCCGTGCATGCCTGGCGCCGAGCTGCTCGAGGTCATCGACGCATCGAACTACCGTGGCCAGGTATCGACGCGGCTGGGCCCAGTAACGATGACCTTCGGCGGCACGGCAAGCATCGAAGAGCTCGACGCGGCCAACTACCGTGCACGCATCAAGACTCGGGGACGGGACTCCAAGGGGCGCGGCGGGGTCGAAGCAAGCATCAGCTTCGCCCTCGAGCCTGAGGGCAGCGCCACCGCGGTGGCGGTACGCACGGACCTGCGACTTTACGGATCCGTCGCGCAGTACGGCCGCGGCGCGGGTATGGTGACGGACCTGGCCTCGCACTGGATGGCGCAGTTCGCCGAATGCTTACAGGCCCGGTTGGTCAAGGGCGAGAGTCAAGCCGGGCTCGATAGCGATACCCACAACCAAAAATCGGTCCCACTTCTAGGACTTGGCTTTCGCTTGCTGTGGAATGCGATGCGGCGCGCGTTTGCCCGTTTACTGCGACGTTCCTGATCGCACGTTTCTGCCGAAAGTATTTACACGATAATGCGGGCGTCGACCGCCACCGCGCCGCGCTCGTCGACGATCACAGGATTAACGTCGAGCTCCCTGATCTCGCCATGGTTACAAACCAGCTGCGAGATTTTCAGCAGCATGTCGGCGATCGCGGGCAGGTAGCAGGCGGGCTCACCCCTGACACCGGCGAGAATCCGGGAATATCGCAACTCGGCGATCATTTCATACGCCTCGTCGTGGTCTATCGGCGCGATGCGAAACGCGTAATCCCGGTAAATCTCCGTGTAGACACCGCCAGCGCCGACGATTAGACACGGACCGAACGCAGGATCGCGCTTGGCCCCGATCATCACCTCTTTTCCCTTGACTGCCATGCTCTGCACGAGCACGCCGGTGATCCGCGCTTGCGGCTGGCGGCGGCGCACATCGGCATAGAGCTGCCGGAAGTTCTCGATCAGTTGCTGTCGGTCCTGGATATCCAATTTAATACCGCCACTGTCGGATTTATGCACGATGTCGGCCGACACCACCTTCAGGCAAACGGGAAAAACCAACTCATTTGCCAACGCCACGAGCTCGGCCTCGCTCGATACCAGCCGCCAGGTCATGACGTTGACGCCAGAGGCCTGCAGGATTGCCAGCGCTTCGGTATACAAGCACGATTGCCGTGCCTTAGTCGCCGCGCGCAGAATACGTTTGACTTTGGCATCGTCCACATCGATATGCGGAACTGCTTCCTTGCGAGCGGCACGGTGTCGATATTCCCGGTACTGCACCAGTTTCGCCAGCGTCCCCGTGGCTTCCTCCAGCGAACGAAACACCATGGCGTTGCCCTGTTGCTCAACCGCGCGGGTGAAACCGGCGATGTCCATCCCATAACTCCAACACAACACGGGTTTTCGTGGATAACGACCGGCGATCGCGGCGATATGGCGCGAGCTGTCGTAGGCAGTGTACTTTGGCAACGTATAGGAACAGTAGATACAGAGCACCGCATCCACACCTTCGTCGTCCAGGATCAACTGCAAGATTCTTGGGAACGCCGCATGAAAATCCCTGGAAACCGGAATCCAAATATCGACCGGGTTCTCGAGCGTCATCCACGGCGGAAACAGATCCCGCAGCGCTTCCTTGGTCGCGTCCGACAAGGAAGCCAACGTCAAACCCGCCGCTTCGACAGCGTCGACTGCCAGGATTGCGCCGCCGCCGGAGAAGCTCATGATAGCAACACACTTGCCTTGCGGCGGTGTATAGCGCACAAAGGCCTTCGACAACAGCCGCAACTCTTCGGCATTGTTAGCCGTAATGACGCCGGCTTTACGGAAGGCCGCCTGATAGACCTCGTGCTCGCCGGCGGCAGCGCCGCTATGAGAAGCAACGGCCGCCTGTCCGGCCCGGCTCTTTCCCGCTTTCAGCAACACGATCGGTTTCGTTCGTGATACCCGTTCCGCGGTTTCAAGAAACGCGCGGCCGTCCGCGATGCCCTCGACGTGGCACTCAATGACATCGATGCTGTCCTGCTGTGCGTAGTAGTCGAGCACGTCGATGAAATCGATGTCGCAAGCGTTGCCGAGATCGGCAGACATGCAGAATCCCGCCGGCTCGTTGTTGACCAAGAGGTGGCCCATCATGAACAGCCCGGATTGACTGATGAGGCCGATCGGCACCTTGTCCTTATGAACCTCGATGAACGACGAGGTGAAGCTCTCGTGGGCATTGGCGACGCCGATGGTATTGGGACCGAGAATGCGAAGGCCGCTGCGTCGCGCGAGCTGCACCAGCTGCTGTTGCAGGCGCGCACCCGTAGCGTCGGCATCGGCGAATCCCTGAGTAATGACGATGGCCGCGCAAATGCCTTTGCGCACGCACGCCTCGAGCACCCCGAGCACATGCTCGCGAGCGACGCTCACCACCGCCACATCGACCGACTGCGGCAAATCATCAAGGCTCGCGTACACGTGACACTCATGCTCGCGTGACGGTGCCATATTAGGGTTGATGATGTAGATCTGCCCGCGGTAACCGAAATCCCGCAGCGTCGTCAATACGCTGACCGGCGAGTGTAGCGCCGCCCTGGCAAGACCGATGATGGCAACCGAGCGCGGCTTGAAGATGAGATCGAGCGCCGAGAGGGTTTCCTTGGCCGCACCCATGTCAGCTGAGAGGCGATCCCTGCGCTGGCTCGTGCGCCAAGTTCTCGCCAAGCATCTCACGCAGACGGAACTTTTGCACCTTGCCGGAGGCCGTCATTGGCAAGGCCTGCACCTGCTCCAGGCGTTCCGGCCATTTTGGCTTGGCCACGCCGGCTTGCGCCATCCACTGCTGTACCTCGGCAAGGGTCAACGACTCGCCGCCGGCGAGCACGACAAAGGCGCAGCTGCGCTCGCCCAGGCGCGCATCGGCATAGCCAACGACGGCGGCGTTGACTACTTTGGGGTGAGCGAACAGCACATTCTCGATTTCCACCGGCGAGATGTTGACGCCGCCGCGAATGATCAGATCCTTGATGCGTCCGGTTATCTTGATGTAACCGTCCTCGTCCATACGCGCCTGGTCACCGGTGCGAAAGAAGCCGTCAGCGAGGAAATGCTCCGCCGTCAGGCGCGGCTGACCGATGTAACCGCGCGCGACCATCGGCCCGCGCACTAGCAACTCGCCGTCAACGCCGACAGGCAAAATGTTCCCATGCGCTTCCACTACCTTGAGCTCCATCGAGTCGCACGCCAAACCATCGGTGGTGAGCAGTTTGTCCTCCGGTGCATCGAACGGGCACGTGGTAACGCCGCCGCATTCGGTCATACCCCAAAGCGGTGAGGTGAACGTATGCGGTAGCCGGGCGCGCGCGTCCCGACGCAATCGCTCGGGCACTGCCGCGCCACCGCAGAGAAACAAACGCAGCGACGGCAGGTTCTGGTACTGCGCAAGCGCCGGATGATAGACCAGATCCATGAGAAACGGCGTCGCCGCCGCCATGAAGGTACAGCGTTCGCGGTGAATCGCCGCCAGCGCCTGCGCCGGCTGCCAATGCTCGAGCAGGACAATGCTACCGCCGATGGTCAGTGTCATACGCAGCGCATGGGTGAAGCCAACGGCATGCCCCAGCGGTGAGCAGCCGAAGATGCGATCGTCCTCGTTCAGGCGGTAGCGCTCCGCTAGACCGCGGTTGACAGCTGCCAGTACACGCGTATCGAACATCGCGCCCTTCAGGTCCCCGGTCGTGCCGGAGGTAAAGCCGAGTGCTGTTATGTCATCGACTCCCGGTTTGCGCGTGTCCGCACTGCCACTCGTGCTGGCGCTCTCCCACGAGTGGCGCATGAGCGCTTCGTAGCTGCTCATGCCCGGCGTGTCGCTTCGCGCATCGGCACCGACCAGGAAAACATGAGCGAGTTCGGCGAATTCGCGCTGCAGAGCCTGCGCCATCGCTTTGAAATCGAAACCGCGATAACGGCTCGGCACTACCAGCCCTTTGGCCTTGGTCAGGCGCAGGATGTTGCCGAGCTCACGCTCGCGGTAGACAAAGGGTATGTTGGCAGTGACAGCGCCGATCGCGCTCAGCGCCAGGTGGAACACGAGGAACGGAGCCCAATTCGGTAGCTGCAGTATGACCACATCATCGGGTCCGAAGCCGAGATGGCGCAGCGCCGCCGCTAAGCGCTCGACCTGCCTGGCGACCTCGCCGTAGCTGAAGCGGCCGAACACGGGATCGATAACCAGCTCCCTATCGGTATCCTGCTCTGCAAGCTCGAACAGGCGGTCGCTGATCAGGGGCGCTGCCGCCGCCTCGGTCATATAACCCGCCCCGGCTCCATCGATTTCAACAGTGGCAGGACATGAGTGGCCAGGCGCTCGAGATGGGCCTCGCGGTCATCGGGCGGCATGATCGGCGCGAGGATCATGTAGTTGACACCCGCCTCGATGTATTGCGTGAGATACTCGGCCACCCGCTGCGGCGGACCGTAGGCGCAGTATTTGTCCACCAAGTGATCGAACTCCTGGTTGTAACGGTATTTCAGCTCGGCCACCCCGCGCCGGCGTGCCTCGGCGACATCGTCGTACAGGCTGAGATAGATAAAGCACGCGAACGCATAGTTCTCGGGCAGGGTGCGCCCGGCCTCCTGCGCCATCGCTTTGACCTTGGAGAACGATTCACGACAGCGCTTGGCGGTGTACATGTAGGGATGCCAGCCGTCACCCAAGATGGCGGCCCGGCGCATGGGCGCGTCCTGCCGGCCGGAGACCCAGATCGGCGGACCGCCAGGCTGCACCGGTTTCGGCAGCATGTCGACGTCCTCGAGCTGAAATATCTTGCCGGCATAGTCGAAGCGTTCTCCAGACCAATACTTGCGCATGATTTCGATCGCTTCGGTGGCGCGGCGGCCGCGCTCGTTCAGCGGTACGTGACAGGCGGCAAACTCCCGCGGGTAATCACCGCCCACGCCCACCGTCAGGATCAAGCGCCCGTTGGAAAGCACATCGAGCGAGGATAATTGCTTGGCGACCATGGTCGGATGGCGCAGCGGCAACAGCAAGGTCGCCGGGCCGATGCTGATACGCGAGGTCAACGCCGCCGCGTAGGTAAGCGTGGTGATCGCTTCCAGGATCGGACGATGGTAGATGATGTGCTCGCCGGTCCAAAAGGAATCGTAACCGAGCTCCTCGACGGCGCGGATCTGATTCGCCGTCCAATGATCACCCCCGCAAGTAATGCCGACGCCTACAGACATTGTTCGATGCTCCTCCAACAGCCCAACGCACAAATATCCTCTCGGTTATTTGTCACCCGCTAACGGCCGCTCGATCGGCGCCGTTCAGGCGACGCGGTACTTCGCTATTTTCGCCTCATCGAGTTCCACCCCGAGGCCCGGGCGATCGGGCACCTGCAGGCAACCATCGGCGTAGGCGAACGGTTCGGTGATGACATCATCGGTGTAGAACACACCGCCGACCTTGGTTTGCTCGCGCCCTTCCAGCGTGTTTACCGTCATCACCCCGGGGAGCATCTCGCCCTCGATTACAGCGGCAAGATGCAGATTGGAGGCGTTGCCCACACCCCCTTCGAGCGAACCGTTAACGTTGACCGGCAGCCCCGCCGCTCGCGCCACGGCAGCGACCTCGAGCGAGCGGATGAGCCCGCCGGCCTTGGTGAAATAGATGGAGATGATGTCGGCCGAGCCGCGCTTGACGATCTCGATGGCGTCCTGCGCCGTCCAACAGCCTTCATCGACGATCACCGGCACGTCGACCGCTTGGGTGACTTGCGCCATGGCGTCGATACCCTCGACCGGCTGCTCCACCGCGACGATGTCAGCCTCGCCATGCATGGCCTTGATGCTGTTGATGGCAGTCTTGGCGTTGCGATAGCCGCGATTGATATCGGGAAAGATATTGATGTCGTCGCCGACCGCGCGGCGCACGGCGGCGACGATCTGCGCATCACGCTTGGGTTGGCCGGGCACCTTGATCTGCAACCAGCGAATGCCGTCCGCCACCACTTGCGTGGCCTCACGCGCCGCTTCCTGCGGCGGCGCCACGCCGACGCTGTGACACAGCGGAATCTGCCTGCGCGCGGCGCCCCCGAGCAGCTGATAGACCGGCACGCCGACGCTCTTGCCGACGATGTCGAGTAAGGCGCTCTCGATCATCGCCTTGGTGTAGGGAAAGCCGCGCACATCCTGGTCCATGCGCGCAAGAATGGTCTTGACCGTGCGCGGGTCGGCGCCGACCAGCATCGATGCAAAGCACTCGCGTACCAGATGGCAGACGATTCCGGGGTCCTCGCCGAAGTAGCGACCGTGCTCGCCGCCCCAGCTGAGGATCGCCGGCGCTTCCCCGAGACCTACGATACCGGCGTCGGTCATTACCTTGAGAATCACGTAGCGACCGATCGGAACCTGCAGCGAACGCCATGTATAAGACGAGCGTCCCGGCAGCTGGATGGTAATGGTCTCGAGCTCGGTGATTTTCATGGCACGCTCACTCGTGACCATAGGCGCTGCGCGCCGCCTCGGGGGTGATCTTTTGCTCGCGCAGATCTTGCTCGATCGCCGCCCGATCGCGCTTCGCCGGCGGCCCGTAACCGCCGCCCCCTTGCGTCCACATACTGATGACGTCGCCGCGCCGGAGCTTGCATTCGACCGTCTTCGATGCCAGTTCCCTGCCATCGGGGCGATCGGGATTGAGCAACAGTCTGCCAGTGGCGCCGGGACCGCCACCGAACAGCCCGAACGGCGCGATCTTGAACTTATCGAACTGCGTATTGAGCGAGCCGCTCTCGTCCAGGAATTCGATGTCACGGCGCACTCCCAGCCCGCCGCGAAATCTGCCGATACCGCCAGTGTCGGGCAGAAACTCGTAGCGCTGAAAGCGCAGCGGATAGGTCGACTCCACCATCTCGATGGGCGTATTAGCGAGATTGTGAATGCCCTGGGAGTAACAGTCGAGCCCGTCTTTGTTGTGGCGACCGCCGCCGCCGCCCACCTCGATGTCAAAGAAGATCCAGCCACGCCGCCCCTCGCTGCCATCGCCGGAAAGGATGTACACGTTGGACATCCCGTAGTAGGCAGCGGTGATGCGCTCCGGCACGACCTTCGATAACGCCATCATCAGCGCATTGACGATCGTGTGGGTAATGGCGTTGCGTCCCACTACCGGCGCAGGCGGTAGCGCGTTCACCACGGTCCCTTCCGGAGCAGTGATCTTGATCGGTTTGTAGACACCGTAATTGGCGGGGATGGTCGGATCGAGAATCGCGAGGATGGCAAAGTAAGTCGCCGATTCGCACGATGAAATGGTGGCGTTGATCGGCGAGCGCCGTTGTCGGTCACTACCGGTGAAATCGACATGGATCGAGCCGTCACCGATCGTCACTTTGGTGACGATGCGGATCGGGTCTTCGCCCATGCCATCGTCGTCCACGAAATATGTGGCCTCATAGGTGCCGGCGGGCAACTCGCGCAACTTTTCGCGTAGACGCGCCTCGGAGGCGGCCGTGGCTTGCTCCATGCAGTCCTTGAGCGTATCGACGCCGTAGCGCTTGACGAGCTCCAGCACCCCGTCGCGGCCGATCTCGAGCGCCGCCGTCTGTGCCCGCAGATCGCCCAGGGTCTTTTCCGGTTGACGGATATTGGCCTCGATCACGGCGAACAGACGCTCGTTCAGTTGCCCTTGCTCGAACAGCTTGATCGGCGGAATGCGCAGCCCTTCTTGGTAGATCTCGACCGCGTCGCCGGCATAACTGCCGGGGCGCATGCCGCCGATATCCAAGTGGTGACCGAGGGTGCCGCAGATGGCTACCATCTCGTCTCCGGTGAATACCGGCAGGAAAGTCTGCACGTCGGGCAGGTGCTGTCCGCCCTTGTAGGGGTCGTTGGTAACGATGATGTCACCGGGCTGCCATTGCGCGAGCGGGAACGCTTCCTCCAGCGTCGTGCGCAACGAGCGCGACATGGAATTGAGATGAATCGGGATGCGGCAAGACTGGGCGATGATACGACCCTCTAGATCGAATACGGCGGTGGAGTAGTCGAGCATCTCGCGAATCACGGTCGAGTACGAGGTGCGCAGGATAGTCGCCGCCATCTGTTCGGCGACGGCCACCAGCGCGTTGGTAACGACTTCCAAGGTGATCGGGTCAGCGCGCATATCTCAAGCTCCTGTGACGGAGATCAGCAAATTACCGTAATCATCCACTTGCACCTGCTGCCCCGGATGGATCAGCGTGGTCGTGTCGATCTGCTCGACGATGGCAGGACCGCTGAATTCGCTGCCCGGCGTGAGCACTTCGCGATCATAAACAGCGGTGTCGGCGTAGGCATGGATTTCCTCGAAATAAACCGGGCGCTGTTCTTTCGCCTGTGCCCGACGCTCGGATCTTGCACGTTTCTGCATCGGTGGCGCGGCGGTGGCGCCGATCGCCGCCACCCGTGCGCTAACGAACTCGAGCGGGTGCTGCGGATGGTGATGTGCGTAAAGCTGCTGGTGCAACTCGTGAAAACGCTGCAGCATCGCTTGCGTGGTGCCGGCGTCGAAAAACCCCCCGGCCACCGGCACGTTCACCTCGTAGGCCTGGCCGACATAGCGTAGGTCGGCGGAGCGTTGTAAACGTCGGCGCTGATCAGCGACACCGTCGCGCGCCAACGCCTCGAGCGCTTCCGCCTCGAGCTCCTGGTAGAGCGGCGCCAGTTGCTCGGCGCTGATCTCGGCGCCTCGCAACACGCGCGTGCGCACGAAGTCGTGGCGGATATCTGCCATCACTAGGCCGACCGCGGAGAACACGCCCGGCTGCTCCGGCACCAGCACGGTCGGGATGCCAACCGCCGTCGCCAACGCCGCGGCATGTAACGGGCCAGCGCCGCCGAAAGCGACCAAGGTGATATCGCGCGGATCGTAACCTTTTTCCGCGGAGCTGACGCGCACCGCATGCTCCATGTTGGCATTGGCAATGCGAATAATGCCGGCGGCCGCCTCCTCGAGCGTGAGCGCCAGCGGCTTGGCGATCTTCTCGATGAGCACAGAAACGGCAGCATTGCGGTCGAGCTTCATCTGGCCGCCGAGGAAACGCTCAGGGTGCAGGCGACCGAGCACGATGTTGGCATCGGCCACGGTCGGCTCCGATCCGCCGCGCCCGTAGGCCGCGGGACCGGGCTCAGCACCGGCGCTGCGCGGCCCTACGTGCAAACCACCGTTGCTATCGAGCCAGGCAATGCTGCCGGCGCCAGCGCCGATGGTGTTGATCTCGATCATCGGCAGCTTGACGGGATGCTCGGCAATACCACCCTCGGTCGTCATACGCAGCTGTCCGTCGTGAATCAGGGAAATGTCGGTACTGGTGCCGCCCATGTCGACGCCGAGCAGATTGCGCTGCTTGGTCGTCTTGCCCATGCGTTGCACAGCCAAGGCACCGCCGGCCGGGCCCGAAGTAATCAGGCCGACGGGGTTCTTCTCAGCCGCGGCTACCGTGAGCGAGCCGCCGTTCGACTGCATGAGCAGTACCTTGGCGTTGGGCAACAGTTCGCGAATGCGCGGCGCCACATCTTGCAGGTAACGCGCAACCAACGGCATGGCCGCGGCGTTCAACACCACCGTGCTCATGCGCTCGAACTCGCGCATCTCCCGGCACACTTCATAGGATGCGGAAACATGCAGCCCTGGCAGACCCTGGTGTAGTTGATCCCGAACCAGCTGCTCGTTGACGGGATTGACGAAGGAGTTGAGAAAGCAGATGGACACTGCTTCCGCTTCGCTCGCGCGAATCGATTCCAACAACGCGCGCACGGCACCGCTATCGGGTTGTCTGAGAATCTCGCCCTCGGCCGTCACGCGTTCCGGGACACCGAAGCGGCGTTCGCGCGGCACCACTGGTAAGGGTTTGTCTTGCAGCAAATCGTACATATCCGGGCGAAAGTGGCGCCCGATCTCGAGCACGTCGCGAAATCCTTCGGTGGTGAGCAAAGCCGTGCGCGGCAGATTATTTTCTAAGACGGCGTTGGTGACCAGCGTGGAACCGTGTACCAACAGCCCCACATCGCGCGCGTCGACCCTGGCGAGCGCGAGCCCGCGTTCGACGGCATCGATCAAGGCGCCCGCCGGATCGCTACGGCGACTGGCTACCTTGGCGATGGTGACCGCGCCCGTGCCTTCCTGCAACACGGTGATGTCGGTGAACGTACCGCCGATATCGATACCTAGCCGTATGTTCGCCATCGTCGCTCGTTCATATTTCTTGCATCACGCTTACTGTTCGGCAGCATCGTGCTCAGGCTGACGCGTCCCGCGGCGCCGCTTGGAGCAACTCGACCAATCTGCCAGGCGATAGCGGCGCCTCACAAATCCTCACACCGAAGGGCGTAAGCGCATTCTCGATCGCTGAGATGACGGCGGCGGCGGCCGCTATGGTACCGGCCTCACCGACCCCTTTGACGCCCAGCGGATTGAGCGTAGAGGGGTGAGAATGGTGGATGATCTCGATGTTGGGCACGTCGCCCGCCGATGGCAGCAGGTACTCGGCGAAGGTAGTAACCACCGGTTGCGCGTTTTCGTCATAGCCCATCCATTCGAACAAGGCGTTGCCAATGCCGTGCACCACCCCGCCCTGCAACTGACCTTCTACAAGCAACGGGTTGATGAGACGGCCGCTGTCGTTGGCCACGATGTAGCGCAGGATCTTGATGCCGCCGGTGCCGATGTCGACATCCACTTCCACCACGTGCGTGGCGTTGCCGTAGGTGACATCGGGCGGCATGAAATCGACCGTCGCCTCCAGCGCCGGCGTCATGCCACCCGGCTTCTGGTAGCCCTTGACCCCGGAGAGCGCCTTGGCGACATCGCTCAGCGATACCGATAGCTTCGGTGCACCCTTAACGCGGATCTGGCCCTGTGCGAGCTCCAGATCTTGCGCGGATGCTTCGAGCATATGGCTGGCAACCTTGAGCGCCTTCTCGCGCACCTGCAGCGCCGCCAGATGAACCGAGTTGCCGGCAGTCACCGTTTGCCGGCTGCCGTAGCCGCCAATGCCGTGTGGCACACCAGCGGTGTCGCCGGCGACAACCCTGATCTCTCCCGGGTCCACTCCCAGGTGGTCCGCACAGATCTGCGCGAGACCGGTCTTGGTACCCTGCCCCATCGCCATCGCCCCTGTGTAGATCATGACCCGACCCGAGCGCCCGACGCGCACCAGCGCGGTTTCGAACGGGCCGCGTCCAGTCACCTTGACCATGTTGGCAATGCCGATGCCGAGATAACGTCCCTGCGCGCGCGCCTGCGCCTGACGCTCACCAAAAGCGGCGTAGTCCGCCGCCACCAACGCCTTCGCCTGACAGCCCGGAAAGTCGCCGCTGTCGTAGATGATCGGCGTACGCTCGCGCGTCAACATCGGCAGCTCGTAGGGCATCTGCTCGGTCGGAATCAGGTTGCGGCGTCGCACCTCGGCGCGGTCGAGACTTAGCCCCCGGGCGACTTCATCCAGCAGCCGCTCCATGGCGAAGTTGCCTTCCGGATAACCGGCACCGCGCACCGGAATTGTTCCTACCCGATTGGTCGCGACCACGCGCGTGTAAATCCGGTAGTTCGGCACCACGTAAGGCCCCGGCACGGCAATCGCGGAATTGTGCGGCACATGCAGTGCCAGCAACGTGTACGCGCCTTGGTCGTGGATGAT
>QKEI01000245.1 GCA_003251795.1 Candidatus Muproteobacteria bacterium
CATCTTGGCCATATTCGTTACTCGTTGCTTCTGCGCTGACGCCTTGCGACGCACGCAGATGCCGATGACCCGCGCCGGGCAATCCAGAGCGCGTAGACCGACCAGCATGCCAACGTGGGTGAACGCACCGCCACTGGCGAGTACGATCGCATCGATGTCGATGCGGCGTTCCTCGGCCTGAAGCAACAGCTCCTGCGCCGCATCGACATAACCAAGAGCGCCCACCGGTGCATGATCGGCCGTGATGTCGATCACATGCGGTCGTCGCCCGGCCTTCTTGAGGTCACCAGCGATTTCCTGCAAGCGCGCATTGGCGCCAGCCTCATCTTCGCCATATGCATAGTGGTAGAGTTGCGCCCCAAACAGCTGGTCGAGTAACACGTTACCCGAAATGTGATACTCTTCCGGCATATCGGGCACGCGATCTTCAAGCTGGATGTGGCACTGCAGGCCGAGCTTGCGCGCACCGGCCGCCATCATGCGAACAAAGTTCGATTGCACGGCGCCAGTGCTGATGACTGTGTCACAACCGTTTGCCAAGGCCTCCCCCAGATAAAACTCCAACTGCCGCGCCTTGTTACCACCCAGGGCCAATCCTGTACAATCATCCCGCTTAATAAAAAGCCGGACACCACCCAACTCGCGGCTCAAATTCGGCATTGGTTCGAGCGCCGTCGGCACATGTGCAAGTCGGGCACGTGGGAATTTTTCTAACATTAACTGGCTCTCGGCTTCCTTGTGCGCAATTGTGTAGCCACGGAGTTTACACGCATCTATCATCGCCACACCAACGCGCTGTTTTCGTTGCTTTCGTCGGCTGGAAACGGCCCGTAGTCGGCCACTCAGCCGTCGCGGCGGCCCCAGTGGCACCTGGGCCGACAGCGGCGTTACACTACCGGCGCCATTTCTTCATGTCACAGGATGCGAGCCGGTCACGGGTGGCCGTTTGCGCCACACTAAAGGACCCCGAAGGGAAACAACGATCTAAGAATGCAGCAAGATAGTAGTCTTGTCGCCGGTCTTCGGCGCCACATCCGCAAGTCGACCAAGCCGGTCACCATTCTGCTCACCGACATCGAAGGCTCTACGGAGTACTTTGAAAAACATGGTGACATCGAAGGTCGACTCCTCGTCGATCAACACAACCGCCTGGTATTTCCTGTCATCTCGCAGTTCCACGGCAAGATAATCAAGACAACCGGAGACGGTGTGATGGCCTCATTTGGTGTCGCTGCCAACGCCATCAAAGCGGCTATCGCCATCCAGCAGCTGCTTGCACAGCAGCGTCAGCGGAATGCGGCTCATATCCCAAACGTGCGAATCGGTGTGCATACGGGGGAGGCCATCATCGAGGATGAAGATGTTTTTGGCGACGTGGTTAACGTCGCTGTCAGACTTGGTAGTCGGGGTAAGGGTGATGAAATCCTGATCTCGGGCCAAACAGCCGCAGAGCTTGAGAAGAAAGAGTTTCGTCTCGTCAGGAAAGGTAGCTTCCGCCCGAGAGGCAAGGCGAGGTCGCTCACCATTTACCGCTGCCACTGGACTACTCATCCCAACCTGATTGCTGACATCCAACTCTGGTCATTCCTGCCGATGATAAGGCAACAAAAGCTTGAGATCTTTATCTACTTTGTTGCCAGCCTCGGCGTGCTTTATTTTTTGTACCTCAAATATCTGCGTTATATCGCCGCCGACCATGAGTACCTGGCTCTACTGATTTTGAATCCCCAAATGATTTTGGCAAAGGCCCCGGCAATTCCTGCGCTATTGCTGATTCTCACGATAGCGGGCGCTGCCGCATTATACGCGATCCAGGTTGTTCCCTATTACCTGTTGCGTTTGTTAAAAGGGGGGTTTGGTTTTTGTTTGGGCTTCCTTGTTCTTTATATACCGGTCAACTACTCACCCATCGAGTTACCGAGATTTAACAGTCCCGTGTTTCAGTCGCGTCATCTATTTGTGGAGGTCTTACACAACACTCACGTGCACCGTTTTCCTGCCCTCGGGTCCGAGATCCTAACGACGGTAGACAGAGACGACCTGTTGCTGTTGGCAGATGTCACGACCCCAATCGATGTGACATGGAACAAGGTTCTCATCGGCAAAGAGCAGTACGGTTGGGTTCCACGCGTGCTACCCCCGACGGTCGGTGAGCCTGAAAGGCGTATCACCCTGACCAACAAATTCTCTTTCCGCTACTCCGATCTCGCCGCACTGTTGGCAGGCCTTGGCGGGTTTGTCTGGGGATTTATGAATCTTCGCATTCGGCCCACATGAAGTGGGTGGGGGCGGCTAATGACCGTCGGCCCGCTAACCTAGCGCGTCTCCGAGCCAACGCCGGCAAGTGCCTCCCGCGCAGCAAGTTTCGGGTTGCCGCGTTGCGCCATTCCGATATGCTGCATGCCCACGCGCGACCTGCCAATACGGAACCTGTCCATGATTGAAACCTCGCTGTTGAAACGAACGAAGAAGCATGCGCTCTCGTATCTTGAAAGCCTGGATGATCGGCCCGTCTGCGCCACGGCCACCGTCGCCGAGCTGCGCGCGGCACTCGCCAGACCCCTGTCCGAGAGCGGCGTCGAACCGGAGCAAGTGATCGATGAGCTTGTACACGATGTCGCCGGCGGTCTGCTCGCTACGCCGAGCGGGCGCTTTTTCGGCTGGGTCATCGGCGGCACGCTGCCGGCTGCTTTGGCGGCCGACTGGCTTGCAAGTGCCTGGGATCAGAATGCAGCCATCTACGCCTGTAGCCCAGCAGCGGCCGTCGTCGAAGAGATCTGTGGGGAATGGCTCAAAGAGTTGTTGGGCATCCCAAGAGCAGCCTCTTTTGCTCTGGTCACCGGCTGTCAAATGGCACACACCACGGCGCTCGCGGCTGCCAGACATCAACTATTCGCTAATCGCAACTGGGACGTCGAGCATCGTGGTCTCATCGGCGCGCCGCCCATTCGGGTGCTGACCACCGAGAATCGGCATGAAACACTGGTGCGAGCCGTAAGGCTCCTCGGCTTGGGCGATGCAGCCATTGAGCACGTTGGCTGCTCGGACGATGGACGCATGCGTATGACGGATCTTGAGAGAATGCTGCAACACTCGCCCGACACGGCAACCATCGTCTGCTTGCAGGCCGGCGATCTGCATACGGGTCTATACGATCCCTTCACCGAAGCGTGCAGAATCGCTCATGGGCACAACGCCTGGGTGCATATCGATGGGGCCTTCGGTCTCTGGGCGGCGACCACCTGCTTACCGGCGCTGAACTCGCCGACTCCTGGGCGACGGACGGCCACAAATGGCTGAACGTGCCGTACGACTGCGGTTTAGTCTTTGTCGCCGAAGCCGAGGCACACCGCGCCGCCATGGAACAACCGGCGAGTTATCGCATCAAGGTCGGCGACGCGCGCGATCAGGTAGATTGGAACCCGGAATGGTCACGGCGCGCGCGCGGCTTTCCTGTGTACGCCGCCATACGGTCTCTCGGTCGGCGCGGCATCGCCGAGCTTGTCGAGCGCTGCTGTAAGCACGCGCACCGGCTCGTGACTGAAATTGGCGCGTTGCCCGGGGCGGAGGTAGTCGCCGTACCGCAGATCAACCAAGGGCTCGTGCGTTTCCTGTCGCCAGATGGGAAGCATGACCGCCACACTGACGCGATCATCGAAGCTATCCGAGCGAAGGGTGTGGCCTGGTTCGGTGGGACATTGTGGCACGACAAGCGCGTCATGCGCGTATCGGTGTGCAACTGGCGTACGACCGATAGAGACGTCGATCGCACCATCGACTCTGTGCGCGAAGTGCTAGCTGAGTTCGCCTAGCCCGCGGCTAGGCTCATGCGTTGGGCTGCGCCCTGGTACCACCGGGACCCATCTTCTCCGTGCAGCCGACAATCATACGCAACATGCGCCGTGGCTCCGTGTAGTCGGCGACTGCGGCGTGCATGGAGGCACGATTGTCCAATCCCAGCAGCATGCCAAGGGACCACCTATGCCGATATTGGATCACCGGGTCGAGGGCTTGCTCGAAAAGCTCCGCTAACAACTCATCGCTTTCGCTCGTGGGCAGCTCATTGAGCTTCATCGTATAGCCGGGATTGACATACAACACCTTGCGACCGGTACGGGGATGGATGCGTACTACCGGATGCACCACGTCCGGATGCGTCGCGCTCTGCTGCTCGTTCAGTTTGGGTGTGGCACCGCCGGTGTTCCAACCCCATCGATGGGTGGCCGTTAGATGCTCGATCCGCTCTTTTATCTTCCCGGAGAGACGATCGTAGGCCATGTACATATTGGCCACGAGGGTATCGCCTCCCTCGCTCGGCAGATGGGTGGCATAGAGAAAGATGGCATCGGAAGGATTCGTCTCATAACTCAGATCTGAATGCCAAAAGGCCCCGGCTGGCACCGGTGTGGTGCGCGACTCCGGCGAATCCATGTTGCGCGCGATTATCGAAACCTCGTACGTTTC
>QKEI01000237.1 GCA_003251795.1 Candidatus Muproteobacteria bacterium
ACCGGATGCGCGTGGCCCAGAATGAGCGCGCCGGCGCCGCACACGAAATCGATATACCAGCGCTCACGCACGTCCTGCAAGCGCGCGCCCTTGCCGCGGCGGATGACAAAGCGCTCGGCCTTAGGCAGGGCATGCGCACCCAGGCTAGCGCCCGGCAATAGACGCTGCGCTAGCGCATACAACGCGTGGTGATCCGAAGGTTCGCCAACTGCACGTTGTTGTATCAGGTCTTTGGCGGTTGTTGTTTCACTCATACCTATGCTCCATTAACCAAATAGTAGGCGGGCCGGTGTACTGACCTACATGCTCACCTTTGTCCGGCGTATCTCGACTGCCTGTGATAGGGTGGAAACAGCACGTCCGATTCAACGTTGGCGATTTTCACGACGTCCCTTGTGACGAAGCCCTTGGGCGCTCAATTCTAAAGGTCGGTTCCTTTCTCCCCAATAGCGCTGGCGAAAAAGGGCAACTGGACGGCCGCGCTTGGGCTACTGGCGCGGCTTCGGTGGCTGTATGAGGCGGATAGCTACCGAGCCGACACAACCACGGACGGCGTTTGTCCTCGGGTGAGGGCCCCGTCCGCGTTCTATCGGGCCATCTTGAGCGTTTGACGACGGTATGTTGCGCTGCAGCGTCAGGGCCGCGGCCCGCTATTCACGGTGGCGTGATAATTGCACCAAACAAGGTCCCTGCACAAAAACTTGCGAGGGTAGGAGAAATGTTAGTTCTGACAAGGCTCGACCTGGATATGAATCTCGACGCCCCCGTACGCGAGGCCATCGCTGCGGGCTCGATCGAGGTGCATGTGGTTCAGGTTGAAGGTTCAAACGTAAAACTTGGCATTAAAGCCAAACCGCGACTGGAAAAAGGTCGCGACGGCCCCACGAAATAACCCGTCCTTCTCGGGATCGGCGGGGTCCCGCTAGCGCCTGGAGGCATCGTTTCTTCGCCTCCGGGCCTATCGGCTTGCTTAGCACCGGCATCGGTTTCGTTGTGCCGCGTGATGCCGACTCTGCTCACTCACATCGAACACTTCCGCCACCAGGCCATCGCCCGGCGCGCGTAGCACACCACGCTGTATATCCTCACGAGAGATAATCCGTCGCTGCGAACGGGGCTATTGTTTAGTGATGGCTCCTTCTAGCGTTCGATCAGTACGACTCAGCTGTTCGCCGCTTGCCGGATCGGCTATCCTAATCCGGCACGTGTGCTGCAGATGCCAATACAGGACCAGAGACTCCCATGAAAATGAGCCGCGACGATTTCCTGCAATGGGAGAATAAGGCGATCACGCTGCTCGGCATGTCCGGCGTCGGCAAGACGACGCTCGCCAACCAGTTGCCGAAAAGCTCCTGGTTTCACTACTCGGCCGACTATCGCATCGGCACGAAATACCTGGCTGAGCCGATTGTAGACAATATCAAGAAGCAGGCGATGCGTGTGGATTTTCTCAGGGAGCTATTGCTGCATGATTCGATCTATCTCTGCAGCAATATAACGGTACACAACCTCGAGCCCATTTCCGCGTTCCTCGGCAAGATCGGCAATCCGCAACTGGGTGGCCTGTCAGCCGAAGAATTCAAGGAAAGACAGCGCCTGCATCGGGAAGCAGAGATCGGCGCGATGAAAGACGTGAAGGCTTTTATAGCCAAGGCGCACGAGATCTATGGCTATGCCCACTTTATAAATGATACCGGCGGCAGCGTCTGTGAGCTGAACGACGAGGATGTGTTGAAGGTGCTGGCGGAAAACACCCTGATTATCTACTTGCGCGCGGACAAAGATATCGAACGCAAATTGATCACGCGACAGAAACAGAATCCGAAACCGCTGTACTTTCAGGAGGACTTCCTCGACGAGAGACTGAGCGAGTACCTGCGTGCCAAAGGCCTGCGTTCGACTGATGAGATCATACCCAACGAGTTCGTGCAGTGGATCTTCCCCAAGCTAATGGCGCACCGCCGGCCACTCTATCAGGCGATTGCCGACAAGCACGGTTATACCGTCGAAGCCCGTGATGCCGAGCAGGTACATGACGAGGCCAGCTTTCTCGAATTACTGGCGACTACATTGCAAGCGGCGCAGGGTAACCGTCGCGCGAGCGCCGAGGCGTAGCTGCATGCCGCTCGTAGCCCATTCCCGCCTGCCGGCGTTCGAGCGCTTACTCCACGAAGGCCAAGAGGTGCTGAGCGTAGAGCGCGCGCGTCACCAAGATATTCGCGAGCTCCATATAGGCTTACTTAATATGATGCCGGACGCGGCCTTAGAGGCTACCGAACGACAGTTCTTGCGCCTGGTCGGATCGTCAAACCGCATCGTCCAGCTGTACGTGCACCCGTTCGCCGTAGATACGCGCACCCGCAGCCAGGAAGCGCAAGCCTATTTGCGGTCGTACTACGAGGACTTTGCCGTCTTGCAGGAACAGGGGTTGGATGCGCTCATCATTACCGGCGCCAACCCGGCGCAAGCGGATATCACCCGGGAGGCGTTTTGGGAGTCCCTCACCGAAGTGCTCGCCTGGGGACGGACGCGCGTGTGCTCGGTGCTGTGCTCGTGCCTGGCTACGCACGCCGACCTGAAACATTATCATGGGGTTGAACGTATCCGCCTACCGCAAAAGCGTTGGGGCGTGTATTCGCATCGCGTCGTCGATGCCATGCATCCGCTGGTCAGCACCATCAATACGCGTTTTGACGCGCCGCACTCGCACGTCTATGAGGTCACGCGTGAACAAGTCGAGGCCACAGGGGCAAAGGTGTTGGCACACAGCGAAGAGGCGGGCGTGCACCTGGCTGTCAGCGCCGACGGGTTCCGCATGATCTACTTTCAGGGCCACCCGGAGTACGACATCAATAGCTTGTTGAAAGAGTATAAGCGCGAGGTCGTGCGGTTTATCACTGGCGATAGAGATGATTATCCACCTTATCCGCAGCACTACTTTGCAAAACCCGCGATTACGGTACTCGAGTCTTACAAAGAGGAAGTCTTGAAGGCGCGAACGCACCGGCGTACACCACCGCCGTTTCCGGAAGGTCAGGTGACCCCGTATGTGGACAATACCTGGACCGATACTGGCAAAGCCATGTTCAATAACTGGTTAGGTTTGATTTATCAGCTCACGCATTGGGACCGCAAGCAAGTGTTCATGCCGGGCGTTGATCCCAATGATCCGCTTGGTTTGAAGCGCGCATCCCTGCACGCAGCTGCGGCGCGTCCCTGACGCTAGGCCTTCTCCAGGGCTTGCTTGAGGTCTGCGAGGATGTCGTCGACGTCCTCGATGCCGACCGAAAGTCGCACCAAACCATCGGTCAAGCCGCGTGCGTGGCGTTGTTCCGCCGGTACGTCGACGTGAGTCATGGTTGCAGGGTGGGTAATCATCGTTTCCACGCCGCCGAGACTCTCGGCGAGGCTGCATAGCTTGACGTTATTCATCAAGGCCGTGCCGGCGGGAATCCCCCCCTTGAGTTCGAACGACAGCATGCCGCTGAAGCCCGACATCTGCTCTTTGGCAATCGCATACTGAGGGTGCGAGCGCAAGCCGGGGTAGGTGACTTTGGCCACCTTCGGGTGCCGCTCGAGGTATTCGGCCACGCGCTGGGCGTTGGCACTATGTCGTGGCATGCGCAGGTGCAGAGTCTTCACGCCGAGCAAGGTCAACCAGCAGTCGAACGGGCTTGGCACGGCACCGATGGTTTTCTGGATGAACTTCATGGCGTCGTAGATATCTTTCCGGTTTGTAATGACGGCGCCACCGATGAGCTGGTTATGCCCGCTCAAATATTTCGTGGTGCTATGCATTACGATGTCGGCGCCGTGTTCCAGCGGCCGCAGGTAAACCGGCGTTGCGAACGTCGAATCGACACAGAAGTAGAGCTTATGTTTGTTGGCTATCTCTCCGACCGTCTGCAAATCGGTGATTTTTAGCAGTGGGTTTGTCGGCGTCTCAATCCATAACATTTTTGTCTGCGGACGTATGGCATCACGCACGGCTTGCGGATTCGAGGTGTCGACGTAGCTGAAGCTGAGACCGTAGCGCGCCAGCACGTTATTGAAATGCCGTGACACGCCGCCGTAGACATCGTCGGAGCTGACCACATGATCACCGGCGCTGAGCAGCTTCAAACAGGCATCCACCGCGGCCATGCCGCTCGCGAAACAGACGCCATATTTGCCGCCGTCGATCGCTGCGAGATTATCTTCCAAGATCTGCCGCGTCGGGTTCGATGAGCGCGTGTAGTCGAACCCCTTGTCCTTGCCCACTTCATCCAGCACGTAGGTCGCGGTTTCATAGATCGGCGGGACGATGGCGCCAGTTGTGGGGTCAGGCTTGATGCCTGCACGTACCACCTTGGTGTCGAATTTCACGCTGAGCTCCTCGGTTATTTCTTGAAAACTTGATAACGGTAAACAGGCGCCTGCTAGTGCAGAGTGCCTGTGTCGGGCGCCATCGCGGCGTCACTCAATGATTGACGGCTGGATTAATCAGGTGCGAACAAGCATGCCGACCAGCTCGGTCACGCCCTTGATCGCCTGTTCGACATCGTCCTCGTCCGTGAAATAGCCGGGCGAGAAGCGAATAGTACCCTTTTGCTCGACTGTGTGTTGGTCCTCGTGCACCAGCGGTGCGCAATGCAAACCCGTCCGCACGCAAATGTGGTAATCGGCATCGAGCATGGTTCCCGCCTGTTCCGCGGATACGTCCTGGATGTTGATCGAAAGCGTGGCCACGCAGGCGCCGCCATCGTTAGGCCCATAGACCACGACCCCATCGAGATCACGGAATGCCGCCCGCAGTTGCGCCACATGCCCTGTCTCGCGCGCGGCGATATGACGTAATGCGGCCCGACACGAGTCTGCATGAGAAGTCGCACCTACCGCAGCGCCCAGTTGCTGTCGTCCGAGTTCGGCAAACCATCTTTGTGCTGCATTGAGACCGGCAATGCCCGGTAGACAGGCGGTGCCCGCCTCCAGGTGATAAGGGTACTTGTCCGGGTGGAACGGTGATGCCGAATCGACACCGGTACCGCCGACGCGGCCCGGTCGTACGTCAACGCCTTCGCGAACGATCATGCCGCCGATTCCCATCGGCCCGAACAACCCCTTATGTCCGGTGAAGCTCAGCACATCGATGGCCATGGCATCCATGTCGACCGGCAGTACACCGGCGGTCTGGCAGCTGTCGACGACGAACACGGTTTCCGCTGAGCGCGAGATCTGACCGATGGCCTCGAGATCCTGTACCGACCCGAGGACGTTGGATGCATGGTTGACGACAATTACCCTGGTCTGGGGTGTGATAGCCTTACGAATCGCTTCGGGATCGACATAGCCCTGCGCGTCGCGGGCGACGTAGGTCACGCTGACGCCGTGATCACGCTGCAAGTGATTCAGTGGACGCAGCACGGAATTATGCTCAAGACGCGTCGTTACCACATGATCGCCCTCGGCAAGCAAGCCGAATAAAGCAATATTCAGCGAGTCGGTGGCGTTTTGGGTGAAAACCACGCGATTCGGATCACCACCGTAATTAAAAAACGCGGCTAGCATGCGCCGCGTTTCGCCGATCATTTTTTCGGCTTCGACTGCCAACTCGTGACCGGCGCGGCCCGGATTGACCCCGTAATTGCGGAAGAAATGATCCATCGTCGTGTAGACCGTTTCCGGTTTTGGCCAGGTGGTTGCCGCGTTATCGAAGTAATAGTGCTCTTTCATAGACAAGAACAGCTGCAGTTCAAATGATTAAGATCTCGGCTATCTATGGAAGGCCAGGAACTGGACTACATCGATCTTGCTGATGATGCCGACTACTTCCCCCTTGTCGACAACCACCGCCACGTTGTGATTATCAAACACGGATTGCACTTTGGTCAGGGGGTCATCCATTGTTACCTGGCCCTCCAACGCCTTGGCAACACGGATCACCGTATCTTTTGTTGTGCAGGTGCCGCTCACCAGGCCTTGTAAGATGTCCAGCTCATGAATCATCAAACGGCGCTGTTCCGCGCCGCTCGCCTTTACTGGCATCTGCGAAATACCCATCTCCGACATGCGGCTGACGACCTTATCGAGCGTTTCATTCGGCTCCGCGAACTCCACCTTGCCGCCCTTGAACTTTAGCACTTCACGCACGGTTCCCAAGCGCTGCTCCGGGCCCAGGAAACCCATGTCCTTCATCCACTGATCGTTGAAGCACTTGCTCAGATAACGGTCGCCGCAATCGGGGATGACGACGACAACAATCTTGCCCGGCCCGAGGTCTTGCGCCGCTTTGAGGGCACCAAACAGTGCCGTGCCGGCAGAACCGCCGGCGAAAATACCTTCCTCGCGCGCCAGACGCCGGGCCGAGATAAAGGAATCCCGGTCCGACACCTGCAGTACCTCGTCAATAACCGAGAAATCGAGCGTGCCTACCATGAAGTCGTGGCCGATGCCTTCGACGCGATAGATAGCGGGCTCCCCCGATTTTCCCTTGTAGAACTCATCATAATAGATGCTGCCCAATGGATCCGGGCATACGATCTTTATCTGGCGTCCCACCTCGGCCGCCTTTTGCTTGAGGTACTTTCCGGCGCCGGATATGGTGCCACCGGTGCCGATGCCGCCAACCAGACAATCGATTTGCCCGTCTGTATCCTGCCATATCTCCGGCCCGGTGGTGAGGTAATGAGCCTCCGGATTGTTCATGTTGTAATACTGATCGGTATAGAAACCCCCCGGTGTCTCGCGCGCAATCCTCTTGGCGATCTCGACGTAGCTCTCCGGATGATCGTGCGGTAGATCCGTGCGGGTAACGACAACCTCGGCACCGTAGGCCTTGAGCATGTCGATCTTTTCCTTGCTCATCTTGTCTGGCATGGTGCATATGCAGCGATAGCCGCGTACGGCCGCCGTCATGGCTAGGCCGAGACCGGTGTTTCCCGAAGTGCTCTCCACCAACGTCGCCCCGGGCTTGAGCATCCCCGCTTCCTCGGCACGCCTTACGATGTTGACGGCGATGCGGTCCTTGACCGAACCGGTCGGGTTAATGGTCTCGAGCTTGGCAAAAACTGTAGCCATGCTTTCGTCCGTTATGCGGTTCAGCCTGACAAGAGGCGTGTGACCCACTAGATCGAGGATGCTCTCGTGGTAGTTCATGGGGTAGGTTGCTTTCCGTAAGAGCGTTTAAGTATACGCACTAATCGGCACCTGCAGCCAGCGGGGATTGCTTAGGCACGGCGTGCGTGCACAAGCAGTCCACAAGAGTCGGTAATGAGGTCAACAACTATGACAGCACCTTGGTGCCGACTTTAGTCAACCTGATATTGATGGCGATGGAGATGCGTTCACCGTTACCGAAAAACGGGTGCACGCAGTGATCAAGCCAACCGGGGAATACCAGGAGCATGCCTGTTTGCGGCTCCACGAGCATGGCATGACCGAAGGTAAAGCCTGGGAACTTGTCATCAGGGTGCGTGCTCGCCCCTTGCCGTGGATCGCGAAACTCGATCTTGCCATTCATGGCTCGACCGGGCGCTGGTTGCCCACAGTCGACATAATAAACGCAAGCCCAATTTTGCTCACCGTGGTTATGGACACGGTTGTAATCGCCATTCCGATTAACATTGGCCAGCTGTAGGCACTGTATTCTATCGGCACCGGTTCGGAGAAGGGCAAGCAACTCATGCGCACGACCGCATCATGGATCCATGCCCTGAGGGTTGCGATCTCCGGGAGCGGCCATTGCAGGAATGTGGCATCGGACTGCCAACCGCCGAATATTACTCACCTGCACACCGTTATCGGTCTATTCAGCCTTGAGGATGGCAGCCCGTAGTGCTGCATTAACTCGCTCATCCTTCGGATAAGGACCGGCGTGGAAAAAACTAGGTTAACGCCAGCCCCAAGTTCCACGTCTAAAGCCATGTAACATTCTCCTCCACACTTTCGGCTACCTAATCGGTTAGCCTTCGCGTCTCACGCGGTGGGCGCCAGGAAATAAGTCGAACGCAGCGGTTCTATTCCAAATAAAGAGCCGCGCCGAGGAAAACAGTTACAGTTTAGGTCGAGGACTAACTAACTGCCAGTCGCGGTCACTTGCATGGAGGTGACGACACTGCCGCTGTTGACGGTTAAGCTGCCAGTATACGAGCAGGCTGTCGAGGTATCGGCCAGCAGTTGAAATCTCGCGGTTCCATCGTCTTCAGTCTGTGTTGAGAACGATGGTGACCCGCCTGGGGTCGTCAGCAGTGTCGTGCCTGTGCTATCAAGCACGGCCATTGCCACCCCCCCAACGAAAACTGTGCTTGGTGAGAAATCCAACTGAAGGGTTATATCGGCATTGCCGAGCGGGAACCCCCTGGCATCGAAGGTCGTAACGATAACGGGAAATATAGCGGAAGAGCTTCCGGGCGCGCACACGGCCATGCCGGCCGGGTCTGAGAGATCGAGGGCTAGGGTCGTCGGGGAAACAACAACCGATCCGTCGCTTGCCACGGGTCCGTCCTGCGAAATGTCGGGCCCACACGCGCTCAAAGCGAGTGCGGTCAATAAAGCCGGTAGGCCTTTGCGTAGGCTTTCGACAACAAATATTCTCATCTAGATTTTTCGTCCTTTTGCGTATGGTTTTTCGGGGGCCTGCCGCTGCGAGTTTGCGTGAAAAACGCACGCTAAGTCATTATTTTTATATAGTTACCGGCTTGAGCACTGTCAACGCGCAGCACGTTCCTTCAACCTGTTGATTTGTAGGCGAATTCTACCGTGCCTGCTGGTACAGCAGCGTCACAGCGGGCCAAGAAAGCTCGAAGGGGCCCACACCCGCAGAACCCAGGGGAGAGGCTAGGAAGCTCCTGCAGAAGGGCTGCCTAGTTCTTCGACAGTATCCAGATGGCGGAAACGAAGCGGGCGCCGTTGCCGTCCTCGGCAACATTGAAGGCCACGCGCATACCCTTTCTCAGCGAATCCGCGGTGGTTTGGAAGCCGCGATAGGTGTAGACCGGGACGCTGGTCGAGACCTTGAACAGCGTATCGTCGATCACTAGCTCTCCCGCGCTGAGATCGAGTCGTTCGATTTTGCCGTTCTCGCTGGGTGCCGAAAACAGTTGTCGCGCAGAAGCAGCGGAAGCCGCGGGTGTCGAGGGCAACGCGGCCGCTAACAAGATCACCCCGAATAGCATATGAAACACGTACTTCATTATAACCCCCCTGATGCTTCCTTCACTAAGTTGAGCCTACTGCATTTGTCGCCAAGAACGCCGCCCCGCAGCCGCGGTATCAGGGCCCGGATTGTTGGCGATGCCTTTGACATCACCTCCGGTGCCGGTAACGATCTTGAGCTCGCGGCTCTTGGCGGGATCGTCCAGCAGCACCGGTTTCGGCATGATACCGAGCCCGGGATCAATGCCCACGACAATTTGGCCGCTGCTTGTCATGTCACTGCTGCTGAATGTTCCGTCGTCATTCAGGTCGAAGACGGAAAATTCGGGCGGGCCGCCGTTTCGGAAATTGAGTTCCATCAGCCAACTAGTACCGCCGACCGCACACGGTGAATCATTCGGCACGAGCGTGGGAAAAATTATCCTGCCGGTTCGCAGCACCGGATCCGCTACCATCTTTTCCGCCGTCAGCGGCATATCGACCTGCCAGCCCATGAATTGACCGGCAGCGGTACCCCATGCCGTGATTGGATTATCGCTCACGGTGCGCACCGTCTGCGTACCGAAAGTCGCCGTGCCGATGGTCTGTGTCTGAAGATCAGCCTTGTTAACCTGGGTGTGATTGCCCGTGGAGGCGCCTTTTTGATCCCAGATGCCATAGAACGTCTGCACCTGCTGCGGTGGTGTGATCGAGTTATCGCCGATCTCCATGTACTTACCAGTCCCAAAGTAGACCATGAAGCCGTTGAGCCCATCCGGATGGCTGCCGACCTCCGGGCGCAGGGTGATCGGTTGACGCGCGCCGCTCGCATCAGTAGCGACAAAGAGCGGTTGTGGCGTCGGTCCAGAGGCGGGCGCCACCATCCAGTTGGTCGGATTCGCGCCGCGCACGTCGAACTTCCAGAGGTTGCCCTGCAGATCGCCGGCGTAGACGAAATCGGCAATGGAATCGCTGTCGACATCAACCACCGCGGGTGTCGCCAACCCATTCGGTGTTGTGCCATCGACCGATTGTGCCTTGCCGCGTTGCGTATCGATCTTCTTGATCAGCGCCCCGGTTTCGATGTCGACGATGTAAAGCACGGCATTACCGCTCGCGCTGGTGGTTGAGGCACCATCGTTCTCGGTACTGTTATAGCCGTTGCCGAAGATGGCGGCCCATCGGCCGTTTTGCATCTTGGCTATAGTCGCCTCGCCAAACGTGTAACCGAGATCAGCATCCGTAGCATCGGTAAACTCCCACAGGAACAGGCTACTCGCGTTGGTCTCGCTGAACAGGCTGGGGTCGGTGATATCGAGCGCGAAGATACCCTGGCCGCCGCCGCGCAGCGTGCCAATCAGCACTGTATGCCAGGCGGCGTTATAAAAGGCGTCGCCTGCAGTCGGTGAGCCGTCTACGTAATAGCGATGAGCATAGGCCGGCGCGGTCAGCTGGCTCAGCGTGCCGTAGAGCTCGGCCGGCACGTACGCCAATTTTTCCTCACCCGTGTCGGCATCGAAACCGTGCAACATGCCATCGTTCGCGCCCACGTAGACCATCGACGTGCGCGTATTTTGGTTGACTCGGAACTGCGAATAGGGAACGGCTTCGAGGCCGTCCGGGTAGAGAAACGGGGGCGCACCGACAAAAACGGGCGCGGAGTGCACGATATCGGCCAGCTTGAAACTGTTGTTGCGCACGCGAAAGTTATACGGTAATACGCCTTCCGCGCTGGCATCGCCGCGCAAGTAGTTCAAACGCTGGGGGCCGAAGCCGTCCGTGGCACCGCTGGCGTTTCTGTTGAGTGCGTCCTGCTGGGTCGCGGAGAGATTGGTCCAGCGAAACGGTGCACCGGCACTGCCGTCGAAGGTGATGATCTCGCGGGTCGCTTGGGTTTTGAGCACATCGCCAGCGTCCCAAAGCACCGGCCCGATGTTGCCGTTGGCGTCGAGCGGAATCGCCCGCAGTTGGCCACTGGATTCGCCGCTATTAAAACGCGCCTGAAACACGCGTGTATCGGTGCTCAGCGACGCGGAGTTGAGTGCTACCGCTGCCGCTGTGCCAGTGCGTTCGGTGATGTTGGCGATGGCGTCAGCCATGGATTTGCTGAGCTCACTGGCGTTATTGGCACTTAAGAAAACCCCGCGGCTGTTATAGGCGGCGTGCCAAAGATCATCGATCCTGCGGGCATTTTGCTGCGCGGTGGTACCAGCGAAAGGGTCGGGCCAGCTAAAGCCGGGATCCGTTGGATTGGTGTCACTGGCGTCACCGGGTGTCTTGGTATCGAACGGGTCGAGCTCACCCGTTACGCCAAACGCAACGGTGTAGGTCACCATGTGTTGATGTTTGGCGTTATCGATGCCGGCGGTCACTGGAACCTCATCGAGCAGCGCCGGCGCGAGGTCGCGCTCATAATAATTCATGGCAACGTCGCCCAAGGTGTTGCTCATCGCATCGGCATAGGGCGGTCCATCAAAGGTTGTGTTGTTATCGCCATCCTCGTTTCCCAACGAGGGACTACTACCGTTGTAGAAACCGTCGGTCATCAACACGGTGAAGTTCTGTTGGCACGTGCCGCCGGCCGCTGCCGGCAGAATGGGGCAGTTCGAACCGCTGGCACCGAACAGGTTGCCGCTGACACATTCGTAGTAACGACCGATGTCGCGCAGCGTTTGCCGCAGTGGCGTACCATTGTTTGATTGTGTCTTGTAGACGCCATCCATCAGCGCGCGCTTGTTGCCGGTCATAGGATCCGTGTTCATGGAAGTGATCAGGATATTGTTGGCGCCGCTATTGTTGTGCAGTGTGGCGTAGCCCAGGCGCACGTTGTTCACCCCGGTGATTAGCTTGCCGATGGCGTTTTTTGCCGTGGCCTCCCGGCGACGATAATACGAAAACCAATTGGCGAAGTTTTGGATCTCTTCGACGTAGCTGCAGGCCAACGGATCGACGCAGTCGATGCGCTTGCCGCTGGTATGTGCGAACGGTGCGTTTGCTAGTTTGATCTCGATGCGCGTGTGACTGTCAGCGGCGTCGACGATGCCGTTGGTATCGCTATCCGTCCATAAGTAGTAGCGCGCCGGGTAGTAGTTGCCGACGTTGATATCGATGGTACCGCTGGTTGTTTGCGGTACGCTAGCAGCGGTCCAACTCCAGAGCGCCGTCAGATCGACAGTCGTGCTGGCGGCATTGAATGGATCCAGCGGTGCAGCGGGGGCGTTGACATTCGCGTACGGGTTGCCGGCGCTGTTAACACCTGACCAAGGCGTATAAACGACCTCCGGGTTGTAATACATGACGTTATGCCCGGAGAAGCGTCCACGCCAGACCCCATAGGCATCGGCCGGCATGTTGCTGGTTGCCTGCACCGCTTCTTCGCTCGGTAAAATGCGGCCGTTGCTGCTGGTCGGGCCATAGTTGTTGTCGACGGTGGGCAAGACATAACTGTAATCGGTGGTAGCGGTGGCGCCGACCAACGAGATCCTGCCTTGATCGCCGATGGTCATGATGTCCCAGTCCATGCTGCCGGAAGACAGCAGGAATATGTTGGGTTCAACGGCGGTCCCGAGGAACAGCGGTGAGTTCGCGAGATTGAGCTGAGCCGCGTGACTTTGCGTAGGTACCTGTAACAGCAATACCAACCCAACGGTGAGCGCGACCTGCACAACAACCGATCGGCGAGCGACACCAATGTGCTGCTCGCGCGCGCGTTCCATTTCAGGCGCGGACCAACGAATCTCTAGCTGTTCTCGGGCTGGTGTCATTGGTAATGTCTTGGGTTACTTCGTATCCTCTGCACAACGTGCTTGCTAGAAGCGCTTCTCGTACGTCGATTGCACCATGACGACCGCGGTATTGGTTTTGCCCGTGGCGCGAGCAGTCACACGAAACAAGTTCTTGCCCGAGCTCTTGTAATTCGACGGCATGACGAGGCTGCCTTTGTTGTCGGGGATCACGCCGAGATCTTCGATGATAAAATGCGGCTGCTGGCTGACCCCTTGCAGGCCGGCATAATTGAGGACATCGGCGCTGGACCACACGCCGGTCGATTCTTCCCACACTTGCACTGCGCTGAGTGATGGCAGGTGCAGACCGTCGCCGGTGTTGGCCGGATCGAACACCGGTTTGTTCAATTGGCCGCCGATCCAGACCTCACCCCCGACCAATGCCGACTCGGCGGCCTGAAACGCCGTATTCTTGTCACTGAGGTTGCCCGCCATACGCTCTCCGAGTTCGGTCATGCCCACTGCGGCGACGGCCAGCAGATTCATGAGCAGCAGGAAGATCAGCGCGATGATGAGGGCCACACCTTGCTGTTTGCCGGTAACGGGAGTCACTGTTTCGAGTCGAGCCATGGCGGATTTCCCTAGTTGCGTAGCTCAATGGTTGAGGCAAATACGCGCCGCTGGCGGCGATCGTTGTAAGGACCGATCAGCATGCCAACGACGGGGTAGACGCGTGTGTCCAGCTCCTGGCCGATGTTGCCTGGTGTGCGTACGAGTAAGCCGACACGCGTTGTCTCCACATTCGCCCAGTTGGTCACTTCATCGGCCTTACCATACGTGTTGGCCCTGCCATCCCCATCGGTATCCTCGCCGTAAAACACTTGCATGCTGTCCACGTCATCGACCAGCTCATTGGCGAAAACAACGCCTTTGTCGATCTCCTTGCGAAACAACGCCGGCGGATTGTTCGGATCGTTGTTGCGTCGGCCGATGTAGTAGACATTGGTAATGAGTTTCAGGATCTCGGCGTCGCCCTTGTAGGTTTTGGACAGACTCTGGGTAGCATTACCCGGTCCCTGAGACACGGTGCCGGTGTTGTGATTTATCGTGCCCGTGTTGTCCGGAACGTCGGGGCCGGTAATCTGAAAAAGATCGGCACTCTTGCAGTCGGAGACGATGACGATGTCGTTTACCGATAAGCCGCTGGCCGTTTCGATTTGCAGTGCCGCCGACGGGGTTGGCATGTACGGCGGCAACACGCGCAGACCCTTGTCGGAGCCACGGCGTATCACGAGCACGTCGGTGCCGGGCACTACTTCGCCAGCGGTGAAGTACGCAGCCGGCAACGGGGGTGTCCAATCACTCAAGTTGCTGCCGCTGCCGGTGTAGCTGTGGCCATTGACGTATTGACCGAGCACAAAGTTGGTTGCGTAGTCGGCGGGATTATTCAGGTGATTTGTAACCACGGTGGATTTCTGCAGGCAGCCCATGTAGCCGGCCATGCGTACGTCCCACGTAAGGAAATGCATGCTGAATCGGGCGTTTTCCTGCAAACGCGTGAGGCCTTCGGTCGCCCGGTAAGTGGCACGGCTGGTGGCAAAGACCTGGGCAACGCCGCTCAGTACGATCAGCCCGATAGTGGTGGCGATCATGAGCTCGGTGAGGGTGAAACCGCGAATCCGCTGCGGCACCCACGATCTTGTGCATGCGATAAGCGTACTGTGTTTGTCTAGCCGGCCGTCGTGGCGGCTGGTGACAGACGCTTTCCTCTGCGGCGCATACTGCGCACGTTCCATTGGCGGCTCCTTTGCCAAATCACTCTGCGGGGTGTAGCTGCCGCAGATGCAGGAGTAGCTATAGCTACTAGTAAATCTGCCGAAACTCGCTAGCTACAGTCGGAGCGTCGAAGGCGATCGGGAGGGAAGTATGCTGCGCGGGAGAGCAGACGAGAGTCTTCTCCGGATGGAGAGACACTTGATTGCAAACAGATGCGAAACGCACCGTTTCTCCTGCAGCCCCTCGACCGTCGCCTTTCGACCCCAGGCAGGTAGCTTTGCGTC
>QKEI01000091.1 GCA_003251795.1 Candidatus Muproteobacteria bacterium
GTCGACTCGGCGATGTACGACAACATGCTCTCACTGAACGAATCGATGATCGCATTACACTCCGCGGCCGGACAATCGCCGCATCGTGGTCGCCCGCGCAACGCCTATCCCCGCGGCGCTTACCAGGCGCGCGACGGATACGTCGCGGTAAACGTTCCCGACGAACGCATCTGGCGTCGCTGGTGCGAGATCATGCAACGCCCCGATTTGGTCGATGATCCGCGCAGCAACAGTGGCACCGCGCGTTCCCAGAACCAAGAGTTTGTCGACTCGATCATCAGTCAATGGTTTGCGGGCCTCGCACGTGACGAGGCGGCGGAGTTGCTTAATAAAGCGGGCGTACCCACGGGGCCGGTGTATACCGCCGAGGATGTCTTTGCCTGTCCGCAGGCGCAGGCGCGCCACATGCTTATGCCTGTAGCGGATCCAGACGTCGGCGAGTTCCGCTTTGCGCGCACGCCGCCGCATCTGTCCGCCGCACCGGAATTACCGGCACGGCCCGCACCCGAGCTAGGCGAGCATAGCCGGGTTATTTTGCAGGAACTGCTCGGCTACGGCTCACAAGAGATCGACGCGCTTGCGGCTGAAGGTGTGGTGCAGGTGCGTTGAGGCACCTGCCGCCATCATCTTGATGTTTCCGTGATTGCCGCATCCAGCGCACGTGTGAGTTTGTCGATGAGCTCCTCTATGTGGCGCTCATTGATAATGAAGGGCGGAGCTATCAGAATGTGATCGCCGAGCCGTCCGTCAATTGTGCCACTCATGGGATAGCACATCAGACCGTGCTCCATGCCCCGGCGCTTGACCGTCGCAGCCAGGCGCTGCGCCGGATCAAAAGGCTCTTTGCTTGCCCGATCGGCTACCAGCTCGAGACCCCTGAACAAGCCGCGCCCGCGTATGTCACCCACATGCGGGTGTTCGCCGAGTTGCCGCTGCAACGCGTCTGCCAGATGCTCACCCTGTATACGTACGTTTGTCAGCAGGTCTTCTTCGCGTATGACTTTCTGCACGGCGAGCGCAGCGGCGCAGGCAGTTGGGTGACCCATGTAGGTATGGCCGTGTTGGAAGAACCCCGAGCCATCGCGAATAGTGTCGTAAATATCGCCGCTGACGAGTAGCGCGGCGATCGGTTGATAGCCGGCGCCGAGACCCTTGGCAATTGCAATCATGTCGGGTTGGATATCTTCCTGCTCGCAAGCAAACAGCGTGCCCGTGCGGCCCATGCCGCACATTACCTCATCGAGGATCAACAAAACGTCATAACGATCGCAGATGTCGCGAATACGTTTGAAGTACCCCGGTACCGGCGGCACCGCACCGGCGGTGGCGCCGACAACGGTCTCGGCCACGAACGCGAGCACCGAATCGGCACCTAGCTGCTCGATCTTTGCTTCGAGCTCGTTCGCGACGCGCAGGCCGTACTGTTCCAAGTTCTCGTCGGCGCGAAGCCCGCGATAGGCGTAACAAGGCGAAATGTGGTGCGACTCGATCAGCAATGGCTCGAACGGCCGCCGACGCCATTGATTGCCGCCAACCGCCAATGCGCCTAGCGTGTTACCGTGGTAGCTTTGGTGCCTTGCAATGAAATAGCGGCGCTGAGGTTCGCCTCTCTCAAGGAAATATTGTCGAGCGAGCTTGAGGGCAGCCTCAATTGCCTCGGAGCCGCTACACACGAAATAAACGCGCGCTAGGTCCGGAGAGGATTCGATCAGCAAATCCGCCAACTCCTCCATCGCGTCGTTGGTAAAAAACGCGGAGTGCGCATACGGAATGGTTGCTTTATTGCCTGGATGACTACGGGGTGGCTGTGCCCCAGGCACGAAACGGCGGCACCGCCGGATGCGTCGAGGTACCGCTTGCCCTCGCTGTCGATAACATAAGGACCGTCGCCACGGACGGCAAACGGCAGCGTTGTCTTGGTATGGCGGTGAAACACATGTTGCATGCGCATCACTCCGGTGACATGCACGTGAATGGTTGCGAGATACTAGCGTGACGCCGTGTGCAATCCAATGTTCAATTGGTTGCTAACCCGCACAGCATCATAAGTAACCCCTAATATTATGTTCGATCGATTATGCTGCGCGAACTCGTGCGGTTGTTTTTTGATCGCACAGTGATATAGTGGCTTTGCCCGTGACTTGTTCCGATTAGCCCACGAATAAAGGGCGCGGGGACGGTCGGCTCGCAACCAAACTTTAACAATCGCGCATCCAATCTGGGGGCTTATTGCCATAGACATTAGGAGGATCATATGTCGATGCCTATCAAGAAACTCACCACAGCGCTAGTGGGGGCGCTTATTGTTGCCGGCGCCTCGCTCGCGGCCTCCATCGTTGTTTCACCAGCATGGGCGGCGAAGCAAACGTTCATTACTATCGGTACCGGCGGTCCGACCGGTGTGTACTTTGTCGTCGGTAACGCGGTCTGCCGGATGATACATAAAGAGGCGGCCGAAGGCCGCAAGTCGGGCCGCAAGCACGGCATTCGTTGCTCGGCGCCGTCAACCGGAGGCTCGACCTACAATATCGGCCAGATCAGCCAAGGTGAGCTCGACTTCGGCGTCGCCCAGTCCGATTGGCAGTACCATGCATACAAGGGCGACTCGGACAAGGTGAAGCCGTTTAAGAATCTGCGCGCGGTGTTCTCCGTCCATCCCGAGCCCTATCAGATCATCGCCGCCAAGGGTTCCGGTATCCACTCGTGGGCCGATCTCAAGGGCAAGCGCTTCAACATCGGCAATCCGGGCTCGGGTCAGCGCGGTACGACGGAGGTGCTGATGAAGGCCTATGGCACCAGCACCAGTGATTTCGCGTTGGCCACCGAGCTGACCTCCACCGAGCAGGCGAATGCGCTGTGTGATGGCAAGATTGACGCCTTTGGTTACACCGTCGGTGTACCCAATGCCGGAGTCGCGGTCGCTACCGATGGGTGTGACGCCTACATCATCGATCTCAACACCAGCGTCGAAAAGAAGCTAGTCGCCGATACTCCGTACTATGCCTTCGCGACCATCCCCAAAGGGACGTACAAGACAACCGACCACGACGTCACCACCTTTGGCGTGATGGCGACCTTCGTTACCAGTGCGAAAGTGTCGGAGAAGGTAGTGTACGAGGTAACGCGCGCTGTGTTTGAAAACCTGGATGACTTCAAAAAGCTGCACCCGGCGTTTGCCAACCTCGATCCAAAGAATATGATCAAGAATGGTTTGTCGGCTCCGCTGCACCCGGGTGCGGTCAAGTACTATAAGGAAAAGGGGTGGATGTAACCCTGCGCTAGGAGCAAGCATTCGGATTTGAACGCTACCGGCACCCGGCCGTTTCGCGAACGGGTGCCGGTTTTTCTTTTCTACGAGTCCGACCTGCTTGAAAAGGCAACGCAATGGCTGACGACGCGAAACCGCTCGAGTCCAAAATAGATCAGGACGAGCTCAGCAAGACCCTGGAGGAGATCGAGTACACCGGGCGTAAGGTTGGACCACGCGTCTCAATAGTCATCGCTGTTATCTGTGCCCTTTGGTCGCTGTTCCAGCTGTGGATTGCCTCACCACTGCCTTACACGTTCGGCATCGGCATCATCACCGATGTGCCGGCTCGGGGCGTGCATCTTGCCTTTGGTTTGTTGTTGACCTTTCTGTTGTTTCCATTCGCGCGCAAACGCGCCACCGATAGAATTCCGATCTACGATCTGATCCTGGCGTTGCTCGGCGTGGGTAGCGCGCTGTACTTGTTCCTCGGCTGGGACGGCCTCGTCAGTCGTCAGGGCGTGCTGCTAGAGATTCCGTTCTCGCTTTTCGGTCAGCGCTTTGAGTTTCCCTTCGAGGCGATCCTCGGCGGGACTGGTATCGTGCTATTGCTCGAGGCCACCCGGCGCGCGATCGGCTTGCCACTGGTGATTGTCGCCAGCGTATTTCTGGTCTATTCCGTGTTCGGCCAGTGGATGCCGGATATTATCTCCCACAAGGGTGTGTCGTTAAATCGCCTGATCGGCTATCAATGGCTAAGCGGCGAGGCGATATTCGGTATCCCCATCGATGTGTCGGTCAGCTTCGTCTATCTGTTTGTACTCTTCGGCGCGATCCTCGATAAGGCCGGCGCCGGCCAGTACTTTTTGAATCTCGCCTTCGCCATGGTGGGCAGGTTCCGGGGTGGACCCGCCAAGGCGGCGATCCTGGCCTCCGGTATGACCGGCCTGATCTCCGGTTCCTCGATTGCCAATGTAGTCACGACTGGCACGTTCACGATCCCGGTCATGAAACGTTTGGGCATGCCAGCGACTAAAGCCGGAGCGATCGAGGTCGCGGCTTCCACCAATGGCCAGATGATGCCGCCGATCATGGGCGCGGCGGCCTTTATCATGGCCGAATTCATCGGCATCTCGTACTTCGATGTCATTGTTGCCGCTGCCATCCCCGCGCTACTAGCATACACGGCGCTGTTCTATATTTCGCATCTCGAGGCGTTGAAACTCGGATTGGTAGGCTTACCGAGAGCGGAAATACCGCCTCTGCGCCAGACCTTCCTGAGTGGTTTGCACTACCTGATCCCGATCGTGATTCTGATTTACCTGTTGATGGTAGAGCGTTGGACCGCGGGCAGCGCTGTTTTTTATTCGATCGTAGCAACGATGATCGTGCTTGTGGCCGAGCGGATATGGCATGGGTGGAAAAGCGGACAGACCGCCATCGCCCAGGCGGTCAAGGAAGGGATGATCGAGATCTACCAAGGGCTGATCGCTGGTGCGCGTAATATGATTGGTATTGCTGTGGCGGTCGCCGCCGCGGGCATCATTGTCGGCTCTGTGTCGTCAACGGGGCTCAACAATGCCATGGTAGGAGTGGTGGAAGCGATCTCCGGCGGCAATGTTTATATTCTCCTCGGTCTTACCGCCGTACTTTGCCTCTTGCTTGGGATGGGTCTGCCGACAACGGCGAACTACCTAGTGGTGGCCTCGCTGCTGGCGGGCGTGGTGGTCGAGCTCGGCAATGCTGCCGGCCTGGTACTGCCGCTGATTGCTGTGCACCTGTTCGTGTTCTACTACGGTTTGTTGGCTGACTCCACGCCGCCCGTGTGTCTCGCCGCATTTGCGGCCTCGGCCATATCGCGCGCCGATCCGCTGAAGACCGGCGTACAGTCGTTCTTATACGACATACGTACCGGCATATTGCCTTTCGTTTTTATCTTTAATACTGAGCTGTTACTAATCGGGGTGGATAGCATCTGGCACGCATTGGTCGTGATTGTTTGCTCATTGCTGGCAATACTCGCTTTCAGCTCCCTTACCCAGGGGTGGTTTATCGTAAAGGTAAGATGGTACGAGTCGCTGATCTTTATCGCCGCGATTGTGGCGTTGTTCCGGCCCGGTTTCGTCATGGACCAGATTTACCCCGAATTTAAGGATGTCAATCTGGAAAGGTTCGTGGCCGGCGACGCCGTGGCGCCGCCCGGCTATACCGTTCGTTTCCACGTCGTGCGCTCGACGGACTATGGTGATCGCTTCAAGCTTTTCCGCGTGGGAACGCCGGAGCTGGTTGGTGTCAATAACCTCGAGCGCTATGGGGTCGCGCTCAAGCGCAGCGAGGATAACCGCTATCAGGTGTCCGAGTTGCAGCCAGGCGGTATCACCGAGCAGGCGGGGTTGGAAGAGGGCGATTACGTCGTGGGCGTAGACGTGCAGCAGGTGGGTCTGCCGCGTAAAGAGTGGATCTACCCCTTGGGACTGGCATTGCTGGCCATTGTCGTTGGCACGCAGTATCGTCGCTGGCGGCGCCATAGGCCGACCGCCGCTCCTGCCGGTGCCTAAATCAGCGAAGGGTATAACCATGTACAGCAATATTTTGGTACCAGTCGATCTGAACGAACAAAGCTCCTGGAAGAAGGCGTTGCCCGTAGCCGTGGAGTATTGCAAGGCCTTCGCGGCGCGCCTGCACGTGATGACCGTGGTGCCTGACTTGCGCGGGACTTTGGAGGCGCAGTTGTACTTTCCGCCTGATTATGAGGAAAAGGTACAGGCGGAAGCGGAGAAGCAACTGCAGGCGCTGATCAAGAAGCAAGTGCCAAAGGGCGTTGCTGTACAGCACAGCGTTGCTGTGGGGACCGTCTATGACGAGATCGTAAAGGCAGCCAAGCGCAACAAGGCTGATCTGATTATCATGGCTTCGCACAGACCGGCGGTTCAGGATTACCTTATTGGTCCTAATGCCGCCCGCGTCATACGGCACTTCGACCGTTCCATACTCGTTGTGAGAGATTAATGCGCCGTATGGGGTTGCAACCGCTAAGGGTTGTCTGTGCTCCTTCTGGCAACTGAACCGAATTCCCGCCGGCAGGTATGATGGTGAGGCGAGCTCATAGTAATAAATTCGTAGCGACGGTTATCGGCGCGCTGCTGGTAGCGACCGCCTCTCTTGTCACATGCGCAACGTCATTAGCCGCATGGGGCGCAGAATTTGTCACCATCGGCACTGGTGGGGTTACAGGCGTGTACTATCCCACTGGCGGTGCCATCTGTCGGCTGGTGAACAAGAACCGCAAGGAGCAGGGTGTCCGTTGCGCGGTAGAAAGCACGGACGGTTCAATCTATAACGTCAACATGATCCGTTCCGGCGAGCTTGACATGGGTGTTGTCCAGTCTGATTGGCAATATCATGCCTATCACGGCACCAGCGAATTCAAGGAGCAAGGTCCTTTCAAAGAATTGCGCGCGCTATTCTCTGTGCATGCCGAGCCGTTCACTGTCATCGCTCGCAAGGATTCCGGTATCAAGAGGTTCAAGGACTTAAAGGGCAAGCGCGTCAATATCGGCAATCCCGGCTCCGGCCAGCGCGCCACCATGGAAGTAGTGATGAAGGCGATGGGCTGGACCATGTCAGACTTTTCCGTGGTCTCGGAGCTCAAGAGCGCTGAGCAGTCCGCGGCGCTCTGTGACAACAAGATTGACGCCATGGTATTTACCGTGGGCCATCCGAGCGGCTCGATAAAGGAGGCCGCGACTTCCTGCGATAGCGTGATCGTACAAGTAAGCGGCATGGAGATCGATAGGTTGGTTAAAGAGAACAAGTATTACCGACATGCCGTCATACCCGGCGGCATGTATCGGGGTAACGACAAGGATGTGAAGACCTTCGGTGTGGGTGCAACTGTTGTCAGTTCTACGAGAACACCAGACAATACCGTCTACTTAGTGGTCAAGTCGGTATTCGACAACTTCGAGGATTTCAAGAGACTGCACCCGGCCTTCGCTAATCTCAACAAGAAGGAAATGGTGAAGGACGGACTCTCGGCACCGATTCATGCTGGTGCCTTGAAGTACTACAAGGAAGCGGGCCTCATGTAAATGAGCAGACATGGCGATGAGTGGCTCGCCCTTGGTCCCTCCTGCCATATGGCTTATTGGTGTCCCTGGTATTCCGCGCTGATGAGCACGGGTGGCTCAGCAGCATGTCCGTGGAGACTAGCGGTGAGCGTGTTAGTAATGCTGATCCCGATTGTTACGAAGAAACCTCCGTTTATGGGCACGACCGCAGTAATGGTGATCGAAGGTGGACACCATCAGGTAACTCCGCAATCCTGTACTTGTCTCGGGACGGTCGACTAGCAGCGCGGACCTCTACATGTTTCGCCTAATTCGAGCGATACGCAATGAACAATCGGTTCTGTTCACGCTGGCGCTGCTGATAGGGATCGCCGTTGGCGGCGGTGTTATCGGCTTTCGCCTTTTGATCCGCTTGGTTCAGCTTGTTTGCTACGGCTCCGGCTCAGAGGTCGATTTCGCCACCCTCGTGGCGAAGCTACCTGCTTGGCACGTGTTGTTGATACCCACGGTCGGGGGGTTGGTTATCGGCGTATTCGTGCACTACCTGATGCCGCAGCGACGCAACTATGGCGTCGCCGACATCATAGAAGCGTGCGCAATGCGCGCTGGTCGCATGAGCACGCGAGCGGGTATCGGCGCCGCACTCGCTGCCGCCACCTCCATAGGTGTAGGCGCTTCGGTAGGCCGCGAGGGTCCTGCTGTGCACTTGGGCGCAAGCCTCAGTGCCTGGGTAGCCAAACGCTTGCGCTTAGACCGCAGCCTCTCGCTGACATTGGTGGGTTGTGGTGCAGCCGCTGCGGTCGCGGCGTCATTCAACGCACCCATCGCCGGTGTATTCTTTGCGCTTGAAGTGATCGTAGGCCACTATGGGCTCAACGTATTCGCGCCGATCGTCATCTCGTCGGTGAGTGCCACTGTGGTCGCGCAGAGCTACTTCGGCGATCAACCGGCCTTCCTGAATGTGCCCAACTACTACTATGTCATCTCCGCTGCGGAACTGCCGATTTTCATGTTGCTGGGCGTAGTCTGCGCTGTAATGTCCTCGATCTTCATGGCGAGCACGATTCTAGTGCAAAAGCACATGTCCCGTATTGCGCTACCGGCGTGGGCACGACCGGCCGTCGGCGGGCTCGTGGTTGGCGTTATCGCACTAGGCTTTCCGCAGATTCTCGGAGTGGGCTATCAAGCGACGGATCTCGCCGTGAGGGAATTGCTGCCGCTTGCGCTGTTGATGGCCTTGGTGCTAGCCAAAATGATTGCCACGGTCGTTTCAATCGGCAGCGGTTTCGCTGGGGGTGTGTTTAGTCCGGCGCTTTTCATCGGTGCCATGACAGGCGGTGCATTTGGCCTCATTGCCGCAAGTGTGGCACCGGAATACGTCTCCACCCACGGCGTCTACACACTGGTGGGCATGGCCGGGGTTGCCGCCGCCGTCCTGGGCGCGCCGGTGTCAACGATTCTGGTCGTCTTCGAGCTTACCAGTAACTACCGATTGATCATCGCTGCCATGATCGTTGTTGTTGTTGCCAGCATGCTTAGTCAACGATTAACACGCAAATCTTTCTTCGTCTGGCAACTGGAGCAGCGTGGCATCGATGTGAGGACCGCACGGGAAACCGGTTTGCTTTTCGCCATAAGCGTCCAGGGTCTGATCAGCGATGACCACGCCGTGGTGCAGGCACAATGCAAGCTGGTGGATCTGCACTCTGTCCTGCAAGGGCGCCCAAGGGCCTTGCTGGTGGTCGACGACGAGGGGCGCTTGAGCGGCTATCTCATGCTTGCTGACATCTTGCGTGGCACGTTGGAGCCGGAGGGGATGCTAAAAACTGCTGCCGATACTATGCATCCCTCCGACACAGCGATCCTGCCGAGCACAAGCCTTGCCCAGGCACTTGAGCTTGCCGGGGCGTCTGACGCAGACTATCTACCGGTAGTGGACGATCTTGAACAGCGTCATGTCGTAGGCGTGGTATATCATAAAGATTTGGTGCTCATGCACAATAAAGCGCTGCTTGCCGCACGGGCCGCTGAGCGTGGTGAGCACTAGTCCCGCAACCAGCACGTCGTAGGCGTTTGTAACTGTCAACCATTGGAGGCCGGAATGAAAAAGAGCGCGCGTTTACGCAAGGCCATTATGGAACGGCGAGCTGTGATCGTTCCGGGTTGCCATGACGCACTCAGTGCGAAGGTCATCGCTAGCTGTGGTTTCGAGGCCGTGCAGATATCTGGCTTCGGACTCGCGGGTTCGTTGCTCGGCAAGCCCGATGTTGGGCTGGTATCAATGAAAGAAGTGCTCGACCTTACATGGAATATCGTACAAGCGGTTGATGTTCCGGTAATGGCCGATGCCGATACCGGGGGCGGTAATGCGGTGAACGCGGCGTGGGTTACAGACCGGCTGATCACCATGGGAGCGGCCGGTATGAATATCGAGGATCAAGTATTCCCAAAACGTTGTGGCCACATGGCCGGTAAGCAAGTCATCAGCGCGGAAGAGATGGTCGGCAAGGTTAAGGCATGTGCCAAGGTGCGAGATTCCCTCGACCCGGACTTCATCATTAACGCTCGTACTGACACATTTGCGGTACATGGTCTGGATGAGGCGATTCGGCGCGGCAACCTTTACCTGCAAGCCGGCGCGGACTTGGTGTTCATCGACGCCATCGCGAAGCGATCGGATATTGCTCAGGCGGTTAACAAGATAAACGGACCACTGTCGGTCAACCTCATGGATGGCGTGACAGGCGTGAAAACCGAACTATTGCCGGTACCAGAGCTAGCGAAGCTCGGTGTCGCACGCGTATCAATCCCGGTCGCGTCGATCATGTTGACATACAAAGCGCTGAAAGATTTTTTTGTTGCCCTGAAACAATCACCCACCGGAACGTTACCGGGTGCAACGCAATCGATGCCTGGTTTCGCTGAGTACACTGAGTTTATCGGCTTGCCGCAATATCACCTGATGGAGCGTGAGTTTCTGCTACAGGAAGATGTGGAGCAGCGATACGGCAAGGCATTATAAGGGCGTTCGTAGATGATCACGGTCGGCATCATCGGTGGGACAGGCTACACGGGAGTAGAGCTGCTTCGTTTGCTCGCCGTACACCCCGAGGTGCGCCTTCAAGTGATTACTTCACGTGCTGAGGCAGGGCGGGCCGTAAGCGAGTTATTTCCCAGTTTGCGCCGCTACGTAGACATGGTGTTCGTCGAACCGCAGGCCAGCTCCTTGCAGAGTTGTGACGTTGTATTTAGTGCCGCACCAAACGGTGTGGCCATGAGCTACGCGCCAGAGCTGTTGAAGGCCGGGGTAAAGCTGATTGATCTCGCCGCCGACTTTCGACTCACTGATGCGGCGCTGTGGAAACAATGGTACGGTGTACCGCATGCGTGCCCTGAGTTGCTCGACGAAGCGGTGTATGGTTTGCCCGAGGTTAATCGCGAGAGGATTCGTAAGGCGCGCTTGGTAGCCAATCCGGGTTGCTATCCGACGGCCGTGCAGCTCGGGTTCATGCCTTTACTGGAGCAGGGCCTGGTTGATGTTAACCACCTGGTGGCCGACGCCAAGTCCGGTGTGAGTGGTGCCGGCCGCGAAGCCAAAGTGCCTAACTTGTACGCCGAGGCTGCTGACAACCTGAAAGCCTATGCTGTGCCCGGCCATCGCCACAGCCCCGAGATCCGTCAGGGCTTGGAGCGGGTTTGTGGTCAGCCAGTGGGCCTGACGTTCGTCCCGCACCTGACACCCATGATCCGCGGCATTCACGCGACCTTGTATGCGCGCTTGCTCGATCCGGGGACCGAAGTAAACCTACAAACGGTGTACGAACGGCGCTACGCCGATGAGCCCTTTGTCGACGTAATGCCGGCTGGAAGCCACCCGGAAACGCGCTCCGTACGCGGGGAAAACACTTGCCGAATTGCGGTCCATCGCCCGGGCGGGGACACTATAATCGTGCTCGCGGTGATCGATAATCTGGTTAAAGGCGCGGCGGGGCAGGCGGTGCAAAACATGAACATCCTTTTCGGTCTGAGCGAGACGCTGGGCCTTGAGCACCCGGCGGTATTGCCATAGACAGCTTTTGTTGCTATGCGTTAATTAATGAATTCCGATTGGCCGTTACCACAAGTGGGTTATAATCTTCGCAAAATGATTGGCACGATTTGGTCGCCAGGTTTGATATTCAGCCGTCGCAGCACCGGTGATCTAGTTGTAAAACCGCGGTACTCGCCGCACGTTAAACTATTCATCACCGGCGTGATCGTAATCGTTGCGCTCATTAGCGGCGGCGCCATCTACAATCACGGTCTCAGCATGGCGGGCTTTGAGCGTCTGGCGGCATCGCAACAACAGCAGGGGTTGCAAAACCAGATAGCGCGGCTCGAGGCTGATAACCAGTCATTGCGCGAAGCATTGGCGCGAGCCGAACGTACCTTGCAGATGGATCAAACCGCTTACCAGGACCTTGATCGCTCGCTCAAGGCCTCGGCTGAAGAGATCGTAAGGTTACGAGAAGAGTTGAATTTCTACCGTAACATTATCTCTCCACCTAATAAGAAGAGCGGTTTGCGTATCCAAAGCTTGAAGTTACAACCGGTGAGTAACGATAAAAGAACGTATCGCTACAAGATGGTATTGATACAGGCGCTGAAGCACGATTTTCTTGTGACAGGCAAAGCACGTTTTGAAGTCAGCGGCACGCGTGACGGCGAGAATGTCGTATTGCGCTTTCCACAGCCTACCGATACGCCAATCAGTTTCAACTTCAAGTACTTCGAGGATGTCGAAGGTCAGCTGGAGCTTCCTACGGGCTTTCAGCCGCAGTGGATCAAGGTAAACGTGACAAGCCGAGGCCGTAATGCTGAGACCGTGGAACAAACCTACCCATGGCCGCGCGCCTGAGACGTGCGACTGTAAGGATGCCAAGACAACGATTACGGAGGTGATGCATGCTGGGGCGATCGAACGATAAACCTTGCAATACGATCGATACACTAATTGGCGCCAAGGCCGAGGTGAAAGGGGATATTCTCTTTACCGGTGGTCTACGAATCGATGGGAAAGCCAAGGGCAATATCGTCGCCAAGGGGGGCGGTAACAGCACGCTCGTTCTGAGTGAGCACGCCGAGGTCGTCGGTAACGTGACAGTCCCGCACATGATCATAAACGGCAAGATTAAGGGCAACGTGCAATGCGCCGAACGCATTGAGCTTCAGTCCAAGGCGGAGATTACCGGCGACGTGCATTATAAGGTTATCGAGATGGCACTTGGCGCGACCATTAATGGAAACCTCGTGCATGACATCGGACAGGCGACGGAAAAGGGCGCAGTGACCAAGCTCAAGCCGGTGGCTGCGTCGGCCGGCGGCGATTCCGGGCCCGAAAGTGACGCATATAAAGGGTGATATGTTGAACTTTGCGACTCGCGCCTCCATAATCGGTCACGAACTGGCTAACAGTAATACCTAAATATATGAATGCACCTACGTTTGACATGCCAAGTCCGCTGAAGGTGAGCGAGAGCGCGGCGAGAAAGGTTAGGGAACTTATCGAGCAGGAGCAAAACCCAGACCTCAAGTTGCGTATCTTTATTCAGGGCGGGGGCTGCTCGGGTTTTCAGTATGGCTTCACCTTCGATGACGCGGTAAACGACGATGACACGCGCGTTGAAAAAGAGGGCGTGACTTTGTTGATTGACCCATTGAGCTTTCAATATCTCGTGGGTGCGGAAATCGATTATCAGGAAGGCATAGAAGGCGCTCAGTTCATACTTAAGAATCCCAACGCCAAGACCACTTGCGGCTGCGGCTCGTCATTTAGCGTTTGACCACTGCCATGAAGTGTAGAAGAAGGGGGCTATGGGCCCCCTTTTTTTCTTGCTACAAGTGATTCGCCGGCTTTCCGTCTTCACACTTTATGTATACTGCCTAGAATCACGGCGTGGCGGGCTCCGGTAACGGTAGGTACATTGCCAGCATTCCCCTCCAGTGTCTGGTGTGCCAACCAGGCAAAAGCCGCCGCTTCCACCCAGTCGGGATCGAGCCCAAGCGTCGCCGTAGTGTGCAACGGGGTCATCCCGAGATTTGCCTGCAACGCTGCCATCAAGTGATTGTTGTGAGTCCCACCGCCACACACGTAGAGCTCATCGACTTTCGGCAAATACTGTTTCAGCGCATGCACGATCGAACGTGAGGTGAGCTCGACCAGGGTCGCTTGTACATCGTGCGCTGTTGGTGCAGTGCCTAATTGAGTCAGATAGCCTTGCAGCCATTCAAGGTTAAAGTACTCGAAACCGGTACTCTTCGGGGGGGCTAGTGCGAAATAGGGGTCGCTGCACAACCGCCGCAGCAGTTCGGGCAGGCAA
>QKEI01000126.1 GCA_003251795.1 Candidatus Muproteobacteria bacterium
GTGCCTGAAAGCTTCAGCAAAGTCCGCTCGAAGGCGGCAGTGTGCGGTCGTTCACAAAACTTTGCTGCCTTTCCGTATACATCGATCTCGTTGCGGTACTGGGCATAATAGATCGCGATACACAATAGGGAAATGATGACGGTGAGCAGCGGGATCTTGTAGAGATTGATGTCGGCCCGAAACGGAAAGAAAAACATCCGGTATAATCCTCGGGACGCACCCTATGTCCGGCAGCTTCGCGTAGTTCTACCGACCGCCTGCGACTTCGTCCGCGACGCCGAATATCTTCAACAGCAGTGCCGCCCGGATCCACATGCCGTTGCGTTCCTGGCGCCAGTATTTTGCTCTCGGATCAGCGTCAACACAGACGTCTAGCTCAGTGCCCCGCGGTAGCGGGTGCATGATTACCGCATCGTCGCGCATACGGCGCAGTTCTTCAGGGCCGATCCGGAAGTGACTCATGTCGATGCCCTCGGATTCCTTTGCCGTATCGAATTCTGCCTGCACACGCGTAACGTAGATGACGTCGAGCTTAGGCAGGACCGCTTGCAGGTCCGTTGTCTCCGTGAAGGAGATATTATGCGTGCGCAGATGCTCCTTGATGTCGTCCTCCATTTTGAACGCCTCCGGAGAGATAAATATCAATCGCACGTCGTTGTAGTTCTTCATGAGATACGAGAGTGAGCGTACCGTGCGTCCCCGTTTGAGATCGCCCATCATGGCGATCGTCTTACCACTAATGCCACCCCGGTCCTCGAGGCTCCGCTGCAGGGTATAGATGTCGAGCAGCGCTTGTGTCGGATGTTGGTCTCTGCCGCTGCCGGCATTGATGATCGGCACTTTCCGTTCAATGCTATCCATCAGTTTCGCCGCGCGCGCGGCGAGTCCCGGTCCCAGGGTGCGCATAATGATTACGTCGACGTAGGAGCTGAAGGTGCGAATGCTGTCTTCGAAGGTTTCGCCCTTTACCTCCGATGAGGTTGAGGGATCACGGATCTCGCTGGTTCTTACGCCGAGGATATGGCAGGCGTTACTGAAAGAGAGGAAGGTTCGTGTCGAGGGTTGAGTGAAGTAAAGCATGGCGCGTTTGTGCGCCAATACGGTTTGCAGGTACACGGCACCCTCTTTGGACTTCGCGAGGGTGCGGATGGTGGTAGTGAGCTCGCAAAGCTCATCGAGCAGCTCGCGATCGAAGCTCCGTGGATCGATTACGTGAAAAGCGGCACCCGTATCGGAACGTACCGGTGACGCGTTCGCGTCTATCTTGTGCGTGAACAATCTTCGTTACCCCCGTTCAGCCGGGCCGTTGTGGAGCAGGGTCTGGGCGTGACGTGTATCAGCGTAGCAGGTAAGCGCCGACATAACGCTGGACGCATAGTATACGTGTTGGATAAATGGTGGGCGATGCTGGGTTCGAACCAGCGACCCCTGCCGTGTGAAGACAGTGCTCTCCCACTGAGCTAATCGCCCGCTTTGCGCGAAAGTGTACGCTGGCGCTGCAATTTCGGTCAAATATCGGGCTGAATTCGTGCCTGCTTTTCTTTACTATACCTGCATGCCCTGCAAACGCGAGTGATCGTTAGTAACCATGACCGTACGTACCCGTTTTGCGCCAAGCCCGACCGGTTACCTGCACGTAGGCGGTGCCCGTACGGCGCTTTTCTGCTGGCTGTACGCGCGCAAGCATGGTGGCACGTTTGTCTTGCGCATCGAGGACACCGATCTCGCGCGTTCCACTGCCGAATCGATCAATACCATCCTCGAAGGCATGACCTGGCTGGGACTCGAATACGACGAAGGGCCGTTCTACCAGACCGAACGCATGGATCGCTATCGGGGCGTGATCCAACAATTGCTGGGGGAGGGGAAGGCCTACCATTGTTACTGCTCCAAGGAAGAGTTGGATGCGATGCGCGCCGAGCAATTGGCGCGAAAGCAGAAACCACGCTACGACGGCCGTTGCCGCGACCGGCGGGAACTGCCTGCGGACGGCAGGGAGCCTGTGGTGCGCTTCAAGAATCCGCTGACAGGTAGCGTGATCGTTGATGATCTGATCAAGGGTCGGGTGGTATTCGACAACGCCGAGCTTGATGATTTGATTATCGCCCGGTCCGACGGCGGACCCACCTATAATTTCACAGTGTGCGTCGATGATATGGACATGAACATCACGCACGTGGTCCGGGGCGATGATCATCTCAACAACACCCCGCGTCAGATCAACATCCTACAGGCGCTCAACGCACCGTTGCCGGTGTACGCGCACGTGCCCCTGATTCTTGGCACCGATGGCCAGCGTCTTTCCAAGCGCCATGGTGCCGTCAGCACGATGCAGTTTCGCGATGAAGGCTACCTCCCCGAGGCCTTGCTCAATTATCTGGTACGGCTCGGCTGGTCGCACGGTGACAAGGAGGTTTTTTCTGTCGACGAAATGATCGAGCTGTTCGACATCAAGGATGTGCACCGCTCGGCGGCGGCGTTTGACCCTGAAAAGCTATTGTGGCTGAACCAACACTATATTAAGAGTAGCGATCCCATGCATATCGCCCACCATTTGAGCTGGCACATGGGACGTCTGGGGATCGACCCGACTGCCGGCCCGGATCTGGTCGAGGTGGTACTGGCGCAGCGCGAGCGCGCCAAGACCCTGGCCGAAATGGCCGAGAACAGCGCGTTCTTCTATCGCGATTTCGACGGATATGACGAAAAGGATGCGAGCAAGCATTTGAAGCCCGAAGCGCTGGGTCCGCTAAACGCATTGCGTGAGGCGCTGGCGCAAGCGCCTGAATGGACGGCGGTCGCGATGCACGAGATCGTCAATCGCACCGCCGAGACCCACGGACTCAAGCTCGGCAAGATCGCGCAACCGCTGCGCGTAGCTGTAGCGGGGCGCGCAGTGTCGCCGCCGATCGATGTCACGCTCGCGCTTGTCGGCAGAGAGCGCACGCTGCGACGCCTGGATGCCGCGATCGATCACATCGAGCGCAAATCAGCGGTAGCTTGACGCTCTGCAGCACGGAACGGTAAAGTACCGAGCCTTCTCGGGGCCATAGCTCAGCTGGGAGAGCGCTTGCATGGCATGCAAGAGGTCGGCGGTTCGATCCCGCCTGGCTCCACCAAGTTAACGAAGTGTTGAGGACTGAGCGCTTAGGACTGAGATTAGGAGACGACGCACAATGCTTTTGACACTCAGACCTCCAGTCCTCAGTCCTAAGTCCTGA
>QKEI01000072.1 GCA_003251795.1 Candidatus Muproteobacteria bacterium
ACCCGCTTCGCTGTAACAGGTGCTCGATCAGATCGCCCAGCTCAAAGCCCGCCGTTTCCACCGCGAGTCGATCGATCAGAGCGAGAAAGGCAGATAGCGCATTGGCGCTACGCGCCGGCAACTCACCGTCGGCGAGCAAGGCCTGCGCTGCTTCCCACAGCGAACCGCCGGCTGCCTTGGCGCGCTCGCGGACTACTTCGATTGACTTACTGCCAATGCCACGCGTCGGCACGTTAGCCACGCGCTCAAAAGAGGGGTCGTCGTAACGGCTTGCCACCAACCGCAGGTAGGCCAACGCATCTTTGATCTCGGCGCGTTCAAAAAAGCGCAAGCCGCCGTAGACGCGATAAGGAATATTGGCGTCTAGCAATGCCTCTTCAAAAACGCGTGACTGCGCATTGGAACGATAAAGCACTGCGATTTCTTGGCGGCGACCTCCGGCGCTGACCCATTGTTCAACGCGATCCATAACAAAGCGTGTCTCGTCGATCTCATTAAATGCGGTGTAGACCGACAGCTGCTCGCCAGCCTCACCCTCGGTCCATAGGTTCTTGCCGAGGCGTCCGTCGTTGCAGCTGATCACGGCATTGGCAGCATTGAGGATCTTGGCCGTGGAACGGTAGTTCTGTTCCAAACGTATCACCCGGGCGCCGGGATTATCGCGTTCGAACCTGAGCATGTTCTCGACACGAGCGCCGCGCCAGCCGTAGATCGACTGATCATCGTCACCAACGACAAACAGGTTGTTACTGTCGCCCGCGAACAGCCGCAACCACTCGTACTGGATGGTGTTGGTATCCTGAAACTCATCGACCAGCACATGCTGAAAGCGCTGCTGATAGTGCGTACGCATGCGCTCGTCTTGCTGCAGCAGCTCCCGCACGCGCAGCAGCAGCTCGGCAAAATCTACCAAACCTGCCTTGGCACAGGCCTGTTCATAGGCCTGATAGATGCGCAGCTGTTGACGTAACTGCGGATCAGCAACATCGCCAAAGTGATGCGGCCGTCGGCCCTGCTCCTTGTTCTGATTGATAAACCATTGCAGCGGTCGCGGTTGCCAATAGGCCTCGTCGAGCGCTAGGTTCTTCAAGACACGGCGTATCAGGCGATACTGATCCTCAGCGTCGAGGATCTGGAAGTTCTCGGCAAACCCGGCCTCGCGCCAATGGGCACGCAATAGCCGGTGCGACAATCCATGGAAAGTACCGATCCACAGACCACGAACTGGAAACTGTAATAACCGCTCGATGCGCCCGCGCATCTCCTGCGCCGCTTTATTGGTGAAGGTCACCGCCAATACCGAGTGAGGCGAAATATTCTCTACACCCACCAGCCATGCTACCCGGTGCGTCAACACACGTGTTTTGCCACTACCGGCGCCGGCAAGCACCAGCAGTGGGCCCGGCGGCGCGGCCACAGCCTCCCGCTGCTCGGCATTAAGATCCCCAAGAATGTCAGTAACGTCCATGATCGGATAATATCAGTACACCCTGCGGCCGTCAGTGCAGATAGTCGCAAGCACTAGTGAGCAAAGCAAACGAGCACCTCGATGACATGGTTTCTGAAACGTTATCACCCGCCGGGCACGCCCCTGGCACACTCGCTCGCCACGAACGCTTTGCGACGGTGTCAACTCGTATCAGTATGATCGATTACGATGAGCGCCATGCGCCCGTACCGTAGCGCAATGGGTCTTGCTAGGCTGCCAATTTAAACCATCGTCGCCCCATGCTTGCTCAACTGCAACAGTTCATAGATGACTACGGCTATGTCGCCGTCTTCCTTGGCACGCTTTTCGAAGGAGAAACGATATTGCTATTGGGTGGCCTGGCGGCACAGTTCGGCTATCTCGAGCTGCCGTGGGTTATTGCCGTCGCGTTCGTCGGCTCCCTTTCGGGCGACCAGTTCTGGTTTTTTGTCGGACGGCGTCATGGCAACACGCTGCTGGCCCGTTTTCCGACGTGGCAGCAACGCGTGGAAAAGGTGCACGTGGTACTGCGTCGCTATGAGACGCCGGTGCTCTTGGGGTTTCGTTTCTTCTATGGGTTCCGCAACCTCACGCCTTTCGTAGTTGGCATGGGACGCATCAATACTGGTAAGTTTGTATCGCTCAATGCCATCGGTGCAATCATCTGGTCGGTGACCATCGCCTGCGCGGGTTATGTGTTCGGGCAGGCGGTCGAACTTGTGCTCGGCGACATAAAACGCTACCAGATCTGGACCATCGTGTTCGTGCTGATTATCGGCGTCGCCATCTGGCTCGTGCATATGATCAGGGGCAAGCGGCGTGAGCGCGCGCTGCGACAGCGCATCGAGACGCCGCACTCAACGGCTGGGCCGACCGGAGCCGGACCCTCCCTTAGCAGCCGCCCGCGTACCGGCGACACGCCCCGTTAATGCCCCACTGCGGACCGCAACGATCAGTCCTACTGGCCAGCTAACGACGCCTTCGTTTAACCAAGGGCTGCAGCACGTAAGTCGCTGTCTCCGGTTGCACGGTCACGTGCTCGATACCGAAACGCTCGCGCAACAAGCGACTAAGTCTTTGTAGGATCTCCTGCCACTGACCGATGTCATCGATCATGACATGCGCCGACAGCGCGATCATGCCTGATGACAGCGTCCAGATGTGTAAATCGTGCACCGACTTCACGCGTGTGTCCGCGCTCGCCATGGCGCGGCCAACCTCGTGCAGATCGAGATGGGCCGGCACGCCTTCCATGATCACATGCAGCGCATCGCGTATCAGCGCCAAGCTGGATAAGAGAATGAGCAAACAAATGAACAGCGAGAGTATCGGATCGATCGCTGTCCAGCCGGTAAAATAGATTACTGCACCTGCCATCAAGGCAGCGATAGAACCGAGCATGTCGCCCATTACGTGCAGCACCGCAGCGCGCATATTCAGTGTCTGTGCACCCTGCCGCAGGGCTAGAACTACCGCAGCATTGACCGCCAGTCCCGTGCTTGCGACCAACATGACCACACCAGCCGCTACCGGTTGCGGCGCACGCAGGCGCTCGATCGCTTCAACAACGATACCTATTACTATGGCCAGCATGAATAGGGCATTCACTAGGGCGGCAACGACCTCAGCGCGCCCCAGACCGTAGGAGTGCCGAGGGCTCGGCGGATGGGTGGCAATCCAGGCCGCTAGAGCCGCTAACGCCAACGCCACGGCATCTGTGACCATATGTCCAGCATCACCCAA
>QKEI01000267.1 GCA_003251795.1 Candidatus Muproteobacteria bacterium
GGGCAGTACGCCAACCCGGATATTGATGGGTCGCACGGTACGTGTATCGCGCCCGTCTATGCGCGGCTCACCTTCGAGAATGCGTTTGCGCACGACGCTCTTCTCGATCTCCTTAATGGTGCTCTTAAGCTTCGTTTCAGCCTCGTCGCTAGTGTCATCGCTTGCTAATCGCACCACGAGCTGGTCACGAATCTCGCTCAAGCGGTCCTGACGCGCTTTTTTCTCGGCTACTTGGTAAGCAGCAGTAATGTCAGCCTCGCTGGCAGCACGAACACTTTCGCGCAGTGCCGTGTCGTCCGTGGCCGGCTGCCAACTCCATTGCGTTACACCGACCTCTTCGGCAAGCGCGTGAATGCCCTGAATGATCTGCTGCATTTGCGTGTGCCCGAACATTACGGCATCCAGCATAACCTCTTCGGAAAGTTCGTTAGCCTGCGACTCCACCATGATCACGGCTTTCTCGGTTCCCGCTACGACTAGGTCAAGCTGTGATTCCTTTAGCTCGGTTGCCGTCGGATTGAGCAGGTATTGTCCATCCTTGTAACCGACGCGGGAAGCGCCGATCGGTCCATTGAAAGGCACTCCGGAAAGAGTCAAGGCTGCCGACGCCCCGATCATAGAGACGATGTCCGGGTCTATCTCGGGATCGAGCGACAACACGGTGGCGACTATTTGTACTTCGTTGGTGAAACCATCAGGAAACAGTGGGCGGATGGGGCGATCGATCAGGCGGGAGGTAAGGATTTCCTTTTCCGAGGGCCGTCCTTCGCGTTTAAAAAACCCCCCGGGTATACGTCCAGCGGCAAATGTCTTCTCTTGATAGTCGACGGTCAACGGAAAGAAATCTTGCCCAGGCCTGCTTTCCTTGGCGGCAACTACCGTCGCTAGTACGACGGTCTCGCCCATACTGGCTAATACAGCGCCACTTGCCTGATTAGCAATCTCACCGGTTTCGAGGGTAACTGTGTGCTGGCCATACTGTAGGGATTTAACGATCTTTGGCAAGGTTATGTCCTCATTGCAATTACTTGCGCAGACCCAGGCGTTCGATCAGCGAACGATAGCGGCCCACATCCGACTCCTTCAAATAGTCAAGCAGCTTCCTGCGCTTGTTGATCATTCGCAACAAGCCGATACGCGAATGCCGATCATGCGGATGCGCTTGGAAATGGTCTGCCAAATCGTTAATGCGCGCTGACAGTAACGCCACCTGAACCTCGGGTGAACCGGTGTCCCGCTGATGCGTCCGGTAATCTCCCACAATTTTTGATTTGCTGTCCGCAGTTAATGCCATGATTTCCTTCCTCGTCGTTCACCTTGCCACACCTCGGTTCGGGCGGCGCGTATTCTACCTGTGCACCTATGTTCTCCTCAACCAACGTCCTTGTCGCGTCAATCAGCCCTCGTGTCGCTCGTCATCAATCGTCGAGGCGCAACACGCCCGTCATCCAAAATCTGACCCATCCCCAAGAACCGACTCTCACTCGTATACAACCGCACCCACCCAGGACTGTACGAATGCCTTACAGACACCGGTTGTCCGCGACAAAGATAGTGCGCAGCCAATGGTGTCAGGTGTACATCCGGCAAACCGGAAAGCGCCATGTCTACGGGCAGGAGCAGTGCCTCGCGTCTTTCTTGGGTTTGCTCTGCTTCAAGCTCATCGAGTGTCACCGCATTCTCGACGGTAAGCTCGCCTACTGCAAGCCGTCGCAGACTCTCAACGTGCGCACCGCACCCGAGGACCTCGCCCAAATCATGGGCCAATGCCCGTACATAGGTTCCTTTCGAACAATGAATCTGCAACCGCAGACGATCTCCCTCCAGGCCAAGGCATTGCATCTGATGAATCATGATGCACCGTGGAGCGCGGTCGACCTCGATGCCTTTGCGCGCAAGTTTGTATAAAGACTTACCACCACGCTTTATAGCCGAGTACATGGGCGGCAGTTGTTCTACAGTTCCCTCGAAGCGGCGCAAGGCGCGTTCCACGGCGCGCCGTGTGACAGACACCGGCCGCTTATCGATCAAGTCGCCTTCGCTATCGTAGGTAGTCGTTGCCTCTCCCAGTTTGAACACCGTCCGGTAGTGTTTATCCGCGTTAAGTAAGAACTGCGACACTTTGGTGGCCTCACCGAAGCACAACGGCAAGAGGCCTGTAGCGATCGGATCTAGACTCCCAGTGTGTCCCGCTTTGCGTGCATGGAGCATATTCTTCGCAATCTGCAGGGCGCCATTGGAGGTCATCGCCTCCGGCTTGTCGAGCAAGAGAATGCCGTTCACGTCTATACAGTCACGGGCTTTGCGGGCCACAAGGCTTTCCTCCTACTCGACTTTCTGCTTGCTGTCTTCGGCTATCGCGCGCTCGATCAAACCTGTCAGCGCCACCGCCTTCTTGACTGACTCGTCGAATCTGAACCGCAGCTGCGGGACACCGCGTAACACCACTCGGCCCCTGAGCGCTCGGCGCAGAAAACCCGCTGCCTTATTCAAGGCTACGGCAGCTTGCGCGGCTTCCTCGCCTTCAGCCAGTGTGGTGAAATAGATTTTGGCACTCGATAGATCCGCCGACACCTCGACCGCTGTGATAGTCACCCCGTGGACCCGCGGGTCGTCGAGCTCTTGCTGAACCAAAACAGCCAGTTCGCGTTTGAGCAGTTCTGCGACCCGTCGCCGTCGATTGGAATCGCCGGGCATTGGTTACCGCCTATTGGGCGCTGTGACGGGGTCAGACTGTCGCCAGTGTCGGGCGTATCTCGACCTTTTCGTACGCCTCGATCTGGTCACCGACCTTGACATCGTTGTAATTGCGCACCCCGATGCCACATTCAAGCCCCGCCTTGACTTCGTTCACATCTTCCTTGAAACGGCGCAGCGACTCAAGCTCGCCCTCGAAAACAACCACATTATCTCGTAATACACGCAATGGCACACCACGGCGCATCATGCCCTCAGAAACGAAGCAACCAGCTATGGCGCCGTACTTGCGAGCCCGGAATACCTCACGCACTTCGGCAAGCCCCACTGTGCGCTCTTTTACTTGAGGCTTCAGCATGCCGGTGATTGCATTCTTCACTTCTTCGACGGCATCGTAGATCACATTGTAATAATGTACATCGACGCCCTCGTTTTCTATGAGTCGGCGCGCCGTGCTGTCGGCGCGCACGCTAAAACCGATGATGATCGCTTGCGACGCCATCGCCAGATTAACGTCGGACTCACTGATGCCGCCGACCATACCGTGAATCACCCGCACTTTCACCTCATCTGTAGACAGTTTTTCCAGCGTCTCGGCAAGCGCTTCGACCGACCCCTGTACATCCGCTTTGATTACAAGATTGAGGGTCTTTGATTCCCCTTCCTTCATCTGCTCGAACACGTCTGCCAGCTTGGCCGCCTGCTGACGTGCGAGTTTGGTATCCTTGAACTTGCCCTGCCGGTACAATGCGATCTCGCGTGCCTTGCGTTCACTCTCGACAACGATTACGTCATCGCCCGCGCTCGGTACACCGGAAAGACCTTGAACCTCGACAGGGATGGACGGCCCCGCTTCTTTGACCGAGCGGCCACTTTCGTCATGCATGGCGCGAACGCGTCCGTACTCACCGCCCGCCAAGGCGATATCGCCCTTGTGTAAGGTACCTCGTTGTACCAGTACTGTGGCTACTGGTCCACGCCCTTTGTCCAGCCGTGCCTCGACCACGATGCCAGCCGCTGGACCCGCCTTCACTGCCTTAAGCTCCAATACCTCAGCTTGCAGCAGCACGGCCTCCAATAGCTCGTCTATGCCTTGCCCTGTCTTTGCTGAAACATCCACAAATAACTCTTGCCCGCCCCACTGTTCCGGGATGACCTCGTGCTTGGTTAGTTCCTGGCGCACGCGGTCCGGATCTGCATCGTCCTTATCGATCTTATTAACCGCCACCACGATCGGTACGCCGGCGTTGCGCGCATGATGAACCGCCTCCACTGTCTGTGGCTTGACACCGTCATCGGCGGCGACAACCAAAATGACGAGATCAGTTGCCTTGGCGCCGCGTGCGCGCATGGCTGTAAACGCTTCGTGGCCCGGGGTGTCGAGAAACGTTACTACACCTTTGGGCGTTTCCACGTGGTACGCACCAATATGCTGGGTAATGCCACCTGCTTCGCCGCTGGCCACGCGCGTCTTGCGCATGTAGTCGAGCAATGACGTCTTACCATGATCGACATGTCCCATGACAGTGACGACCGGTGGCCGCGGCTCAGCCTCCGCCTCGACTTCCACCTGTTCGAGTAGTGCCTCGGGACTTGTCGGTCGGGCCTCTTTGATCGCGTGACCCATTTCCTCGACCACGATTGCTGCCGTATCCCGGTCTAACACCTGGTTGATCGTCACCATGTTGCCGAGTTTCATCAAACTCTTAATCACCTCGGCCGCCTTGACCGACATCTTCTGCGCGAGCTCGGCCACAGTGATCGTTTCTGGCAAGACGACCTCACGCACAATCGGCTGGGTCGGTCTTTCAAAGGCATGCTGCCCTGACATGCTGGTGACAACGGCTCGCTTCGACACCGCTTTTGGTCGACGCCGCGCCTTTCTTGCCTCAGTGACGTGCAGCTCGGCACGCTCGGCCTCCTCAGGCATGGCGCCACGGCGTTTTCTCTCGCGCTTCTCCTTCTCTCTAACTGCCGGACCCTTGCGTTCTTTCGCCGCAGGTGGCGGTGACGGCGGCGGCACCGTCGGTTCGACAGTAGGAATCGGTGGCTCAATAACTTCAGGTGCTTCCGGCGCTGCGGCATGCTCCTCTTGTGCCGGTTCTACAGCAGGTTGCGCGGGTGCGGCGCTAGTTGCTACCTCGGGTTCGGGCTCAGTCGCTGGCGCGGGTGGTTGCTCAACTGCTTCCTCGGGCGTCACAAGCTTTTCGACCTCGGCACGTTTGACGAAAGTACGCCGCTTGCGCACTTCCACCTGCACCGTGCGTGTGGTGCCCGTGCGAGTACTCTGGGTAATTTGGCCTGTCGACTTACGCTTTACCGTGATGCGCTTTCGTGCCGGTACCGATTCCTCGCCACCACGCAAGAAACTGAGCAGCATCATCTTTTCGTCTTCGCTCAATGAGTCGCCGGCTTGCTTGCCGTCGATGCCTGCCGCCATCAGCTGTTTGAGCAGCGTCTCCGACGGAACGCCGATGCGATCAGCAAACGCTTTGACGGTCATCGTGGTCATAGATCTCTAACCCGTCTCATCTTGGCTAGCGAACCAGGGGGCGCGCGCGGTCATGATGAGCTCCTTAATTCGCTCTTCATCGCCAATACCCTCGATCTCCGCAAGCTCGTCGACCGACTGCTCGGCCAAATCCTCACGGGTTTTTATGCCATGACTCGCCAGAAGATGGGCAGTGTGCTCGTCCATGCCTTCCATCTCGAGCAAATCGGCAGCAGGATCAGAGAGGCTGATCTTTTCTTCCTCGGCAATTGCTGTCGTCAACAAAGCATCGCGCGCACGCGTGCGCAGTTCATCCACGAGGCCCTCGTCGAATCCCTCTACCGTCAGCAACTCTTGCTTCGGAACGTACGCGACTTCCTCGAGATTGGTGAATCCCTCCTGTACCAGGATGGTTGCCACCTCCTCGTCCACATCGAGCTGTTCCATGAAAAGCTTTATAATGCCCGCTGCTTCAGTAGAGCTTTTTTCGGTCGCCGCCTCTTCAGTCATGATGTTCAGCTCCCAACCAGTTAACTCGGCCGCGAGTCGTACGTTTTGTCCGCCACGACCGATTGCCTGGGATAGCTGCATTTCGTCGACCATGACATCCATGCTGTGTAACTCTTCATCGACCAGGATCGATGTAACCTCCGCCGGCGCCAATGCCTGAATCACGAATTGCGCCGGATCTGGGGACCAATGGATGATGTCCACACGTTCACCGGCAAGCTCGTTGGAAACACTCTGCACGCGCGAGCCTCGCATGCCCACGCAAGCGCCGATCGGGTCAATGCGCGGATCATTGGTACTGACGGCGATCTTGGCTCGCAGACCCGGGTCACGGGCCGCCGCGTGAATCTCGATCAGGCCCTCGCCCGCCTCGGGCACTTCGAGCTTGAACAATTCGATCAACAACTGCGGAGCAATCCGGCTCAGAAACAATTGCGGCCCGCGCGGAACGGATTGCACGTCTTCCAGAAAAGCGCGAATACGATCTCCCGGACGCAACCCCTCACGCGGGACCATCTTATTCTTCGCCAACAACGCCTCGGCATCTCCGAGGTCGACTATGGCATCACCGCGCTCCATGCGCTTGACCACGCCGGTCACCATCTGGCCTTTGCGCGCCTCATACAGCTTAACCACCTGCTCGCGCTCGGCCTCCCGTACCTTCTGCAAGATCACCTGCTTCGCCGCCTGCGCCGCGATGCGGCCGAAGCCCACCGGCTCAAGCGGTTCTTCCACGAATCCGCCTACCTCCGCCTGGGGGTCGCGCTGCAGGGCCTCACTCAGATGCACTTGGCGATCGGGAAACTCCATCTCGGCATCATCTGGCAATATTTCCCAACGCCGGAAGGTGTCATACTCACCAGTCTCGGGATGAATAGAAACGCGCGCGTCAATGTCGCCTTTGTGGCGCTTGCGCGTCGCGGTGGCAAGCGCTGCCTCCAGCGCCTGGAAGATCACATCCTTTTCGACGCCCTTCTCGCGCGACAAAACGTCTACCATCATTAGTACTTCGTTACCCATGGCTCGCTGTCATGCCTGATAGCTAGTATCTCGGGACCAACCTCGCCTTCTCAATCCCACCAAAATCAAGGTTCACCGTCTTACCGTCGACTTCTAGAACGACATGGTCGGACTCCACGCCAAGCAAACGCCCGCTAAAATTCCGGCGCCCTTCAATCGGCAGGCGCAGGCGAATCTTGACACTTTCACCAACAAAGCGCTCGAAGTCTTCACGCCTGACCAACGGCCGGTCTAGGCCGGGTGAGGACACCTCAAGCACGTAGCGCTCGGGGAACGGATCCTCCACATCTAATATCGCGCTCAGCTGGCGGCTCACTTCCGCACAGTCATCGACAGTAACCCCATGCGGACCATCGATATACACCCGCAACACGGCATTGCGCCCCCTACCCGCCAGCTCGCTATCCACGAGCTCAAAGCCGAGCGCCCTGACACCCGGTTCCAGCAGGGTGCGCAAATCGGCGTTCAACATGCTTTGTGCGCGCCTCCAGAAACGCAAAAGTGGGCCTCAGCCCACTTTCTTGAAACTCTTTATGTGCCTCTCCCCCACCCGAACGGAGCAGATTATAAGCATCTCGGCGCAAAACTCAACGCGCCGAGCGGCTTCTCGGCGGCCACACCGCAAAATCCCGCCTGCAGGGGCGAAAAGTGCCGCGAAGCCCATCGGACGCCATCACAGCTGTAGGCGCTTGTCAGCACCTTTGTCGCACCGCAGCGAGCCACAAGCTCGACCATAGCCCGCAGTGAAAACCGCTCAGGCCAAGGCCGTTATCAAGAGAAAGGCCGACATGAAAGTCGGCCTTCGGTAACTCGGGACCTCGACACCGCTGAGCTCTCGTTGATTTGGTAGCGGGGGTAGGATTTGAACCTACGACCTTCGGGTTATGAGCCCGACGAGCTGCCAGACTGCTCCACCCCGCAATAGAGCGGGAAGTCTACCAGTCAGGTACGCAATTTCAACCGGTCATGTTCACTCACGCTGAACGACATGCCAACTGATGGACAGGTGTTCGATACCTGATCAATCAGGGTGAAAGCTTGGGCGGTAACCAACCCGGGTTGGCCAAGAGCATTTCCACACAATAGACATAGGCGGTCCATGCCATCAACTGGCCGATCACCCCGAGCAAAAGGGTCAACACAAAGGGTGCCTCGCCGGGCAGCAACCACAAGAGTAGCAGCGGACAGAATATGAGAAATGCGAGAAAACCAGACTTCAGCAATTGACGCCAGATAATTTTCAACGCGAGCCGTGCTGTGGGAATTATGCGGAAGTCATTCCTAACAAACACAATGGGTAGCCAATAGACGAGAGCGAACGGTGCGATCATCGCGCTCCCCTTGACGATAGGGACCAGAACAGGTGCTAGCGCCTGAATTACCGCCTCTGCGTCGGACTCGGTGGTCGCGCCGATAAGTTGCGCCACCAAACCGAATACATATAACCCTATGTACACCGTCAACATCCCCAACAGACAGATCTTCACGGCGAGCCAGAGAAAAGCGTTAAATACTTGCTGCCCCTGTAGGAAGGCTTCTTGCGGAGATACCGTGGCCACATTCACGGCAAAGGCACGCGAGGTGCCGCTCATCAGATACACATAAACTAAGAACAGCAACATTAACAACATGATCCATGGCAACAGCGGTTGCGTCGCCTCCTCGGAGGTAAGTGTCAACAGAATATTGTGAATCAACAGGCCGGTCGGTAACTGCACAGCAACCACCAACCAGACACCCGGGCTCATCAGCGCGCGCACTGCCGCCCGTATACGTCGCTCGCCTTCGCTATCTTGACTCTGCCTAGCCATAAGCGTCCCGAATTGCTTGTACTTGCATACCCGTCGAGCTTAGCTGATTATTGACTGACGGCGGTTGCCGAGGAGGTGGGGGTTGTTTCCGCCGTGCGCCCGCCGTTCCTGCGATACCTACGCCTGCCTTAACTGAAAACGCATCGGTTCCACCTTCCATTGCGTGGTTGCGGCAGACAAAATCAAGCATGAAGGCCCGCCGAACGTACGGCTCCGTCCTGCCGCCCCCGGATTCAGGATCCAGGGCGCCCCGTCACAGTCACACAACAGCCGATGACTATGGCCATAGGCTATCGCGCGCGCATCACCATACAGCCAACGCAACCGTTGGTGTCGAGCCACACCTGAGCCAGCGCGGTGTCCATGCACGACTGCCAAGTATCCGCCGGGCAACGCCACACGCAGTGCTTCAGGCAGGGCAGTTAGGACAGTTCTATCCCGAGCCGGCCACTTAGTGCGCGTGTCGTTGTTACCGCGAACCGCCAGCACTTGATTTGTCATCGAACCTAGCGCCTGCAATACCTTTGCGCTACCAATATCGCCCGCATGCACCACAACATCACAGGTGGCGGCAACATCGAGCACGCGTGCATCGACGAAACCGTGCGTATCGGAAACGATAGCGACGCGCACGCTCTTACGTCGGCGATAGCGCGTGTTTACTGCTTCCTCCGGCATTGAGTTAGACCGCGAACACCGTTGCTTATTGATCCTCGCGGTGGGCCCACTTGTCACACCACATGGCTGTCGCGCCTGCTACAGAGGCCGGCATAACGACGAGGTTTATCAGCGGAATCAAGGTAGCTACCATGGTGGCGATGCCAAAACCGAGTGTCAGCAGGCGCTTTTCACGTGCCGCCTGACGTACTTCGATAAAACTAAACGCATGATTCTCCATGGGATAGGCAAGATACTCCAAGGCCAGTAGCCAGCTCCCCACGAGACCCCAGAGCAGCGGCGCTGCTAGGTTAATAACCGGCACGAAGGTCAACGCGAAAACTATGACAACAACGACGAGAAAATACCGTAGTTTCTTCAGTTCATTGGCCACGGTATGCCAAACCGTTCTCCACCAACCGGTGGAGTGGTCGATGCCCTGAACCTTGGTCGCGCCGAGCAACTGCTCCACGCGCTCGGCCAAAAGGCCATTAAAGGGAGCCGCCACCACGTTGGCTACTAGGCTAAAGCCGAAAAACAACAACACACCGACGGTAAGCGCAAACATCAACCATAGAAGCTTCCGCGTCAATTCTGTCCACCACCCGTGCGCCGCCGGCAATAGCCAATCGATCAACGTTTCATATTGATTGGCGGCTAACCAGATGAGTCCGGTGAACACAATAATGTTGATGCAAAGCGGCCATAGAAAGTAACGACGCAACTGCGGATGCCCGATTAAACGGTATCCGCGCAGCAAATATCTGGGTCCGAGAAAGAGGTCGCCAAGCAAGGTGCCGTGCCTACCGACCGTGACTAGGAGAGGCCCTGTATGGCCTTACCGCAGAGATCTATAACAACACCTACCCAAGGGATGATCAGCAGGAGGGCGAGACCATTGATACCGAGCAATACACGCATGTCCGTCCCGGCAATGATGGGTGACTGATCTTCGGCGTCTTCGAAGTACATGAGCCTCACGATGCGCAAGTAATAGTAGGCGCCGATTACGGCGAACAATACCGCGATCACGGCAAGCCAGATCATGTTTGCTTGAATGACCGATTGGATAACGAGCAACTTCGCGTAAAAGCCTACGGTCGGCGGCACTCCAGCCATAGAAAACATGAGCAACAGCATGATCATCGCATACCACGGGCTGCGCTGGTTTAGTCCCTTGAAGTCATCCAGGCGCTCCGCCTCAAAGCCGGTGCGCGAGAGTAGGATCACCATGCCGAAGGCTCCCAGACTCATCACCGCATATACGATCACGTAGAACAATGCCGAACCGTAACCGTTGGGGGTAGCATTGATAACGCCGAGCAGGAAGAACCCCATGTGTGAGACCGACGAGTAGGCAAGCATGCGTTTAATATTGGTTTGTGCAATCGCGACAATATTGCCGAGTCCCATCGACAGTACCGACAGAATCACCAACATCTCCCGCCACGAGACGGCCAGGTCTTCCAAGCCACCGACCAGTAAGCGCATGACCAACGCGAACGCGGCCACCTTCGGCGCCGTGCCGACATAAACTGTCACCGAGGTCGGCGCACCGTGGTAAACATCCGGCACCCACATATGGAATGGCACGATCCCGAACTTGAAAGCGATTGCGACAACAATGAAGACCAAGCCGAACGTGAGCGCAACGTTCTCGCTGCCGGCTCCCGCAATTGTCTGCTTAATGACGCCAATTTCGAGACTGCCCGTCAACCCGTAGAGAATGGACATGCCGTAAAGCAACATGCCCGAGGAGACGGCGCCGAGCACGAAGTATTTCATCGCCGCCTCCGTTGCCTGCGAAGAGTCGCGCTGGAACGCCACCATGGCGTACAGGCACAACGACAGCAACTCAAGCCCCAGATACAGAGTCAGCAAATGATTGGCAGAGGCCATCACCATCATGCCGACCAGACCAAACAGACCCAGTACAAAGTACTCGGCGCGGTACATGCCGCGCTCGCGGATGTACTCTCGTGAATAGGCGAACACGCAGAACATGATCAGGTAAAACGTCAACTTCAAAAGATCAGACAGGCGATCGTGCACGAAAGTGTTGTTGAAAGTCGTTTCGGTGCCCGTTGACCATCCCGTCAACGTTAACAGCGCCGCACCGACGAGCGTTCCCTGACAGAGCAGGTAGGCAACCAGTCGATGGGGCTTGGCATACAGATCGACTATGAGAATGACGCACGCCATGCCAAGTACCCAGATCTCCGGCAGCGCGGGCAGCAAATTCGGTATCGGATATGTCATAGCATTAACCACTCAACCCAAAGACGCGAAGACGCGGAATTGTGCGAAATATACGATAGAAGTCGACATACATATTCTTGAATCTTTGCGCCTTTGCGTCAGGTGTTGTTAAAGTTTTGAGACCGCAACGTGCGCCAGCAGTTGCTCGACTGATGCGTGCATGACATCGAGGAACGGAAATGGCCATAGCCCCATCGCCAACACGGCAAAGGCAATTATCGCGAGGAACAGCGTTTCCCGCGGCGTCGCATCCTTCAAGTTGGCGACCTTATCACTCACCACTTCGCCAAAAATCACGCGTTTGTACATCCATAACGTGTACCCGGCGCTCCAGATGAGTGTGCTCGCCGCCAAGATCGCGTACCACACGTTCACCTGATACGACCCCAGCACCACTAACAGCTCGCCGACAAAACCCGAGGTACCCGGCAGCCCGGTGTTGGCGAGCGCAAAGAGCATCAGGAACGACGCGAATATCGGCATAGGACTGGCGACACC
>QKEI01000144.1 GCA_003251795.1 Candidatus Muproteobacteria bacterium
ATCGACCTGGTCATATGCAGCGTACGGTTGCTTTTTGCGCAAATCCCACGCGACACCCGAGGAACGCAGATTCGCGCCAGTAAATCCGAGCTGCAGGGCACGTTCGGGCGACACCGCACCGATCCCGACAGTGCGCTGCTTCCAAATACGATTGTCCGTTAACAAGGTCTCATAATCATCAATGTTTCCCGGGAAGCGCTCGGTAAAATCCCAGATGAAATCCAACAATGACCCCTGACGGTTACGGTTAAGTCGGTCGCAATCTTTCTTGCTATGCCACTTTGATGGTTGATACTGCGGCATAGTGTCTGGCAGATCACGATACACGCCGCCGACCCGATAATACGTGGCGTGCATGCGCGCGCCGGAGACTGCCTCGTAACAGTCGAACAGGTCCTCGCGCTCGCGAAAACAATAAAGAAACATGGTCATTGCACCCAAATCCAAACCGTAGGCCGCGAGCCATAAGAGATGATTTAGTATGCGCGTGATCTCATCGAACATCGTGCGGATGTAAAGTGCACGGATCGGCGGCGTCACGCCGAGCAGTTTCTCCATCGCCAGCACGTAGGCATGTTCGTTACACATCATCGATACATAATCGAGGCGGTCCATGTAGCCGATGCTGTGGTTGTAAGGCTTGCTCTCCGCAAGTTTCTCCGTTGCCCGGTGCAACAAGCCAATGTGCGGGTCGGCGCGCTGCACCACCTCACCGTCGAGCTCGAGCACCAGACGCAGCACTCCGTGCGCCGCTGGATGCTGCGGGCCAAAGTTCATCGTGTAATTACGGATTTCTGTCACCCGGATCACGCGCGGTACGTTGATACGTGGCTCGATGCTTACCGGTTGATAGACAACACGCTGCTTTTCGGCATCGTAACGCATCTCCACCTCACCACTAAGCGGGAAGTCTTTGCGAAACGGATGACCGATAAATCCATAATCCGTGAGGATACGACGCAGATCCGGGTGACCCTCAAAGACAATGCCGAAAAGGTCGAAGGCCTCGCGTTCATACCAGTTCGCGGAATTCCAGATATCGACCACGGAAGCGACCATCGGCAGCTCATCATCCAGGAAGCTACGCAGACGCAAACGATGATTGTACTTGAGCGAGAGCAACTGATAGACCACCGCGAAACGAGGTCCCTGCCGCCGTCCCTCTGCCGCCTCTTGGCGATAGGTCAAATAGTCGATACCGCATAGATCGGTGAGTTGGGAGAAGGCAAAGTCCGGATCATCGCGCAGTTGCCGGCATATCTTCGTGACCTGGTCCCGTTTGATCTCCAACGTGAGCTCGCTGTGCGCAGCAATCACGCGGCTGACTGCATCGCCGAACTTTGCCTCGGCCTGTACAGCGACGGCCTTGAGCGACTCTTTCATAGCTGTGGGTACTCGTGCACGCCTAGCGCGCAATGGTATTAGTGCGTTTTATTTTGTTCTGCAATTGAATAATACCGTAGAGCAGCTGTTCGGCGGTCGGCGGGCAACCGGGGACATAGACGTCTACCGGCACGATGCGGTCGCAACCGCGCACCACGGAGTAGGAGTAGTGATAGTAACCGCCGCCGTTGGCACATGATCCCATCGAGATAACCCATCGCGGCTCGGCCATCTGGTCGTAGACCTTGCGCAGGGCCGGTGCCATTTTGTTGCACAGTGTGCCGGCGACGATCATGACATCGGCCTGTCGCGGGCTCGCGCGAAAAATCACACCGAAACGGTCGAGATCATAACGCGACGCACCCGCGTGCATCATCTCGACTGCGCAGCAGGCCAACCCAAAGGTCATGGGCCATAAAGACCCGGTGCGGGTCCAATTAATAACGTTATCGAGCTTGGTCGTGGCCCAACCCCCTGGCAGCGCCCCTTCTATTCCCATTCCAAGGCTCCTTTCTTCCATTCATAAACAAAACCGACGACGAGAATGCCGAGGAATAACATCATGGCGACGAAGCCAAACAGGCCGATATCCTCGAGCACCACGGCCCATGGAAAGAGAAAGGCGATTTCGAGATCGAAAATGATGAAGAGGATCGCCACCAAGTAATACCGCACATCGAACTTCATGCGCGAGTCTTCAAAGGCCTCGAAACCGCATTCATAAGGCGAGAGCTTTTCGCTGTCGGGGTTGTGGGGGCCCATCAAACGGCCAATGACCATAAGCGCGCTGCCGAATAACAAGCCAACGCCGATAAAAATGATTATCGGTAGGTAATTCTCTAACATGATCGCGCTTTGCGCCCGCTACTGCGCGCGTAAACAAGAACTCACACAAAAGGTATTTTGCGCGAGGCCACGAGTCTAGGGTTTGATCTTGCGCAAAGTCAAGCCCAATTGCTCGGCAATTCATTACAATTCAGTAGCTTATGTAAGCGCAGATGCCGACTGCCTTTGCTCGCAGATCTGGTGCCGAAGGCGGGACTCGAACCCGCACGGCTCACGCCACCGCCCCCTCAAGACGGCGTGTCTACCAATTCCACCACTTCGGCGTTGCAATCAGCCAACATGACCAACCGCAGATTATCTCAGGTTATCTACCGGAACGATGCCTGGCTCCTCTATCCGCACAGGTGCCCGTTTAGCGTGGCACGGCGGGCACGTCGCTGGGCGCCGGCGGTTTCTCGGGCGGTGGCGGCCCCTGCTCGTCAGTGGGCGGCGCGCTTGTTGCCGGTGCTGCGGGCTCAGAAGTCACCGTGTCGGTGACGCTACGCGGCCCGCCGCCACGTGTCGCCAATACTGCCAATGTTAGGCTGGTAACAAAAAATATCGTCGCCAGCAACGCGGTCAGGCGTGTCAGAAAGTTGGCGGATCCGCGAGCCCCGAACAATGTCTGGGAGGCTCCGCTGCCAAAGGCTGCGCCGATGTCCGCACCCTTGCTCTGCTGCACGAGCACCAATGCGATCAGACCCACCGCCGCGAGCACGTGTATAACCAAGATCAATTCCTTCATCTCGACTCCCCTCTATCGCGCAGCGGCGCGGCAGATCGTCAAAAACTCATCCGCATCCAATGATGCACCACCAATGAGGCCACCGTCGATATCCGCCTCTTGAAAAAGCTGCTGCGCATTACTGCCTTTGACGCTCCCACCGTAAAGAATACGCGCCTTCGCCGCCACCACAGCATCGAGCGCTGCAAGCTTGCCGCGAATGAAAGCGTGAACCGCCTGCGCTTGCTGCGGAGTAGCCGTCCTGCCCGTGCCGATAGCCCAAACAGGCTCATACGCGATCACCGCGTGTGCGAAAGCGCCGACACCGCTGCTGGCGAGCACAGCGTCGAGCTGACGGGTAACCACGGCCTCCGTTTGACCTGCCTCGCGCTGCTCCAGCGTCTCACCAACACAAAGAATCGGCACCAATTCCTGCTCGATAGCAGCATCAAACTTCCGTGCAACAATCTCGTCATCTTCGGCATAGAGACTACGGCGTTCCGAGTGCCCGACGATTGCGTAGCGACATCCGTACTCGCGCAACATCGCTCCCGATATCTCACCTGTGAAGGCCCCGATGCGCTCGCTGCTAATATTCTGAGCACCCAGTGTCATGCCGTTACCCTTGGTCAGCGCTTCGGCCACAACCGGGATCAAGATAAACGGTGGGCAAACGACGATCTCTATCGAGCCAAGGCCGTGCGTGCCTCCTGCAATGGCCTGCACCAGCTGCCGCGCCTGCGTGCGGGTGCCATTCATTTTCCAGTTGCCTGCTACCAAAGATTGACGCATCAGCGTTCCCGAGTTGCCACGTGCCGCAGTGGCGGGCGCGATGTTACCGAGCACCGCCTGACAAAGCAATTTGTTGCCGCAGACGCGATGGTGACGAGCCCAGTTAAGCCGCGTCGCGCGCGGCTGACTTAACCGTCTCGGCCAGTTCCTGACAGAGACGCTGCACCAGCTCCGGGTCTGCTGCTTCCACCATGACTCGAATCACGGGCTCGGTGCCGGAGGCACGAAGCACGACGCGTCCACGGTCTGCCAGCTCAGCCTCTGCGGCGCGCAAAGCACGGCTGATACGCGGTGAGCTCTGCACGTCAAAAGTCGCACCCGCG
>QKEI01000188.1 GCA_003251795.1 Candidatus Muproteobacteria bacterium
AGCCTCAGCTGGCCGATATGCTTTGTATCCGCGAAGCCGACTACGAATCAGATCGGGCGGTGCTTATGAAGGTCCGTTTTCGCGTGTTTGTGGAGGAGCAACACGTGCCACCCTCCCTGGAAACAGACGACCGGGACCCCTTCTGCATTCATTTATTGGTTTTCGAGGACCACGAAGCCGTCGCTACCGGCCGAATCGATCTGGATCAGGATGGAAAGATTGGCAGGGTCGCTGTCCTCGCCGCGAAACGACGACAGGGGATCGGTGCGGCTATCATGGCCAGACTGCACGAGATTGGAAAGCGCAATGGATTGAACAAAGTGTGGTGCCATGCGCAAGTTACCGCCGTTCCTTTCTATGAAAGATTGGGTTACCAAACCATCGGCGAAACGTTTTATGAGGCAGGTATAGAACATGTCAGGATGGAACGGCAAATACCATAGGTATCATGCTTCAAGACTGTAACGCAGGAACGCCCGCTAGAACTTCACACGTTGTCCGGCGCGAAGCTCATCGATGGAGTAATGCGTGCCCCGCCAGTCGATACCACCATTTAGCAGGCACTTTAGTCCCGACCGTAGCACCATGGCTGTGAATATCAGTACACCCAGCGGAAACAGCAGCAGGCTCAGTGTCTCAGAACGTTTCTCGAGTACGGCAGCGAAGGAAAAGATCACATGGGACGCCACTGCTGTAAAGGCAGCGCCTAACATGATCCATGAGCCCGTTATTGCGCCGGCCGTAAGGGCCACACAAGGCGCTGCTAGCAAGGCCCAAAGGCCGACGACTACGACCAACATACGCCACCACTGGTAATGTGCCCCTGGTCCGAACATGTTCTTTTCCAGGCCTTTGAACATGGCTCTGACATTTTCATACCATGTCATGGATAGGTCTTTGTCAGCGAAGGCGAGACGGGTCTTTCCGCCCGCTTGGTTGACCATCAGCCCGAGGCCGTAGTCATCGCCCGGTTCCAGGCGCAGCCATTCAAAACCCTGGGTTTCTTCAAACAAGTCGGTCCGTACCAGATTGAAGGCGCCAATGCCGAAGGGCGTGTTGCTATTCGGCCTATTCACTTTAGCGGCCCGTGCCGAAAGCAGGAGCAACAGACCAAACGCACGTACCGCCACCTCGAGTAGCAAGCCGTTGATGATAACTCGAGGCACCAATGCCAAGTGATCAACGCCGTTATGGTTTGCGTAGGCTAGCGCATGTCGAAGCGCGCCTGGATGGTAATGCACGTCCGCATCGGTAAATAGGAGCCACTCGCCCTTCGCCCGCTGCACACCTTGGTGCATCGCGTTTACCTTACCCAACCAGCCAGGTGGCAGGCTGCGGATGTGCAACACTTGAACTCGCGCATCCGTCTCGGCCAGCCGATCGAGAATCTCGCCGGTCGCATCTGTTGAACGATCGTCAACAGCGATGACTTCCAAATCGGGATAGTCCTGCGCCAGGATCGACTTCATAGCTGACTCGATATGCTCAGCCTCATTGCAGGCGGGGACAACGATGCTCAAGCTCGGCCACTTGTCTGCGGTAGCCTGTGGGGTCGCTAGTTCTTCATCCAACCGCGGTATGCGTTGTAAGGTCCACATGAAACCGACGAACAACAATGTCCACACGGCACAGAACACAATGGTATAAACCGTGATGACATTTACGAGCATTTCTTCAATATAGACTACTATTGAGACCGGAATTCAGGGTAAGAAAAACCCTCGACGTAGGCCCGAGGATCGGTGAGCCGACAATGCCAGAGACCCTGATACGTAAAGACGTACTGATCGTTGGCGCAGGCCCCTCTGGTCTGACGCTCGCGTGTGGCTTGGCCCGAGCGGGTGTCTCTTTCCACCTGATCGACAAGCTCGGGAAGCGGTTGCCGCATTCCCGAGCATTAGTCGTGCACCTGCGCAGCTTGGAGATCTTTGACCAGCTCGGTATTGCAGACGAACTGCTACCTCTGGGCAACAACGTGGCAGGTGCACGCGTCCATTTCGCCGGGAAGCCGTCGGTCAACGTGCGTTTTTTTGACCAAAGTTATGCGGGATGTCGTTTTCGCGGGGCGCTGTTCGTCGAACAAGAGCGGACGGAAGCGGTTCTTGATCGATGCCTGAACAAACTGGGGCACAAGGTTCACTTCGGGCATGAGCTGATTGGATTCGAAGAGCGCAGCGGACAGGTGCACGCGTCCTGCCGCGGTGACGAAAACCGGGAGTACCAGGTCGAGTGCCAATACGTCGTTGGCAGTGACGGTGCCCACAGTGTTGTCCGTAGCCAGAAGAACATCCCTTTCCTAGGCTCCGCATATCCTCAGGATTTCATTCTGGCCGACGTCGATTTGACGTGGGATGCGCCACGCAACCTTTTCCAGATCTTCATCGACCGGGGCGGTTTCCTTGCCGTGTTACCGATGAAAACGAAAACCCGGCTCATCTCCGCCAAAGGAAGATATCGCGTCGATGCGCCAGAGCCTTCAATGGAGGACTTCCAAGCACTGGTTGCACAATCAGCACCCTACAGGGCGAAACTCGCCGACCCTGTCTGGCTGACGAGGTTTCATCTGCATCATCGTATTGCCGACAAATACGTCGCAGGTCGTGTATGCCTGGTCGGTGATGCCGCTCACATTCATAGTCCGGTCGGCGGCCAAGGCATGAATACCGGTATTCAGGATGCGTGGAACCTCGCGTGGAAACTGGTGTGGGCGCTTCGTTGTGCCGATGCGCGGCAGTCTCAAGAGTTGCTTGCTAGCTACCATGAGGAGCGCCATCCGGTAGGAGAACGACTGATTCGCACGACCGACCGTGCATTCAACTTTGTGTCAGGTCGCTCGTGGCTATCACAACTGGCACGCGCTTACATCGCACCGTGGTTGGTGCCAAGGGCGGCGGGACTGGATAACGTCAGAACGCGCGCCTTATATCTCATCACCCAACTGGGAATCAGCTATCGTCGCAGCCGACTCTGCGGTCCCGACGCCGGGGCGGGAATTTTCCGACGCGGCCTTGTTTCCGGCGACCGCATGCCGAATATTTCCGTCGGTGGCGTAGCCTTGCACGGGTTGCTGCATCATACGAAACCAACAGTATTGGCCGTCGGCGCGGGGTCGCGTGAGGATCACGGCGAATGGCCAGTTGTTTGTCTGTTGTGCGGAGACTCTTACACGTCGAAAATCGTGCGTTCTTTCTGATTCGGCCGGACGCGCACTTAGCCGGAAGGGCTGAAACGCTAGAAGGTCTCATGCAAGCGAAGCTTGCGAAATATTGGGTTGGTTGACAAAGCGCGGGTCAACGATGGTTAGTGCTCTGCCACCCGATCACAACGATGCGCCATATTCGCGCATACGGCGCCTCGTGTTTGCGTCCGGAAGTCTACCTACACCGGCGCCCATGTTGTCGACTAGATTTTTTGGATTGCTGGTCGCAGGGATCACACAGGTAACTGCAGGATGGCTGAGAACGTATTTGAGCGAAAACTGCGCCCAGCTCTTGCAATCGAATTCGTCGGACCACGCGGGGAGCGCCTTTCCTTTAACCCGCCTGAACAACGCGCCGTTCTCGAAAGGCCGGTTGGCGATGACGGCGACGCCCTTGTCGGCCGCAAGCGGCAGCAGTCGCTGTTCGGCGTTAGGTTCCGTGAACGAGTAGTTGAGCTGCACGAAATCGAGTTTTTCTTTTTGCAGCAACCGTTCGAGCTCATCGTGAGCCGATACCCGGGAATGAGTAACGCCGATGTAACGCACGCGTCCGGCGTCTTTCCAGCGGCGTAGGTTGTCCAATTGGGTAGCGAGATCGAGCAGGCTATGCACCTCTATCAAATCCAGCGGACGTTTATTAAGGAGGAGCTCAGACGTCTGCATTTGTTCGATGCCGGCTTGTTTGCCGTGGGTGCGGACCTTGGTAGCGAGGAACAATTTCTTGGTGAGACTGAGCTCGGTCACCAGCTGACCGATGATGCTCTCGGCGTTGCCGTAAGCGGGCGCGGTGTCGACTAATGTGCCACCCAGTGCTGCGAAAAGGCGTAAAACCTCACGCAGCGGTTCGAGTCTTTCTCCTTGTGCAACATCGAACTCACCGGAGGTGCCAAGTCCAACGACCGGTAACATCTCCCCGGTGCTCGGGATCGGGCGTTTGCGCATCGCCTCGCCCACGGCGGCCGTCGCAACCGCGCACCGCCAACCCATCCCCGCCGCCCACATGAGCTTCAAGATAGTGCGTCTGCGCAGCTTGAATTCGTCGGCCGTAGTTGATTCTTCAGTCATCGCGTGTTCTTGTGGGCTGCTAGCTAAACGACGAGAGGCTCGCGCGGTACTCAGTTGGCGGGAATCGGCATGATGGTAATGGCCCCGCCCTTCTCAATTACTTGTACGCTGCCGGCGCCGTAATCCATTACTTTTTCTGCTCTAAATACAACGTAGTAGTCCGCGCGATGATCACCATAGCCGGAGATGAGGCGCTTGAGATAGCTCCAGATCAGATAGTCGCCGTGACGTGCTTCCGTGTCCGGTTTACCGAGCACCTTTTCCACCTGCTGC
>QKEI01000151.1 GCA_003251795.1 Candidatus Muproteobacteria bacterium
CTCGAAGCGCGGTTCTCCCTCGAAATAAAGGATGCGTTGGCGGCGGTCCTGCACCGTTAGTTCGGCCTCGCGGGTGTTATTTTCGGACACGACTTCGTCTGTCGCGGGGACGATATGAAACTTCACATGGCGCGGTCCAGCCTCCTTGAGCAGGAATTGCACGCGTACTGTCTGGGCAGGCTGTCGCGCGAGCAGCGTCACGTCTTCCATGGCAAGCAAGCGCCCATCGTCTTCGATCAGCAGGCGGGCCCGTTCATTGTCGAAACCGCGATGCTTAATAAGCACGTCGGCGGCAATCGAGGCTCCTTTCAGCGCTTGCCTCGGCATCGCCACGTTCGTGATCTCGATGTCCCTGATAAACTTGTCTTGGCCTACCCCGACGACGTGAATGGGTATGCCGGCGGCGCGGAAAAACGCAAGTGTCTTGTCCAGCGAAACAGGTTCAGTGACTGCGCCATCCGACACCACGACCAGCGCCGCCGTGGTCGCGTCACCGAGCTCGCGACGCACCTGTTCCAATGCCCGGGCGAGATTGGTGGTGCGCCCGCTGTAGCTCATGGTATCTGCTGCCTGTAGCGGCTGCGCACCCGCGGCAAAGCGGAAAAAGCGCGGTGCGAAATGTTTTGCCAATTCCCGGGTAATTTCGCCGGTTTGTGGATCGAAAGCACGCTGTACGAACTGCGCTCGCGGTTGACCGCCCTGATCGGTGATATTCATGCTGAGCGAGTCATCCAAGAGCACGCCTACGACGTTACCCCGCGCTTCCTGGGTGGTTACGCGCAACATCGGCTGAAACAGGGCGAGGATTAATATCGCTAGTATCGCCGTGCGCGTAACACCGAGGAGTAGACGATCGGACGTGCGGCTTTCGCCGCGCACCCGGATGTAGCGCAGTACGGTAAAAATCGCCGGTGCGACGATCAATACCGTGCACAGATACAGCCACCAGGATCCGGCGACCACAAACTCGCCGCGCGCGTACAAATCCGGAGGATATTTGAACAGGAACTCGAACACCGCACCGACCTACGTTAGTGACTCATCGCGTAGATGACGAAATTTATCCCCATCTCGAAGGCAAACGTGGAGAACTTCAGTGGATATTCGGGATCATCAGCCCATTCCCACGCGTCTCCCAGATCGGTGTTCCAGTTGACCAAAACCATCAGGCGACCGTCGTCATCAAGAATGCCCCGGACGTGCGGTACGTAGCCGTCATACTCGTACGTCGGCCCTCCCGATGAAACGAAGTGCGCCTGGTATACGTTGGGTACCTGCAGGATCTCGCTGATGTCGTAGAACACGTGGAAGACCGGGTGATCCAACGGTATTTCGACAATGCGTCGATCGGGAAACACGCGTTTCATTTCCGACTCGAAATTCTCCCAAGCCCACGTCCCCCAAAAATCGTCAACGACCATAAAGCCGCCAGCGAGCAGGTAATTGCGCAAGGCGTGCACTTCCGCGTCGGTCATCGATAACGAACCAACCTCCAGAATATAAAGGAAGGGAAAGCGCCGGAGCTGCGGATCATCCAAGGCTATGGTGTTGTCCGATTCATAGGCATCCACAATGGACAGTCGTTTGAGTGCGACGAGGAACTGCAGATCTGCTTTGGGGTAATCGACCGCCCAGCGTGCGCCGCGGTCGTCATCGCCGCCACCGCCGTTATAGATACCACGGGTGAAGAAGAATTCGTGGGGGCCCTTAATGTTGCCACGGTCGGCACCGGTTGCAGAATACTCACCGCGCCCCGAGGCTGCTTGGGCATGTGCCAGCGGATGACTACTGAACGAGTAAAGAACCACGGTACAAAGGATTGCGGTAAGCCCACGGGGAATACGCATAGCGCTGACTCCAAGGACGTCGAGGGATCGGTGCGGCGACCGATATCACGATCATGTTATCTAGATTTGTGATGCGGAGAAAGATCGAGGCCCGTGAGCAATCGCAGTGGCAACCTATGGTGCAAGGCGGGCGTGTGGGGTATTGGTCCAATGAATACGCGAGGAAAAGGAACAAAGAAAAGGGGGACATTCGGTTGCCACGTGCGATCCAGGAACAGTCAGATGCGCGGCGAGCGGTAATGCTAAGACTGTAGGCAGCAGCGATGGGCGAGCCTTTTGACATCGGTACTCCGGTTTTGGCGGAGTGAAGCAAGCGCGATTGATCCAGATCAACGACAAACGACTGATGTCGCGCGATAAGTATTTTCGGTTTTTCGAGATTCCATATGACCGAATTTCCTCATCACTACGCGGTCAAAGTCAGCGGGCAACAACAAGGCAGCGTTGCCGTTGAGGCGCCCAATTTACCGCTCATTAACTCGGCGCCGCCCGTGCAGTTCGGTGGACCCGGCGACCAGTGGTCACCGGAGACCTTGTTGATGGCGGCGATTGCTGATTGCTTGATCCTTACGTTTCGCGCCATCGCGCGCGTATCGAAGCTCGATTGGCACGAGCTAATCTGCGACGCCGAGGGGACGCTCGATCGCGTCGATGGTGTAACGCGATTCACTCAGGTAGTCTTGCACGCTAGGTTGCGTGTTCCTGCGGGTGTCGATGTTGCGAAAGCACAGCGATTGCTGGATAAAGCCGAGCAAACCTGCTTGGTCACCAACTCGCTCACCGCCGAATGTCGACTCGAGGCAAGCGTGCAGATGGCACCGCAGTAGGCGACCGACTTACGCGCTTTCAGCAGCTCGGCAAGCACCATGATCGTAGTGCTAATGGGCGTTGCCGGATCCGGTAAGACCACGATCGGTAGGCTCTTGGCCGAAGAGCTCGGTTGGGAGTTTTTCGACGCCGACGATTTGCAACCGCAGACCAATATCGAGCGCATGCATCGTGGCGTCGCGTTGACTGACGAGGACCGGGCGATGTGGCTCGAACGCGTAGGGGCGCTGACCAGCAAGCTCAGCCGCCAGGGAGGGTCCGCGGTTCTCGCCTTCTCGGGGCTGCGGCGTGCTTACCGCGAGCATGTCGCCGCGGGCAATGACACATTGCGATTTGTCTATCTCAAAGGCGATCCTGCTCTGTTGCAGCAGCGACTCAAGCAACGTCGGGGTCATTATTTCGGTGCCGATCTCTTGCCGAGTCAACTTGCGACGCTTGAGGAACCCGAGAAACCGGAGAATGTGCCGGTGGTGTCGGTGGCAGGGAACCCCAGCGCCGTGGTTGCACAGGTACGAAAGGTCTTGGGAATCTAGTACCAGCAGGCTGCCGGGAAATCAGTCGACGCGGGTCAGGAATCATCCAGAGGGAACGCCCCGAAGGAGGCCTCTCCTCCATCCGGCGCGCTTCCCTGCGCGCTGACCAACCCTCCAGGGCGTTCTGTCTTTTGGACGCGTAACCCTCGCGGCGTTCCCAGCATTACCAAACCGTAACGGCAGCGGCCCCGTCCCGGAGGTGGTACATAGCAAATCAATGCTTCGTTCGCCCCAGCGAAGCATCGCGCGGCGTAACGACGGCCGACAGTCAGAAGCAAAGAGAACGTCGCGAAATCTTTCGAGGTCAGTCAGACGGATGACTCCGTGGTCCGGACGTTGGCCGAGGAGAACGTCGACACGGTGATCCGAGTAGCTGCGAACCTCAATCTTGAGTTCACCAAGAGCGAGTTAGAAACTGCTCTGAAAGAAATGATCTACACGGCCAAGAGCTTGCCGCGCGGCCGGGGTTGGCCCTTGGCGCGGCGCATCGGTTTGGTCCGAAGCTAGATTCTTACAATTCGCGTCGTTTGTGACAGCCCGTATTTTTGCGCTTGTCGTTGCGCTTTGACTGCATAAGAAACGGCAAGTCTTCGCGACCTTGCGTTTTAATGTAGAAACATACAGTTCTGCAAGTTACCGTAGAGCCAAATGGCGAACAGCTCACATTCGGTCGAAACCGCAACGGTCGAGGGTCTACTGGAAGAGATCAGTACCAGGATGGCGGACGCCGAGAGCGTGGTCGAGCTCTGGGTTCCGAATCATGTGACAATGGATGGAAACCCCGTAGCCGTGGATAGCGCCATGGAGATTATTCTCGATGTGGTCCTCGCCAATAACTACACCCCTGGCGGTGTTAGCGAAAGCACTGCAGGCCGACTCTACCGATACGTGCGCGCGCGATCCAGCGGTGGCAGCAAGGAGATGTCGTTCTCGGTGCCCCTGGCATTGGTGATGTTGGTCGCTTTCATTGTAGGCGTCTTGATCGTTTTTCTCCGGTGAGCCGGAGAGCACCGCTAGCAAACGGGCTCGGGCGGTTTGGTCTACCGTAGTCTTACCGGCGTGCTAGTTCTGTCTGGCGCGAATGGCTTTGGCGCGGGCAGCCATCTTTGCCGCCTTCTCATGGCGCCCCCTTGTTGTTAATAGCTCAGCATAGTTGTCCAGGACATCCGCTACATTTGCGTGGTTGTGTCCATAGGTCTTTTCCTGGATCGCCAAGATGCGCTTCATAAGCGGCTCAGTCGCAGCATAGCGGCCTCGCGCGTAGTAGAGCTTGGCCAGACCGTACAGGCTTCGTGTCAGGTCCGGATGCGTCGGCTCGAGGATTTTCTCGCGGATGGCGAGTGCCCGTTTCTGTAACGGCTCGGCGACGGCATATTTGCTGTGCGCGTAGTAAAAAGTCGCCAATTCGTTAAGGGCGGCGGCAAGTTGTGGATCTCGTGACCCCAACGCTTCCGCTTGCTCGAGCGCCTGTTTGAGCTGTCTCTCTATAGACGCAAGCTTTTCTCGATCTTCTTTGCGGCGGCCAAATAGGCGCCGGCGATCCTGCTTTAGACGTACCGTATTTCGGCGGTCCGGAAAGATGCGCCTTACCGCTCCGCGGCGAGCACCCCAGTCACGGATGGCCGTAGCCGTTCCTTTCTTCTGCGTCATCATGCCCCACGATCACGACAGTACCAGCTAATAATATAGTTCACTGTCGCGGACCCTGGGTGTACGTTGTTGTGCGCTCCGGCATGCGTAAAATGCGCCCTCTCGGTTCTTGCTTGCCGCTGGTACTGCTGGTGTAGAGATGACATTGCTAACTCTGGCCAATGTGTCTTTGGCCTACGGCCATCTACCGTTGCTCGATCACGTGGATCTGCAGATTGTGCGGGGTGAGCGCGTGTGTCTCGTTGGACGCAACGGTACTGGCAAATCAACGCTGTTTCGGGTGATCAGTGGCGTGACGTTGCCCGATGATGGGGAGATCTGGCGTAAAGACACCTTACGCATTTCCCATCTGGAGCAGGAGGTTCCTAGTGATATGGCCGATTCGATCTACGAGGTCGTAGCCGCCGGTCTGGGTGAGTTGGGCCAGCTGCTCAGCGACTACCACAATGCGACACATCATGTCGGCAGTACCGAGACGGCGTCCCTTGATACGTTGTCAGCCCTGCAGCAGCGGATCGATGCGTTGGACGCGTGGAACATCAGACAAAAAGTCGAAACGGTCTTGAGCCGTTTGTCATTACCTGCGGACAAACGCATGGCTGACTGTTCCGGTGGGATACGGCGACAAGTGATGCTGGCACAGGCCTTGGTGAGCAATCCCGACTTGTTGTTGCTGGATGAACCGACCAATCATATGGACATCGCCGCCATTACCTGGTTGGAAGAGTTTCTACGGTCATTCCCCGGTGCGCTGATGTTCATAACTCATGACCGTACCATGTTGCAGCATTTGGCCACGCGTATCATCGAGCTGGACCGGGGAAGATTGCGTTCTTTTCCTGGTGACTATGAATACTACCTGCGACGGAAGGATGAATTGCTGGAGGCTGAAGCGAAGGCGAACGCCAGGTTTGATAAGAAGCTGGCGGAACAAGAGGCCTGGATACGGCAAGGCATCAAGGCGAGACGTACACGTAACGAAGGCAGAGTGAGGGCGTTACAAGCGATGCGTAGAGCACGTCGTCAGCGCATCGAAATGCAGGGTAAGGCTAAGTTGGTGATGGATGCTGGTGATTTGGCAGGTAAGTTGGTGGCGGATTTGCGTCATGTCAGCTTTCGCTACGATGATCATTGGGTAGTTCACGACTTGTCGACGCGTATCTTGCGTGGAGATCGCATCGGCATCATCGGGCCGAACGGCTGCGGTAAATCCACGTTGCTGAGGCTGATCCTCGGCGAGATCAAGCCGGTTGCTGGTGAAATCATTATGGGCACGCGTTTGCAACTGGCCTATTTTGACCAGCAGCGGACTCAGCTCGAGCCGGAAAAGACTGTGCGCGAGAATATCAGCGAAGGACAGGACTACGTGAGGGTTAGACAACGCCTACGCCATGTCGTCGGTTACTTGAAGGATTTCCTGTTTCCACCGGAACGCATCGATTCGCCTGTTAGTGTCCTATCTGGCGGTGAACGCAACCGCTTGTTGTTGGCGAAAATGTTTACCCGACCAGCAAACATGATGGTCCTGGATGAGCCAACCAACGACCTCGATGTCGATACACTCGAGCTACTAGAGGATTTGCTGGCGGATTACGACGGTACCTTGCTGCTGGTAAGCCATGATCGGACGTTTCTCGACAATGTGGTGAGCAGTACGCTGGTATTCGAAAGCGAGGGCAGGATTGGCGAATATGCCGGGGGCTACGAGGATTGGTTAAGACAAAGAAAGCCCGCAGCGATTGTCACCGACAAGAGCGATGGCGATAAAGCATCCAACGCGCAAGCCCAGCGAGGTAAGGACGCCGGGCGCAAACAGAAATTGAGTTACAAGGAAGGGCGAGAATTAGCGGCCCTACCCGCGCGTATCGAAGCGCTGGAGCAGGAGCAACACGAGCTCGAGCAACAGCTCAGCCGAGGCGAGTTCTACCAGCAGAACAAGGAGACTATAAGCAGTACCGTCGGGCGTCTCGAGCAGATCCGCCAAGAGCTGCAACAGGCTTATGAGCGCTGGACCTATCTGGAAGGAATCGGCTGAGGGTGAGGGGGCAAGATTAGATTTCTTCGGCCCGGCCTGCCCGCTGGAACCCCTGGTTGGGCGGGCTACGGGGCTTGTATATCTTAATAAGAATCATTATCATTAACGCCAGGTGGGCGGATGTGCCCGGTATGGTGAGACGAGCAAACGGGGGTGGGTATATATGAAGTCGAAGTTGATTGGGTTGTTATTGGCCAGTGCACTGTTGCTACCCGTGTACGGCTGGGCCGAGACTACTGAGTTGACCATTGTTATCAAGAACCACCGTTTCGATCCGGCCGAAATCACGCTGCCCGCTGGCAAGAAATTGAAGCTTGTCATCGACAACCAGGATGCCACACCGGAAGAGTTCGAAAGCCACGATCTAGGCCGAGAAAAAGTGGTGGCCGGGAACAGCAAGGCGACCGTATGGATCGGTCCGCTAAAACCAGGAACTTATAGCTTCTTTGGTGAGTACCATGAAGCCACGGCCAAGGGCAGATTGATCGTCAAGTAACGGAACACATCATGCTGGGTGCTGCGGTTATCGTATTCCGTGAGGTGCTGGAAGCGGCGCTAATCATCGCTATTGTGATGGGTGCGAGCCGCGGCGTCGCCGCCCGTGGTCGCTGGATTCTCGCGGGCACGATTATCGGCATCCTCGGCGCAACCGTAGTGGCGGCGTTCACCGGCGCCATCGCTGATGCGCTGGAGGGTCGCGGCCAGGAGCTTCTCAACGCCTCGGTTTTGTTGGCGGCTGTGCTGATGCTCGGGTGGCATAACGTGTGGATGAGTGCCCATGGGCGCAAAGTGGCAGCAGACATGAAACGTTTGGGCCATGATGTCAGCGTCGGCGCACGGCCGTTATCGGCGATGTTGATTGTCACCGCGCTGGCCGTGTTACGTGAGGGCTCAGAGACGGTGCTGTTCCTCTACAGCCTGACCGCTAGCGGCACCAACCCTATGATGTTGCTCAGCGGGGGTTTGCTGGGATTGCTCGCTGGTGCGCTGCTCGGGGCGTTGTTCTACCGTGGTTTGCTGTACGTGCCATTGCACCATTTCTTCACTTTCACCGGCTGGATCATCTTGTTGCTGGCAGCGGGGCTTGCCGCCAATGCGGCCGGTTATCTTACGCAGGCGGGGTTGCTGCCGAGTCTATATCCACAGGTCTGGGACAGCTCGCACATCCTGAGCCAGGAAAGTTTCATTGGTCAATTACTGCATATCCTGATCGGCTATAACGATAGGCCCACGGCCATGCAATTGCTCTTCTACCTGGCGACAATTGCGACCATGGGTTTGCTCATGCGGGGCGCCGGTTGGCGGGCAACACAGACATCTGTCAAAGCCGGCAGTGCCGCCTGACAGCGTCCTAGTCAGTCAGGTCACGAGTGTAATTCTTTATAGAACACGTGACGGCCGATGCGAGCCACGGGTTTTTTCCCTCTTGCCCAGCTCGGCCTGATGTGGCGGGCGTGGTAGAACAGAACCCCCTGCAGCTTGGGCGCACGTCGCTTGAAGTAGACGGCGTTGGCGACGTCCCAGGCCTGTTGCCACATTCTCGCTTGCGGCTTGTTGACTGAATCAAACTCAGTCCAGGAGAACCCGGCCACATAGCGGCGACGGATGTAATCCCAATTCTTCTCGTAGACAACCTCACAAACCGTGTTTGGATAGCGTGATGAGGCGACGCGATTCATCGTTACTTCGGCGACCGCGTATTGGCCGGCCAGGGGTTCGCCGCGGGCCTCGTGATAGACGTTGAGCGCAAGACAAACCAACTGCTGGTTATCGTCCCGCGGGGTGAGCGAGAAATAGGTGATCAGTACGACCGCAATAACAGGTAGGGTCAACAGCGAAAAGAATGGCCAATCGCTTCTATCGCGCGTATGCCAGTAAAACAGTAGCCCGTCCCAGGCACGAACTATAGGCCTGAGATAACATGTTGATATTGTTATGAAAGGCCGGGCGAGCATGACTCGTTTTCGACGAAAAGCGTGGTCTACGTAATTGTAGCTAGCCCAGGTTCCGGCATGGCTGTGGGGTTTGCCAAGCCGTTTCTGATCAGCGCGCCGCGGCTGCCGACCAATGGGGGTCGTACCCGGCTGCTTTGGCCGCCGGCGTGCCGACTGTGACTGTTGTCGCCCTGTTCGCATGTTGATGGAATAATGTGCAAATTCCTTGCCGAGCCCGTCCATGGCGCGCACCCAAAAGCTTCCGAGATTCCATTCCGCCTGTCCGCACGACTGTCCGAGTACCTGTGCGCTCGAAGTAGAGCGGGTCGACGCGCATACGATCGGACGCATTTACGGCGCCAAGGACAACGGTTACACGGCGGGAGTGATCTGTGCCAAGGTGGCGCGTTACGCTGAGCGCGTGCATCACCCCGAACGCCTGCGTGTACCGCTACGGCGCGTCGGCCCCAAGGGCGAAGGTGCGCGCGCCTTTCGGCCGCTCTCGTGGGACGAAGCCCTGGACGAAGTGGCCGAACAACTGTTGCGCGTGGCAAATACCCACGGTAGCGAAGCGGTATGGCCATATTTTTACGCGGGCACCATGGGACTTGTGCAGCGCGATGGCATCGAGCGTTTACGCCATGTCATGAAATACTCGCGCCAGCATTCCACCATCTGCATCACCCTGGTCGATGCCGGCTGGAACGCGGGCACTGGTATCAAACGCGGCGTCGATCCGCGCGAGATGGGAGAAAGCGATCTTATTATCGTGTGGGGTTGCAACGCCGTCAGCACCCAAGTCAACGTCATGCGACATGTCGCGCGCGCCCGGCGCGAGCGAAGCGCCAAGCTGGTGGTGGTCGATCCCTACCGCACGGCGACGGCGGCGAAGGCTGACTTGCACTTGATGTTGCGTCCGGGCACAGACGGTGCGCTCGCCTGCGCGGTGATGCATGTCTTGTTCAAGGAGGGTTATGCCGATCGCGATTACTTGCGGGTGTACACGGACGTCCCGGCGGAGCTCGAGCGCCATCTCGCGAGCCGTACGCCACAATGGGCGGCCGCCATCACGGGCCTGAGCGTTGAGGCAATCGAAGAGTTCGCGCGTCTCTATGGGCGCACCCGACGATCCTTCATTCGCGTAGGTTACGGCCTCTCGCGGTCACGCAACGGCGCCGCCAATGTGCACGCGGTAACTTGCCTACCGGCGGTGACCGGGGCATGGCAATACCGAGGAGGCGGCGCGCTTTACAGCAACCACGCTTTTTACGGGATCGATGACACGCTGATCAAGGGTACCGACGCCCTGGACCCCAGCGTGCGCGTACTCGATCAGTCCCGCATCGGTCCAGTGCTCTGTGGCAACGCTGGTGATCTGCAAGGCGGCCCGCCGATCGCCGCGCTTTTCATCCAGAACACGAATCCCATGGTGGTGGCGCCTGATTCGCTCAAAGTGAGGCAGGGGTTCTCGCGCGAAGACTTGTTCATTTGCGTGCATGAACAGTTCATGACGGAAACGGCGGCGATGGCGGACATCGTGCTCCCGGCGACCACTTTCCTCGAGCATGACGATATTTACAAAGGCGGGGGTCACACGTACCTGCAAGTTACGCGCAAGGTGATTGAGCCCTATGCTGAGTCTCGGTGCAATCACTGGGTGATCTGTGAGCTTGCCAGACGCCTAGGGGCGCAGCATGCGGGTTTCGAAATGACGGCTTGGCAGCTGATAGAAGAAACTGTCAAGCGCTCGGGCTGGCCGGATGCCGACAGCCTCTATCGCAATCACTGGCACGATTGCGCGCTTGATTTCGAATCTGCGCACTTTCTCAATGGTTTCGAGACACCGGACCGGCGTTTTCACTTCAAACCGGACTGGGCGCGGGTGGGTAAGGCACATGCGGCCATGCCGACGCTGCCCGACCATGTTGCCAGCATCGACGAAGCCGATGGCGAACACCCCTTTCGCCTGGTGACGGCGCCGGCGCGTAACTACCTCAATACCACCTTCACCGAGACGCCAACTTCCATGACACAGGAGGGCAGGCCGACGTTACTCATCCACCCTCGGGATTGCGCAGCACTCGGCATTGCCACGGGTGATCGCGTACGTCTCGGTAACCGCCTCGCCTCGGTCGTGGTACATGCCCGACCCTTTGATGGGGTGCAGCCGGGAGTGGTCGTGGTGGAGAGTATCTGGCCCAATCGTGCCTTCGAAGAGGGCATCGGCATCAACGCCCTGGTCAGCGCTGACCCGGGCCCGCCTAACGGCGGGGCCGTGTTTCACGATACCGCCATCTGGGTACGCCGGGCTTAAGCGGCGTACCTCCTGTACTCGCTAAACCCGCTATAGCGGCCGCCGTGGCGCGGCATGCTGCTGCCACTATTTGGCGAGCACCGGCAACGGTTGCTGTGAGTGCCAAACCGGATTCGTTGACCGACGGCTGCAGAAGAGCGTTCGCCATTATTCCGTCGATCTGGTCTGGAACTTGCAAATCCGTTGGCAGCGGTTTTGCGTTGGGGGTTGTACGATGAGTCAAGTGGCTTTGTCCCAGGTGCACGCGTATCCGGTGCATGAGCGTATTCGGCGTACGACGGCTGAACGCCAGGCCGAGCTTGACCGCGAAGCGGCCGCACAACTACGCAGCTTGCCGTACCCGCGCTATTACCTCTCCTTTGCCACCATCGCGCCTGCCGAACCATTGTGGACCGGTACACTGCCGTACCAACCGCTGCCATTCCAGTGGTCTTGTCATATCGAAAATGAGACTGGCAACGTGCGCCATGCCGGATTTCTGGATCCGAGTGGAGAGCCACCAATGGCCTCGCTGGCGGGGCACCTGCTGGCGATCCTCGGTGAGGTCGGACCGGTCTTCACCTACACGCGTTTTGCCGAACTGGTGATTATTGATCTAGCCGAGATGTATCCAAACCTGGCGGATCGCTTGACGCTGACCATCGACCGCCTGATCGATCTGCGCGCGATCGCCCAGGCCCACTATTTTCATTTGTCCCCGAAGGGCACGTGGACATTGAAGGGACTGCTGCCCACCGTCGCTCCTGATCTCGCCGGCGCCGAATTAGACGAAGTGCAAGCCGATGCGGACGCCGCACGCGCTTATCTCGACGTCATCGATTCAACGATCGCGCCCGAGCGACGCCAACAGCTGATTGGCGCGCTTCGCGCCTTTAGCAAGCGTGAAACGCTCGCGCTCGTGCGCCTCGCCAGGTTCTTACAGCGCTAATTATTCTTGGAGTGCCAGCTGAGTTGCGGGCGGCCACAGTGCTACCGCCAATCAGTCACTCAGCTCGGCCGGTGTGAGCGAAACTGTGATCTGATGCTTGCCCCGCAGTATGGTGAGCGTCACCGGGGTGACCAAGGGCCACTCGGTCAGCGCCCGGTGTAGATCGTCGACACGGGCGACAGCTTGCGCATTTACGCCTATGACGATATCACCACTGCGAAGGCCCGCTTGGCGGGCCGGTCCGCGCGCATCGAGCGATACGATCTCCACGGCCCTTTCCGCTGGCAGGTTCAAGGCCCTTACCAACCGACGATCGAGCGGACGCTCGCGCCCGACTATTCCGAGATAGCTGCGGCGCACCCGACCATGTTGTAGCAGCTGCGACAACACCCAGCGTGCGGTAAGAGCCGGGATGGCAAAACCGATACCCTGGGCGCGGGCGATGATGGCGGTATTGATGCCCATCACCTGCCCACGAGAATCGAGCAGGGCGCCACCCGAGTTGCCCGGATTTAGCGGCGCTGTGTGCTGGACAATATTCTCGATGAGTCGACCCTGCTGGCTTCGCAGGCTGCGTCCTAGCGCGCTGACCACTCCGGTGGAAACGCTCGACTCAAAGCCAAGGGCGTTGCCGATGGCAATCACCAGTTGGCCAACACGCAGTCGCGTGGAGTCGCCGAGCTCGGCGAATGCCAGCGAATGGGCGTGCGCACGAATCACCGCGAGATCGGTCGCAGGGTCTGTACCGACGATACTCGCTTCACATTGGCTGCCATCGGTGAAGGAGGTCACCAACTGAGCGGCGCCGTGTACCACGTGGCTGTTGGTAAGGATGTAGCCATCTGGTGTGACGACCACACCTGAGCCCGCACCCTGCTGGCGCCCACCAACAGCGATGTTCGCTACCGCCGGACCGACCTGCTCGACCACGTGCACCACCGCTCGCGAGTAGGCATCGAGTAACTCTTCCTCTTGCGCGCTCGTGCGGGCTCCATTTTCTCCTGGTGCGGATCCACTATCGCTGTCAGTGCTTGTGAAGACCAAGTCCCCGTCCATCTCTACATGTCCCTGGAGGGCGCGATTATCCGCGCTTGCGTAAGCGCTAGAGATGGGGGCGCCGCGGGGCGCTTCAAAGGTCTGCCCAGGATGGCGTGCGTCCGTGGAAAATGGCCGATTAAGGCCGAGGCTTTGGGCTCGGCTCGAGCAGCTGCGCTGGTCGCCCCCTAGCGGGAGCCTCAGGCCTTATCGCCCTTGCGCCGCCCGGGGCTGTGACGGCGGTCTGCACCCGCACGCTGTGCACCGCGGCGATCGGGAAACATGCGCCGTACGCGTTCGCGACGGGAACGCTGTTTCTTTGCTGCCGTTGCTGTGTTTTCTTGCATTACCGTTATGCGCCTAGATTGCTAATGCCTACTGCAAACATAGCTCACGAAGAAAAAAAAGCAGGGTCTTCCGCGATGATATGCATTTCTCACGAACCGCTCGTTGGCCGCGGGCCTAATTTGACCCACAGCGGAATGGGTTTAACATGGCACGCCTCGACGTACGGGCTGGCTGTATGGACGCAGTGGAGATCGAGTATCGCTTGAACTGTCCCGAGCGCAGCGAACGCGTGTTCAGGGTTCGACTCGATAGCGGCACGGTGGCGCCAGGTGTGCCGCAACAATCGTTGCTACCGTCGTGGACCACGCTTCAATTCCACCAGTGTCCCAACTGCCCGCTGAACGCCGCAGAGCATCCGCGTTGCCCCGTTGCGGTCAACCTGGTGCCCCTGGTGCACGGGATCGGCGATTTGCAGTCGCACGAGCCAGTGCAGTTGCATGTGCGTGAGTCTCGACGGACCGTATCGGCTAGTACCACCGCGCAACGCGCGGTCAGTTCGTTGTTGGGGCTTATCATGGCGACAAGCGCGTGTCCCCACACGGCGCATTTTCGACCCATGGCACGATTCCATCTGCCCCTGGCCTCGATGGAGGAAACGGTTTATCGGGCAACATCGATGTATCTGCTGGCTCAATATTTCGCCTGCCGTGGTGGTAAGCGGCCCGATCTCGATCTAGGTGGGCTCGCACAAATCTACGCGGATCTTGAGGTTATTAACCGGGCGATGGCACAGCGTCTGCGTGGTGCGAGCGAGGAAGATGCCGCGGTCAACGCGGTCGTTATCCTCGATGTGTTGGCGAAGACGTTGCCCTTCGCCATCCTCGACGAGCTAGCTGACATGCGTCAGCTATTTTCGTCGTACTTGGAGTGAGCGAAGCGGCGGCGTGTGTGCGTGACTTGCACAATTCGTTGCGAGTAGTGTTTTTCGACCTTACAGTTACGGTCGTTAGGGATTTTCAGTGAACTTGCGGCAAGACTAGCGCATCGTAGCCGATAACACGCGCCGTGCCGAAACCACTTCACCGAGGTAGATATGACGATGCGTGAGTTTACCCTTCCCACCGGCGCTCAAGGAGTCGCCGAGCTTATCGTTGGCCTGGAACATACCGCACCGCATGTGGGCAGCGGCAAGATCGCGGTGCTTGCCACGCCAGTCATGGTCAACCTGATGGAGGCGGCGGCGTTGGCTGCCGTTGAGGCGCATTTGCCGCGGGGCTATCAGACGCTCGGGATTCGTCTCGATGTTTCACACATCGCCGCCACGCCCGTCGGCATGCAGGTACGCGCCCATGCCGAGCTCACGCAGGTAGAAGCACGGCAACTGAGTTTTCGCGTGGTTGCTGAGGATGAAGTGGAGATCATTGGCGAAGGCAGCCACGAACGGGTAATAGTCAACGTCGAACGCTTCGATCGGCGGGTTCAGGAGAAAGCCGCCAGGCGCGGAACGCCGAAGCTTAGAGGAAACTAGCGGCGCCTGCGACCGCGCTGAGCGCGCGGTTCTTCGAAACACACCCGCAGCGATTTGCCGCTAAAGGTTCTCCCATCGAGACCAGCGATCGCGGCGCGCGCCTCGTGACCTTCCATTTCGACGAAGCCGAAACCCCGGCATTTGCGCGTGAATATGTCCGATGCCAGACTGATAGAGCGCACAGTGCCGAACTGTGAAAATAACTCCCGCACGGACTGCTCCGAGGCCTCGGCGGGTAAGTTACCGACGAACATTTTCTTCAAGTGGGTATCCTCGTTAAACAAGAAACAAAACGCCCTTGGGGCGCAAACTAAACAACCCAACAGCGAAGCACTCTCGCTCGCGCTGCGAGCGCACGTCGGATTAGCGTTGGGCCGTAACCCGCGTTGCCTGCAACCCCTTCGGACCCTTCTCGACTTCAAAGTTCACTTGTTGGCCCTCCGTCAGGGTCTTGAAACCGCTGCCTTCGATCGCCGAAAAATGTACGAACACATCAGGGCTGCCATCGGAGGGAGAGATGAAACCGTACCCCTTAGATTCGTTAAACCACTTTACTGTACCCGTAGCCATCTTACACCTCTAGTTAAGTCAATGACTGTGCGCTCGATCGCATATCAATGAAAGGTATCTTTACAGGGTGCTACCGCGAGAGACTCTGAAATGACCTAACTGACGTGCAATCGCGTCGAGTTTACCCGAGTGCGGGCAGAAACACGAACGTTACCTCGCAAAAACGCCGCGACTCGAGTGGTTGGTTGCATTGCCCGAGCCCGACGCTGGGCCGTCGTCGACGGGCGATACCCCGCCTTGCGTTGCGGCGGAGCCCTGCTACGGTGTTGCTACTGTCCGTTGCTTTCCTATGCGTTCCTACGGCCTCTCCAAGTCACGTATACTGGCCGGCATCTAGTGCCCCAAGCAGTTGTATTTAAAGACATACCATCCAGAATTCGCTGAGGAATCGGCTAGCCTGCAGGGCATCTTTACTGCTGGCAGCCGGGTCGGCGAGCTGGCACGGAAATCTTACCCTCACGGGCACCTGATCGGTCACGACCATGACCTCGAAAGCGCCCTGCGTGAAACAGCTGCCGCGCTCGCGAGCCCCGGCAATGGCGTATTTTTCGAGGCCACGGTGGAGCATGACGGCGTGCTGGTGCGTACCGATGTACTTGAGAAACGACCCGACGGCGTAAGGGTCGTAGAAGTGAAATCAGCTTCCCGTATTAAGGATCACCATGTCTATGATTGTGCGATCCAGAGCTGGGTACTGCGTCAGGCAGGTTATCGGCTTGCCTGCATCGAGTTAGCTTACGTCGACAGCAGCTTTGTTTACGATGGCGGTAACGATTACCAGGGACTGTTGAGACACGTGGATATGACCGGCGAGGTGCAGTCTTTTTCAGCACCAGTAGAGTCCATCTCGGGATGGTGGCGCAGTGCCGCGGCGTTTGATTTCCTGGTATCCTGCGCCGTATCTCGTGTTCTCGTAATGGTTGGACAACCGTGCCGGGACTGCTAAAGCTGCTGATTCTTGTCGCGTTAGCGCTGCTGCTGGTGGTGATCGGGCGCAAGTTTCGGGCCCACCGACGTGCAACTGCTGCGGCACGGGTTGCTACCGCGACAGTCAAACGCTTTGAAAGGCGCGAACGGCAACGGCGCAGGCGACATGAACGCCGTTCGGCGATACGTCTTGAAGGGAACCGACGTCAGGGGCGTGGGCGCCGTGCGGACGATAATTTGGGCTGAGCGGTTGTTGCCATGCACTGGTACGTCTACATGATCCGCTGTGACGATGATTCGCTGTACACGGGGATCACAGACGATGTCGAAAGGCGTGTCGCACAACATGCCGGTCGGCGCGGGGCCAAGTACTTTCGCGGGCGCCAGCCAGCACAAGTGGTTTATCTAGAAAGCGGGCATAGTCGTCGCTCCGCGGCGCAACGGGAGGCGGCAATCAAGAAAATGCGCCGTCCTGCCAAGAACTGGCTAATTGCATCCGCCAGCAATGATCTTCCCGGCAAGCGCTAGACGCGAGTCACAGGGTTCCCTGTGCATCTGCTATACTGACGCCGGTTTGCCGCAGCCCGGTGTGCTGCCGAACCCTTCGCGGTAACCCCCTTCCGGCTAACCTCGAACGAGAGCTCGTCTTCACCTAGAGCAGCCGCAGGCCATGGGCCTACGGCACATGACACTGGGGAGTAACCTGTTACTAAGTTGTTGGTCGGTACTTTTTCGCCCCTCGCGTGAGACGCTAGCGGCAGACAATATCGCTTATCGTGGAGCAAAACCTTATGAACGGAGCGTTGTGCTCTTCCGCTGTCAATCAGTCGTCGGCGCAGCAGATCCGCAACATCGCCATCATCGCCCATGTCGATCATGGCAAGACCACGCTCGTCGATCAGCTGCTGCGGCAATCCGGCACGCTCGATGCGCGCATCGATTTGCCGGAACGGGTCATGGACTCGAACGAGCTCGAACGTGAACGCGGGATCACTATCTTATCGAAGAACACCGCCATATGCTGGCGCGATTGGCGTATTAATATTGTCGATACGCCAGGGCACGCGGATTTCGGCGGCGAGGTGGAGCGCGTGCTCTCTATGGTAGACAGCGTGCTATTGTTGGTCGACGCCGTGGAGGGACCCATGCCGCAAACCCGTTTCGTTACCCAGAAGGCCTTCGCCCGCGGATTCACGCCGCTGGTGGTGATCAACAAGATCGATCGGGATGGTGCACGCCCGGAATGGGTCCTGAATCAGACCTTTGACTTGTTCGACCGGCTCGGTGCTACCGACCAACAACTCGACTTTCCAGTGATCTACGCTTCCGCGTTGGCCGGTTATGCCGGCACCAGACCCGATGTGCGTGATCAGGGCATGGTGCCGTTGTTCGAGGCTGTCATTACCCATGTACCTGCTCCACAGGTGGACCAGGATGGTCCGCTGCAGTTGCAGGTCTCGAGTCTCGATTACAGCTCCTATGTCGGGGTGCTCGGCATAGGCCGCGTTAGCCGTGGTCAGGTGCGGGCTAACACCACGGTCAGTGTCGTCGGTGCCGATGGCGCTATGCGCAGCGGGCGCTTGCTCGAGCTTTACGGTTTTCACGGGCTCGAGCGTCGGCGTGTGCCGGTGGCGAGTGCCGGCGACATTGTCATGTTCAGCGGCATAGAGGATCTGCGCATATCCGATACCTTGTGCGATCCTGACTACCCGCAGGTATTGCCGGCATTGAAGGTGGACGAGCCGACCATCAGCATGACCTTTCAGGTGAACAAATCACCGTTCGCCGGACGCGAGGGCAGGTATCTGACGGCCTCCCAGATTAGACTGCGACTGGAGCGGGAGTTGAAGCACAACGTGGCGCTGCGAGTGGCGCCGACCGAGGATCCCGACAAGTTCCACGTGGCTGGCCGTGGCGAGTTGCATCTCGCGGTGTTGATCGAAACCATGCGCCGAGAAGGTTACGAGCTAGCGGTCTCCCGCCCCGAAGTGATTGAGCTCGAAATCGACGGCCAACGCCGCGAGCCCTGGGAGCTGCTGACGGTAGATTTCGAAGAGGATTACCAGGGCGCGGTAATGAGCCGTCTGGCCGCGCGCAAAGGCGAGCTGCTCAGCATGCAGCCCGACGGTAACGGTCGATTACGCCTGGATTATCGCATTCCCGCTCGCGGGCTGATCGGGTTTCGCACGGAATACCTTACGGCAACCGCAGGCACGGGGCTGATCTATCACGTATTCGACGGCTATGATCGTCGCGTGCCCGGCGCTATCGGTCAGCGCAACAACGGTGTCATGGTGTCCACGGTCGACGGAAAATCACTGTCTTATGCGCTGTTCAACTTGCAGGAGCGGGGACGTCTATTCATCGGCCCGGGTGAAGCGGTTTATCAGGGCATGATCGTCGGTATACATAGTCGCGGTAATGATCTGGTGGTCAATCCCAGCAAAGGCAAACATCTGACGAATGTCCGTGCCGCTGGCTCAGACGAAAACATTCTGCTGACGCCGCCCGTGCGCTTGTCTTTGGAACAGGCCCTCGAGTTTATCGATGATGACGAGTTGGTGGAGGTTACCCCTACCAGCATCCGGTTGCGCAAGAAGCTTTTGACAGAGAGCGAGCGCCGGCGCCGCTCACGTCAGCAAGTTTAGCGCTGCTCGATACCAACTATTCTCTTGCCCCATGGCGTTCGAGCAGCGCGACGACGCTGCCGTGGTGCCCGGCGAGTGCAGCCTTCAGCGGCGTGACGCCGTTGTTGGCCTTGGCGTTCACATCGGCGCCGTTGCTGATCAACACCTCGACCACGTTCAATTGGCCTTCGCTGGCGGCGAGCAGCAGCGGTGTTTGCTCATACTTATCGCGCACATTCACCTCGGCCCCGGCGGCAATGAGCAGTTTCACCACTTCCGTGTGGCCCGTAAACGCGGCGACGTGCAGCGGCGCGAACCCCTCTACGTTTCGCACGTTCAGCCGGGCGCCCTTGTCAAGCAAACGTTTGACCTTATCGACATCGCCAGCCGACGCGGCGTCATGCAGCGATCCCGCTTGTACCAGAGGCGCAAGCAAAACGACCATTATGACGATGGCGCCCAATACCCAGCATCGTGAGCACATGTCCGGCTCCGTTACGTATCGGCACGGCAAACAACCGAGGGGTATTGTACGCGCGATTAAATGTAGAATGTGCACGAAAACCAGGAGAAACGTCGGTATACTCGACAGCCGGCAGTGTGCCCCGCCGAACGGTACCGCAGCATCCGCACGATGCGGGACAATCGGTATAAACTCATGTGTAGCAGCGCACAAAACGGCATCCGGCACCGTCCGCACTTGACGGCATGTACCAGGGTTCCTATTGCTTAAGGTTATGCGCTGCCTTGCCTCATGGACTGACGTAGTGAAAACCATCATGACTCGTTGGTGTTTGATCGTATTTGCAGTGTGCACGTGCAATGCTTACGCTGCCGATGCCTCGCAACAATTCCCGCGGCCTTCTGAGCTCGAGCCTGACGTCCGTTTCTGGATTCGTGTTTACACCGAAGTGGACACAAACGGCGGTTTTATCCATGACGAGCGTGATCTCAACGTGATCTATGAGGTCGTGCAATTTCCGTCGACGTTAAGCGAGCGCGAGCGCCGACAGCAGGTTAGAACGAGGAAGCAGCATTATCGTACTATTTTGCTTCAGCTTGCGGGTGGCAGACGTCAGGGGCTGAACGAGGAGCAGCAGCATGTGTTGGATCTGTGGCCACCGGATGTCAGTCAGCAAACCCTACGGTCAGCCGCTTACCAGTTGCGCTTCCAGCTGGGTCAGGCCGACCGGTTTCGCGCGGGTCTGATTCGGGCCGGTGCCTGGGAAGACTATATTCGCCAGACATTGACGGATATGGACCTGCCTGTCGAGCTTGTGGCGCTTCCGCACGTGGAGTCTTCGTACAATCCCTTGGCCTATTCGCGCGTCGGTGCCGCCGGGATGTGGCAGCTCACGCGTTCCACAGGGCGCCGTTACTTGCGCGTCGATAGCGTGGTCGATGAACGCCTCGATCCTTTCAGGGCCACAGTGGCGGCGGCACGGCTACTCGAGCACAACCATGACGTAACGGGCACGTGGCCGTTGGCCATCACCGCCTACAATCACGGTGCGGCCGGAATGCGCCAGGCCGTGCATAAACTCGGTACCGACGACATTACCACCATCGTGCGCCAGTACCGCAGCCGCACCTTCGGTTTTTCCTCGCGCAACTTTTATCCGGCCTTTCTCGCTGCGATAGACGTGCATTTCAATGCGGAAAAGTACTTTGGCTCATTGCATCGCGAGCAGCCGGCTGACACCGAGCTCGTGCAGATTCCAGCGTTTATTACCGCGAATACGCTGCAGCGAGTGCTTGGTGTGGATCGCGCTATTCTGCAACAGAGCAATCTCGCGCTGCGGCCGGCGGTTTGGAGCGGTACCAAGTACATCCCGCGCGGCTACGAGATTCGCGTTCCGCGTGAGGTTCTGCGTGAACCCGCGGAGGTCGTGATCGAGCGTATCGCAGCGTCAGAGAAGTACCACGCCCAGCAGCGTGACCGTTTTTACCAAGTACGCTTCGGCGATACGTTGGGCGACATCGCCACGCGCCTGAATGTCAGCGTTGACACGCTGGTCGCATCCAATGGATTGCATAGTCGCCATCGCATACAGGAAGGACAGATCTTGCGTTTGCCCCCCTACGAACCGACTGCCAGAAGCATTACGGGAGAAACGCCATTGGTTGACGGCCAGTACCAAGTACGCCCGGGTGACACCTTGTCGGTTATCGCCAATCGCTTCGGCGTGAGCGAGGACGCGTTGCTTGTGGCGAACGGGCTCTCCGACAAAGACCTGATACGCGCAGGGCAAGTGCTGCGTGTGACGCTCGCCGCGTCAGAGCAAGCGCAAGTGCGGGACACCCCGGCACACGCTACGGCGGCAGCAGACGCGGTATCTGCCGTGGCGCAAGAGGAGCACGAGATGACGCCGGCTGAGGTGGCCAAGGTGGAGTCGGCCGAGCCCGCCTCCGCCAGCGAAGCCGAGGCGCTCGGTCCGACACTACCGACAGCGGCCCATCCCGCGCTAGCGGCAGACCCGAGCGATTACTCAGTGGCTGCGGACAATACGATTGAGGTACAAGCGGTCGAGACCCTCGGCCATTACGCCGAGTGGCTCGAAGTCCGTACCGCCAGCCTGCGTAGTCTCAATCGCATGCGCTACGGCCAGCCGGTGGTGGTGGGTCGGCGTCTGCGCCTGAAGTTCGAGCGGATAAATGCGGAAACCTTCGAGCAACGACGGCTCGCATATCATCGTGCCCTCCAGGAGGCATTCTTCGCCCGCTTTCAGATCAGCGACACCCGTGAGCACATCGTGCAGCGCGGTGAATCGGTGTGGATCTTGTCGCAGCGCCGATATGACGTGCCCCTTTGGCTGCTGCGTCAATACAATCCGGATCTCGATTTGAGCGCCCTGCGCCCCGGTACGCCGCTTATCGTGCCGCTGCTGGAGTCACGCGACGAACCCGTACCGGAGCCAGACAGCAAACCGGTGCCGCAGAGCGTGCAGCTCGATGAGCAGGTTTTGGGCAACCTGTAGCCACTCGACACCGCCGCCTGTTCGCGTCTCGCCCCAACCACATTGCTCGGCTGATGGGGAGCCGGTATTTACCGTGCTTCGTTCTCCCGCCTGTGGGAAAATGTCTTTGCTCGCGCATCGATCCGCGAGTTCCTGAACCTATGCAGCCGGGAGCCCCATGAGCGCACACAAGACCCAGAACATGGCTTTGTTCTGCGATTTCGAGAATATCGCGCTCGGCGTGCGCGATGCCAAATACGCCGCCTTCGATATCCAGAAGGTTTTGGAGCGCCTGCTTCTCAAGGGCAACATTGTCGTCAAGAAAGCGTACTGTGACTGGGGGCGCTACAAAGACTTCAAGGCGCCGATGCACGAAGCGGCGTTCGAGCTTATCGACATCCCGCATGTGCGCCAGTCCGGCAAGAACTCAGCCGATATCCGCATGGTCGTGGACGCCCTCGACCTTTGCTACACCAAGTCGCATGTTGACACCTTTGTCTGCATTAGCGGGGATTCCGATTTTTCCGCTCTGGTAAGCAAGCTACGGGAGAACAACAAGGTGGTCATCGGCGTCGGTGTGAAGAAGTCGACCTCCGATCTGCTGATTGCGAACTGCGATGAGTTCATCTATTACGATGACTTGGTACGAGAGGGCGAGCAGCAACGCCGCGCCAAACGCAAGTCGGGCGTCGCCAAGATGGCCCGCAAGTCGGTACCGGGGGCACAGGAGGAGAAACAGCAGGAAGCGTTGGATCTGGTGCTGGCAACGGTGGAGGATCTATTCGAGGAGCGTGGCGACGAGGAGAAGGTGTGGGGATCGATGGTTAAACAGGCTCTCAAACGACGCAACCCGGGTTTCAACGAGAGCTATCATGGTTTTCGCACTTTTGGCAAGCTGCTGGAAGAGGCGCAGGCGCGCAAGTTACTAGAGCTCGAGTACGACGAGAAATCGGGCGGCTACATCATCAAGCGTTTCGCGCACGAAGAATAAAATTTTGCCGAGGAGTTTGACCGGCACACGCTTCCGATCGAGCAGATTAAGGGCGTGCAGAATTCCGATCGCCGGCAAGATCCTGCGGGCGCAAGTAGCTGAAGCACAGTCGGCCAATCAGCATAACAATCGCCACGTGCAGAAAAGCAAGGCCCCAGCCGAAGGGCGACATGCCGCCAGCCAAGTCCAGAGTCCAACCGATAGCGAGCGGTCCGAAAAACCCGCCGGCATAGCCGAGCATGGAATGCAGGGCCAGGGTTGCACCGCGACGATGCGCCTCGGCGGCGCCGGCTGCGCCTGCTGTCAGCGATGAGGAATCGAGCCAGACGACGAAGCCATACAGCAGCACAAGCCCGCACGCGAAGACATAGTTGGCGGGTGCGAGGAAGCCGATAACGGCTGCACAGCAGATGGAACCCGCCATCGACAGTCGTACGAGGTGTTGCCTACCCAGACGGATGGATAATTCGTTACCGCTAACGCTCGCCCAGGTGCCAACGAGTCCTATGGCTGTGGCAATCGCGGCTGGCGCGATCCACGGGTGCGTCTCGTTACTGTGCGCGGCAATATACGCCAGGAAGGCCACCGCCCAACCACGTAGCGCATTGAGCTCCCAGGTATGTGCGCAATAAGCGATGGCGTAGGCCATGGCCGAGCGATTGCGCAGAACTGGGCGGAAATCAAACAGTCTACCTTTGTCCGTCGCCGCTTGCGGTTTGCGTACCGGTGATGGTCCCACAAGAAAAACGATCAGCCACGCGAAAACAGCACAGGCGGCCGCGCTCATAAACGCGGCGCGCCAACCGAGCCAACTGGCGATTGTTCCTGCAAAAACAAATGACAATGCGCCCGAAATACCGAGGCTCGCCGCATGTCCGGCTACTGCGCGCGACATCAACCGCAGGTCCACGCGGTCTGCAAGTAGCTTGAGGCCGGTCATGTAGGTGCCCGCCCAACCGATACCACCCACTACGCGAGCCGCCGCCGCTCCCCAGAACCCGTCGGCGACTGCCGCGAATCCTAGATGACTGATAATGGTGAGGCCGACACCGCTGAGATATACCACGCGCGGATCCACGCGGTCGGTTAAGGTGACAAGGACGGGCACCGACAGCGTATAGCTTGCGTAAAAGATACCTGTAATCCAACCGGCCTGGCTGTTAGTAAGGCTCCAACGCTCGATAAATCCCGGGAGTAGTGCCGGCCAGGTAAACGCGCCGATCTGCACGAGCACCTGCGCTGCGCACACGAGTATTACCAGGCGCAAGGGTGTAACGCTTTGCGCAAGTGTCGGCATTTAGATTGTTATGGTCGTTGCTTGGGGAGTGGCGGAGGTAGAGTCTAACAATGGCGAGAGATGCCTCGCCAGTGGATAGTCTGGGTCGCGGGAGTCAGCTTGCTTGCGACTGCGTCCTAGCGTAAGAAGGGCGTGGAGCGCTAGATGCGATCAGCGACGCTGGATCGGACCACCTTGTAGGCCGCCGGGACCGCCGATACCCCCCATGCCTTTTTCTGGAACGATGATTGAGGATGCTGCTTCACGGCGAAGTTCCTGTAACTCCTTGACCGCTTCCTGAATGGCTTGCTTGGCCGTTTCGGAAAACTTTTCTGCTGCTTGCTTGAGGGAATTCGCATCGATCTCGAAAGACAGCGGCAGTGCACCGGCGGCCGTGAGAATCTGGGTTTGACCTAGATACTGCACTTGTCTCGCGTTATCGGCAGAGCCATCTGCCTTGACCGGCGTGAGTCGGCGGATGGTGCCCACCTTGCGATCAGTAAAGATCTCCTCGCGGTAAAGGTCCGAGGGGTCCATTTTCGGTTCGGTGATCTTGGTTTCAGTCGGCATAATCATCAGCGCTTTTCGTCGGGATTTTGGCGGCCAAGGCGCTAGAGTAGCAAAGATCGACGAGTCATGCCTGTCGGCCGGGGTCGCGGTTACCAGCTGCGTCCGCCTCATCGCTTGGGGGCGTCTTGTCGCATACAGGCCCGGTAGGTGGCGCCTATAATGACTAGTGGACGGGTGAGCAATTAGGGTATACTGCCGCCACTGCAGTGTAATGATATCGGTCTATTCGGAAGTCCCTCCTAAAAGGTTCGCCCGCGTTTCCCGTTTGAAGATCTGCAGGGAAGTAACTTGTTCAATATACAGAGGATCTATTCTTTATGAGTACTGGTACTGTTAAGTGGTTCAATGAATCCAAAGGTTATGGTTTCATCACGCCGCAGGACGGCGGCAAAGACGTGTTCGTACATCACTCCGCTATTACGGGCACCGGCTTCAAGACCCTGACCGAGGGGCAACGTGTCACCTTTCAGGTTCAGCAAGGTCCCAAGGGCCTGCAGGCGGTGGACGTTACACCTAGCCGCTAACGCTCAGTCGTAAGACCTGACAATGAGACCCCGCCGCATAGCGGGGTCTTTTTTTTGGCGGGGAAGCTGCCAAGAGGCGGCTTCTTTAAGACTTGCAGCGCTAGCCGGATATGTGTCACAGACGCGCTGCTCTATGCCTGCGGGGCTTGTGCCAAGGTCGGTTCCTGGTAGACAATTGGCGACGTAGTAACGGATGGCCTATACTTTTTTTGTTTGACAAATGCCGGTTTAGTCGAAATTCCTACCCAAGGTTCGCCTGCAATCTCTTTTCTGTAATCTCCAGGTAACAACACTGTCAGTTTATTCTTGAGGATCTTTCACCTATGCGTACGGGAACTGTTAAGTGGTTCAATGAATCCAAAGGTTATGGTTTCATCACGCCGCAGGACGGCGGCAAAGACGTGTTCGTACATCACTCCGCTATTACGGGCACCGGCTTCAAGACCCTGACCGAGGGGCAACGTGTCACGTTCGATGTCAAGCAAGGTCCCAAGGGCCTGCAGGCGGTGGATGTGACCCCCGCGCGTTGAGTCCTACGGCTGCTACGAATTTCGAAACCCCGCCCATGGGCGGGGTTTTTTGTTTGAGAGCAACATCGCGGTGCGTCGTGTCTGACGGGCGGGCGGTGATAAACGCGACAGCTTAAAAAAGATGGCCCGAGCGCGGGAGGCACGATCGGGCCGAGGGGTCATCCGGCACGCCAGGTAAGAGGGGGGGTGTCAGGGTGTCGGCGTGACCATAATCGCTGTACCTAAATGGACTGTCGGTACAACACCCGCTACCTAAGGTAGCTTGTCCAACTTAAGGCAAGCTTAACAACATTATTGTGCAGGCGGGGAAGCCGCTTTGCGGCCGTGGCGCTAGGTTGCTAGCCGGGGAGGCAGGCAGTTTCGCTTACTCGATTATCACCTCGAGTTCGCCGATCCTGTCGATGTGGCCCTGCAGGCGATCGCCGCGCACGACACGTCCGACACCAGCCGGGGTACCGGTGAAGATAAGGTCGCCGGGAGCGAGCGTGAGAAATCGAGACAGATAAGCTATCGCCTCTTCAACCTTCCAGATCTGTTGATTCAGGTTACCCGATTGCCGGGTCTCGCCGTTCACCTTCAACCAGATCGCCCCCTCTCCGGGATGACCGATCTTGCTTGCCGGTTGCACGGATGAGCACGGCGCGGCATAGTCGAAACCCTTCGCCATATCCCATGGCCGTCCGAGTTTTTTGGCTTCCCCCTGTAGATCGCGGCGGGTCATATCGATACCAGCGGCATAGCCAAAGACGTGCTCGAGCGCTCGTGTTTCCGGGATATCGTGTCCGCCCGTGCCCAGCACGACGACGAGCTCCATTTCGTGTTGCAGGTCGTTGGTCAGAGGGGGGTAGGGTATGTTACCTCCGCCGGCGACGACGGTGTCCGCCGGTTTACCAAAGAAAAAGGGCGGTTCGCGATTGGGGTCGCCGCCCATCTCCACCGCATGGTCCGCATAATTGCGACCGACGCAGTAGATGCGACGGATCGGCACGAGCTGCTCACTCCCGGCAACCGGAAGCGACGGCACCGGTGGGGGTACAAAAACATATCGTGAGTTCGTGATCATTGCGTTATTTTTCCTTAGGCCTTCGTTATTGAGCGGCATAATACACGAAATCAGGTGCCATCGATCAATGTAGATTAGGCAAGCGCTACGCTTATTGATGGCTCAAGCGTCGTCAGGCATATAATGCCGGGCGCACGGTCGCGGAAGATCGCGCCCGGACGAGGCAAGTTAACTTCCTGTTATGCAAGAGTCTTGATGACGGGTCCTATCGGGAGGACATGACCATGTTCGAGCCGTTAACGATTCCTTACGGTGCTGTGATGCTTTTCAACGTCGTGAAACTCAAGCAAGGAGTCACTGTGGACGATGTCGAACTCGCCATCGGCGAGATGTGCAACACTGTCAAGAACACCTATGGCGACGAGGCCGGTGGTTTCCTCGGCGGTCAGGTGTTCAAGTACACTGGCTTTGTCTCCGAGGAAGGCTCGTTCGATGCCACCAGGAAAACGGACGAGCACATAGCCATTCTTACCTATTGGAAGTCGTTCGATCAGCACGAGCGATCGCATGCAGACCACATATTCAGGGAGAAATTCGGCGCGGTCGCCCAGTTCTGCACGGAGACCTATGAAACCGGTTATGAAATGCTCTGGCAAGGTGCGCCGGAGTAATCAATGGTCCGGTTATCACGGCCCTGCCAGCGAACAGGTCACCTTTACTTCCTGAGCGGATCGAGAGGATCATAGTACCTGCCCGGCTACGGCCAACGGTGGATACATGATCGATTTCGTATGCTGGAATTGTGGTGCCTCGCTGAAGCATGAGCTGCTGCCGCTATCGCGGCGCGCGGTTTGTGCAGTGTGCGAGGTGGAACTGCATGTTTGCCGGCTCTGTCAGTTCTACGATCGCCGAGTCAGCGATCAATGCACCGAGGATCGCGCAGAACAAGTACGAGAAAAGGAGCGAGCCAACTTTTGCGATTACTTCAAGCCGAAAGCACACGCCTACGTTGCGGGCGATGACTCCAAGGCGCGAACAGCTAAGAATCGACTCGAGGGATTATTCGGAACGACAGATGGAGAACCGACGGCTACAGAAGACGTGCAACAAAAGTGGGATCGGCTCTTTGGAGCGGGAGAGAAGAAGGGCAAGTAGCCAGCGCAAGAAAACCCCATTCGGTTGCTGCCCACGCTAACAAACGACAACAACCAATAACTATAGCAACACCATGTATCGATCGACACCGGCCGCGTTTCAGGAGGGCATAGGCGCAGGTGCATGAATGCGCATACTAAGCCAGGCTCTCATCTTTCTCGGCATACACCGAGCTAACGCACTCGACGCATTGACTGCGAGCCTGGCGACGTCGTGCCTAGCCTTGAGCGCCTGTATTTCCTATCCGACACTGATCTTTTCTGCTGACCTTGCGCAATACTACCCCGCCGGCCTCGGCCTCGCCCTGGTCAGCGCTGCGATTGTCGGTACCACGATTGCAGCTACGAGCTCATATACCGGTTCGGTAGCTTATGTCCAGTCGCAACCGGTGGTGGTCATTGGCGTGATTGCAAGCTCGATTGCTGCAACCTTACACGCGGCGGGTATGGACGATCGTATTCTGCCGAATGTGCTCGTGTTGATCACCTTGTCTTCATTATTGTTAGGTCTGGTGTTCGCGCTATTCGGAAAATTCAGGTACGGCGATCTCATCAGATATATCCCGTTTCCAGTGATAGGCGGCTTTCTTGCGGCGATCGGTTGGGTGTTGACCCGGGCATCGTTCACGGTAACGACCGGAATCAACGCCACCACCGAGCACATCCTTTTGCTGTTTCGCTACGATGAGGTACTGCGCTGGGCGCCGGGCATATGTTTGGGTGCGGCCCTGTGGTATTTGCAACGCTGGCGCGTCAACCGGTTCAATCTGCCGGCAATCTTGCTCGGATCGGTGGTGTTTTTTTGGATTGTCGCGTTCGCCGTTGGTCGATCGCCACCTGCGCTTGCGGAAGCGGGATGGCTCATCGGACCGTTGCCGCAAGGTCACCTGTGGACGCCGGCACGTCATATTGCGGCACTCGCCAACGCCGATTGGTGGTTGTTCCCCAGAGAGATCATCGGTTTCGGCACCCTGCTGGTGTTGTCTTCGGTCTCGCTACTGCTGGCCGCCAGCAGCGTCGAGCTCGCAGTCCGGGAGGACATCGACCTCAATCAGCAGCTACGTGTCGCCGGTGTGGCCAATCTCTTGGGCGGTCTAGCGGGAGGATTGCCCGGTTACCAGGGGCCCGGCCCCTCGATTCTAACCAGCCGCCTGGGTGTGCCAGTACGTTTCGTCGGTCTCAGCACGGCGCTGGTGTGCCTTGCGGTACTGCTATTCGGTACCTCGTTTCTCTCATATGTGCCAAAAATGACCGTCGGGTTGGTGCTTTTCTATACAGGGCTGGGATTACTGGTCGAGCAGCTGTATCGGAGCTTTTTCCGCATGACCAGCGGTGATTATCTGGTGCTTGTGACCGTATTCCTGGTCTCGGTTTTTGTTGGTTTTATGGAAGGGATCGGCGTTGGCGTAGTGTTTGGCCTGATTATCTTTGTAATCAAGTACAGTCGCGTCGGGGTTACGCGCCGCGTGGCCTCGGGCTCGGTACTGCACAGTAACGTTGACCGTCCCGAGAATCTAAGAGAGGCGCTGAAGCAATCGGGCGACCAGATTTTGACGATGACACTTCAGGGATACATCTTTTTCGGGACAGCTAACAAGCTCGTGAATGCGATCAAGGAACGAATCGCGGCAGCGGAACAACCGGCACTTACACATTTGATTCTGGATTTCTCGTTGGTGAATGGTCTGGATTCATCTGCGCTCGCGAGCTTCACAAAAATGGCGCAGTATTCCGAGCTGCATGATTTCCGCCTGGTGTTATCTAACCTTGCGGACGAGACTAAGGCACTATTGCGGCGCGAACACATCTACGAAGGCGAACACAAGAACATTCGGGTGTTTCCCGATTTGGACCGTGCGCTGGAATGGAGCGAGAACGAAATACTCGCCAAGCAAGAACTACTGGTGTCCAGTTTGCTCGTGCCGATCGAAGCAACGCTGGAGAGTATTTTCCCGGAAACTGTGGAAGCCCAGGAGTTCCGTTCGTTCCTTGACTCGTTCGACTTCGTGAAGGGTGATGCGTTGATCCAAGAAGGCGCAGAATCAGACGACCTTTTTTTCATCGAATCAGGGCAGGTGATGGTGGTGCTGGCGCTGCCAGACGGAGCCGAAATGCGCCTGCGGACCATGGATGCGGGAACGGTGGTCGGTGAGATCGCGTTCTATCTCGGGTTGCCACGCTCCGCCTCCGTGATCGGATCTGAACGCGGGCGAGCTTACCGGTTATCGCGTGAAAGCCTGGCCAAACTACGTAGCGAAAAGCCGGAAATGGCTGCAAGATTCCACGAATACATGGCACGCATGCTGGCCGACAAGTTGTTGGACACCACGCGTCTATTGAGCGTGCTCAAGACTTGAGGAAAGCTTCGCCCATACATGTCACACGTGGAGCTCGATAATGTCGCCGTCGGCCACCGCATGATCCCGCCCTACCTGTAGCCCGTTGCATTCTTGGCCGCGCCAAAGACGGGCATACTTCAACGATTGCGCTATCTCCTTATGCACCAACACCGCCACGTCATGCACGGTTTGGCCTCCGCGAACGGTGAAGGGTCTGCCCGTGTCAGCTGCCCTTCCGGGAGTCTTGGTGTATACGCGCACGATGGCCAGCTGAGTAAACAACCATGGCGCTATATCTTCGAGACCCTCGCCGGTGATCGCTGACACTGCGATGGTGTGGTAGCGCAAGCCGCTCAGTTCCCGAAATACCTGCAGCTCTTGCTGCCATAGCGGGATCTCGTCGATTTTGCTGGCGACCATCAAAGTCGGCAGCTTGATGGCAAAGGGGTCGGTCGAGGCATCGTCGCCGCTAAGCAAAGTCCACGCAGTTGTCAGGGTGACGCGTTTCTCCAACAAGATATCGTGAACTGCCCTAATTTGATCGACGCAGGTTGGATCATTGAGATCCACGACCAGCAGGGCCGCATCGGCGGGTTGCAGCGCGTTCGCCAGCCAGGGCACCGGATGCTCGCGGGCTACCGGTGGCAAATCGACCAGCTGAAAATGGATATCCTCGTATGCCAGCATCCCTGGCTGTGGGAACTGAGTGGTGAAAGGATACGGGCCACAGTGCGCATTCGACCCGGTTAGCTTGGCGTGCAACGTAGACTTGCCCGCATTCGCCGGGCCAATCAAGGCAATCTGGGCAGCCCCCTCGGGGCGGATCACGGTTGCCGGGCCGGTTCGAGCGCCGCCCTTCTTCGGTGCAGCCAGCTCGTCGGTAAGCTGCTTAATGCGGGACTTTATATCCGCTTGCAGGTGATCGGTGCCCTTGTGCTTGGGAATTGTACGGAGCATCTCGCGCAGGCACTCGAGGCGCTCTTTGGCATCGCGCGCACCCCTATAGGCTGCCTCGGCGGCTTTGTATTCCGGTGTCAGGTTAGCAGGCATAATCGCCACTCCAGCGCAAGGATTGGAGCTTCAATTTCTTGACGCTATACATCGCCTTAGCCGCACGAACCGCAGAGCTGCGCCTCTTGCCCGGAGGTAATGGGAAATGATTCACCAATGTGCAGCTTCTATCTTGGTCGCAAGTGTCACAGCCCGGCAAAGCACCCCTCGGAATCGCGCTTTAGGGCGAGCGTGACGCTTTGCTCGCCGCGGAATCGGATACTGCCTCATTTACCCGAACCTTCAGCAATGTCCGAGCCGGAACGCAAGAGCACTTCAAGGTCAAATTCGGCAAGTTCATGGTCAATTTCGACGGTGCTTCGAAGTACGCTTTGGTATTTGTGACCGAGGATTGACTCCCCGTACAACCCGTGCGGTTTGTGAAGTTTCCGCTGCGAGTTCATGCCCGGAGCAGAACGTGGGCCATAAGGTCAAGTCTACGACAGCAGTATACAATAGGCCTTTGGAGACCCTTCAACATCACCTTTGGCGTGTGACAAACAATGGCTATTTCTGATCAGGACTTGTCAGATTTCGATCAGGCGGCGGAGCAAGCCGTCGCCCTCGGCAATCGCCTGTTAGAACAGAGCGAAGACGCGGATCAATGGGAAGTTGCCTCTGGATTACTGGCAGGGGCGGTGCAGTTCTGGTTATACACGCGCCAGCCCTGTGGTGACCCGTTGTGTGAATCCTGCGGCGAGGTCGATTCGGCCGAGAAGAGAATGCGCAAATTACTCGAGGAATTGACAAGCTCGGCGGAAGAGAGCGAGTACTATCATTCGCCGAATGATGCGAACGTGGGCCGCGCCTGAACACTTGCCGCTGCAGCATTAACTGCCGCCGCGGAGGCGGCACGTGGCCGAGCCACTCGATGTTGCTCACGCACGAATGACCTTTGGCGCGGACCTCCTTGGTGATAGGCGCCAAGGACGCCGGTTTCGCTCGCCAAGATTGATATCTCCCTTGCTTGGTGCACTGCGACGTTTCTCCGCCCACCGTGGTGTCGAGTTCCTTCCCGGCCCACGGCCCTTCTGGGTTTGCCAGCGAAGAAGAAGAGCCTTGATCGGCGCGATATATAAGCTATTGTTCTTAAAGCTTTCCTAGCGCCGCTAGCACGCGAATGGCACGCGAATTGCACAAATTCGCCTAGGCATATTGCCGAACAAGGGAGTGGCACCGCCATGACCAAGACACTTACCCAGGAAGGGAGGGCACGGCCCATGGAATCCACAGCGGTGACGAGCCGCTCGCAGCATTGTGAGGCGTTGCCTCGCAGCCATCTCAACGATCTCTACGCCCACATGTCCCCAATCGCCCCACGGATCGACACGAACCGGCCAACCCAGGCGTTGCCGGAGCTCGCCGCGTGGTTGCTCAATATGGTACGGAGCCAGTCGCAGGATCCACACCGCTATCTGCTGGTTCTGCGATTCGTGTTGCTCAATCTCGTGGGGTTCGCCCTGCTCGGTGCTGCCTATGTGCACGGGCTAGTAGGCATGGTAATCACCGCCGACCGTACGTACCTGTCGGTCTTGATCTTCTTGGTATTTGTCGGAGGTCTCGGCATCTGCACACGCAAAGTCTGGCAGACAAGCCGCGAGCTCAATAGTGTGCGCGAATCTGGCACCGGGAGTGAAGCGGCAGCGATGCGCCACCTGGCACCGATGCTTGGGCGTACCGCGGAAAGCCGGGCAAACCTTGCTGGAGCTGTGCGTCTGCGCCTTTCGCATCGTATTGCGATCGTACGCAACATCGCCAACAGCCTTGTACTGCTCGGGCTCATCGGTACTGTGCTCGGCTTTATCATTGCTCTCTCGGGCGTCGACCCCGAGCGTGCCGCAGACATTAGTGCGATCGCACCAATGGTTTCTACGCTTATCAGCGGAATGTCAACCGCACTCTACACTACACTGGTCGGCGCAGTTCTAAATGTTTGGCTGATGGCCAACCATCAATTGTTAGCAGGTGGCACGGTCAAACTGATCGCCGCGTTAGTCGAGCGGGCAGAAGACCATGCGCGAGGTTGATCTATTCGATGACGAAAGCGGAGCCACCGTGTTCCGCGACGTCATCATGTTGGCGCTGGCTGGTTTCGTCACGCTGGTGTTGCTGCTGTTGCCACACCTTAATCCGCGCGCGAAGACCGAGGATGCGATCCGCAGCCCCGGTAATGTCATTATCGAAGCGCGCTGGCCGGATGAAATGGATGCCGATGTGGATCTTTGGGTACAGGCTCCAGGCGACGTACCGGTCGGCTACTCAAACAAGGGCGGCGCGGTGTTCAATCTCTTGCGCGACGATCTCGGCCACACGGCGGATCTGACCGGCTTGAACTATGAGTTTTCCTACAGCCGCGGCGTACCCGCCGGCGAATACGCGGTAAACGTGCACCTTTACCGTAACCACGAGAGCAGCACGATTCCGGTCTCGATCGTCGTCAGTGTGAAAGGTTCGGTAAACGAATCGGCTAAACAACTGCTTGCTACTAAAGTCACCTTGGAGCACGAGGGACAAGAGCTCACCGCCTTCAGGTTCAGGCTTGATGATAAGGCGCGGCTGGTAAGTGGCAGTGTGCACGATCTTCCCAAGTCATTACGTACAGCACAGGCGGCACACCCGGATCGTCAAGGACGTCGACCATGAGTCTAGTGTTTTATTTGTTCGCTCTGTCGCTCGGGTTGGCGACCGTGCTGGCCAGTATTTGCATTTGGTCGCCACGCGCCGTCTGGTTGAAAGTCGGCGCGCTCGTGATCGCGCTGTTATTTCTGCCGACCACCTATGTCAGTGTGGTCGAGCTGTTAAGTCGGCCAAAGCCGATAGCCCTCGAATGGAAGCAACCCGACTTCTCTGAAGCCAAGGTGCTCGCTGCGGACATGCGAGAGGGCGAAAGCATTTATCTGTGGTTGAGAATGCCCGGGGTCGAAGAACCCCGGTTCTACGTGCTCCCCTGGGATCAGGAACTTGCCAAGCAACTCCACGGCGCCCAGCGTGACGCGAACGCACAGGGAACGGCGGTGCATGCCAAGAACCTTTTCCGGACCAATCGCGATCCCCAGCAACCGATGTTCTATGCCATGCCGCAACCGGCGCAACCGCCCAAAGTGCCTCCGGTTTACGATCCTTTGATTTTCGAATCTGGAGCCAGGCAGCTTCGCCACGACGGCATCTAGCCTTGATACTCTCGCATTTCTAATCACCGTTCGTGACCGGCGTTGGCCATGGCGGCGATGGTATAACGACAACGAGTCGCGTACAGTGTGCCGTTGAGCTCTCCTGGGCACGGGAATGCTCGGTTCACTTCGTGCCTTTTTATTGCTGCCGGGATTGTTTTGTCGTCATGCCCGAGTGCCGTTAACGTGAGATGTGCGGTCTACAAGTCACGCCGGCGGGCTAACACCTACCTCTATATTGAAGCGGAGAACGACTTCCGGCGCGTGCCGCAGGCGCTTTTGCACATGCTCGGTACCTTGGAGTTAGTGTTGACGCTGGAGTTGGACACGCGCCGGACGCTCGCCCAGGCCGATCCGCAGGAGGTACGGCGGCAGTTGCTGGAGCAAGGCTATTACTTGCAACTGCCTCCCGGCGATTTTCCAGCAGCGTCCAGCTGAGCGGCGCGCGGGCTATGCGTACCCCTGGCTCAATGGCAATGCCCGTCTCAACTTGCGCCTAGCACTGGACGTGGGTAGTCTGTAGGTCTTCGGTCGGGTGGTGCTGAGTGATTTCCCCAAAAAGCGATGACCTAGCGACGCAGCGGTTGGACGTCGACAGCTTTCCGGATTTCTACCGGAAACTGATACGTTTGCGGTTCCCCCTTGACGTCGCGGAGGTCATCGATCTACGCGATATCATTAACCAGTCCGCGGACCACTTCAGCGAACCTGCAGCGACAGCGGAACATCGTCGATTCGTGGACGCCGTGCGCTCGGAAATCGAAACACTTGGTGTCGACCGACAAGACCACCGGGCGAAGATCATCCACATTCTCGTCATGTTACGCTGTATGCATCAGGCGCACCGTGCGACGGCGCGAACGGCAGTGCGCGCGTTGTGCCGCCGTCAACAGGCTAACCGTAAGGCCCGGCGGCTATCTATAAGATATGGGGTGTTGTTGCTGGTGGCGGCGATCATCGGCCTGTTTGCCTGCCTCGCGATTGACGATGTGGCCTGGCCGGTTGAAGCCGCTACCGTGCTAGTTGGATACCTGGCGTTCGATTACTTTTTTTCGCTGACGGTGCTGTCCCAGGACTACACGCGCCTTGCTCAGGCATTGGAACGGCTGCGCGGCGAGCAAGTACGTCATTTCGAGTGGCGTACTCTAGCAAAGCACGTTGCGCTAATTCTCGGCTACACACACCGATTCGCAACCGAGCCTTTTCTTGTTAGCGCCGACGACGATGCTGTCAGTAAGCAGCGTAGCCTGCGTTCGGCCTGGCGCTTCAAGTTTCCGCGACTCTCCAGCAAAGCGATCAAAGCGGATGCGTTTGCGCTGTCGTATCGTCTCCGGTCAAATCCTCCGAAACGGGCTTGATCGCTAAATCCAGGAACCAATAACCGTCACGCTGCATGGTTTCACCTGGCGCGAGCGCTAGTGGCTGGGCGAACAGCGGCCCGTCCACGACGATGGTGTGATACTCACCGTTCTCGCCACTCGGGTCGATACCTTGCTGGGCGAAGCGCGCAATGAGTTCGCGATCCAGCGAGCGCCCGAGAAATTCCGGTCCGAGAGACCTCGCGTTCGTGGCCACGACCATTGCTGAGAAGCCGAGATCCAGGAACTCCTGCAACAGCAGCTGGCGTTCGGATTTCCAGAGGGGCAGGTAGGCCCGGAGATGGGCCGCCTCGCAGACCTTTTGCTCCCATGCCCGGTGGCGGTCGATGTCTATGTCACCGAAGACCCCGGCGTTTACCTGCTGCATCTTCAGCCGATGCAACACATTAATGAAGCTTGTTTCGTACTCCGACCAAGATGTTGCCGCCGTCGCTAGCGGAAGACCCAACGACAGCGCTTGCTGTTGAACGACTTCCGTGGCGAGACCATGAGAACGCGTGCGTGTGCCGTCTTCCACCATCATTGTGACGAGATGCGACGGAATCGCGCCATTGGCCTTGGCGCGGTAAAGCGCAAGGCATGAATCCTTGCCGCCGCTCCACGAGCAAAAGAATTTTTCCCCTGCATCGGGACAGGACGCGATGTCCACCGAAGGTTGAGAATGTATGGTCATAATCCTATTTCATTGGCTGATAGCCGCTCCTAGCGCGCATATGTAATGCCGCCGGCGGACTAATAGAATCATTGAGGCTATGTGCTCGCGGCGGCGCGGGCGTGCGTAAGGATCTTGCGTTCGGCGTCGAGCAGCCAGGTGCGTATACGGTCCGAATCACCGTACTTACTGAGCTTGCCCCAGGAGTTGAGTAGAACGATGACCAACGGCCGTTCTGCGATGGTGGTACGCATCAATATGCAATTGCCGGCCTCCGCAGTGTAACCGGTCTTACTCAAGGCTATGTCCCAAGTATCTCTGTGTACCAGGTAGTTGGTATTGCCAAATGCAATTTCTGTATTAGCGTGTTTATCGGCGACGCGGAAACGCCTGTCCGTCGTCATGGTGTTGATCAGGGGATAGTCGCGAATGACGCTAGCAAGCTTAAGCAGGTCACGGGCGCTGGACATATTGCTTTTGTGCAGTCCGCTGGCGTCGGTAAAATGCGTCTGCGTCATGGCGAGCTCTTTGGCCTTGACATTCATCGCCTCGACCATGGCATCGCTGCCGCCCGGGTAAGTACGTGCAAGCGCAGCCGCCGCACGATTATCGGAGGCGGCCAGTGCCACGTGCAGCATATCGTGACGCGTTAGCACGGTACCGTAACGTAAACGCGATTTGGAACCTTTGAGACGATCACGATCGGCACGCGTGATCTCTATTGGCTCATCTAGTGGCAGCTTCGCATCCAATATCACCACCGCTGTCATTAGCTTGGTCAGTGAAGCGATTGGACGCGGCTCGTCGATGTTGCGCTCATATAACAGTACCCCTTCACGCTCATCCATGACCAGCGCCACGGAGGAGCGCAGGAAAAGCTTGTTCGGCTCAGCAAAGCGCAGGATCTCTGCCGCGGGGGCGCGTGGTTCCGGTTGGGGAGGCGGCGCCGCTGCAGCCGCCGGTACCTGCTCGGGTGGCTTGGTGGGCATGACTTCGAGCTGGGAGGTAGCAACGCCAGATTCGTGCGCGGTGACTGCCACCTTGCCAGCGAACAAGCCCAACATCGCTATGACGATGCTCCCGCCCACCCAGTAGATTAGCTCGCTCGGTTTCATGTTGCGGGCGGCACGACACGCCTTACGCGGTGCAAGCGGGTCATAGTGACTGTACGCTCCTATTCTCGACCTGCGCAGCCAAGCGAGATGACATGACTGTCTACTCGTGGGGGCCGAACGCCGCTAACAACCAGCCTAATATCAGCAACACACACAGGCAGGCCAGGATAAGCTTGGCGCCTTCTTGGAATATGTCCTTACCGCCAAAAATTTGCGTCCGCAACAACTCGCCAAAGGCGTAGATATCGCGCCACATCAACGCGGTAAAAAGAATGCAGCCAACCGCCAACGCCTGCAAAGACAGACCGCCGACAATCAGCTGGGTCTCGGACTCAGCAAACAGCTTGGCGATGGCGAACGCACCCCCATTGACGGCGAAAAGCAGGTAATAACGCTTCATCTGTCCAGTGCTATAGAGGCTCAGACCATCCAAGCGCTCACTGGCACCGACGGCCGCTACGGGCTGTTTCTCGAGACGCTTCATACTGGCTCCTTGCACGGCTACTTTTGGAAAAAAGTATAGTATTTCAATGGCCTTGTGATAGATATCGCCTGCCAGGACTCGTCCGCGATCAGTGCGTCCACCGGAATCCAACGGAAGATTACGAGAATGGCGATATCATCTCAAGACGTTACCTATGATGACGGCATCCTTTCGTGTCCAACCTTGGGTGTTGGCGGCGGATCATCTGGGGGTGCAGTCTGGCTTGGCGAGTTGTCCGCGGGGCATTCACCGGCTGGTCGAAAGCTGGCACACTTACGGCAGTCACCGACTCTTTCCAGCGAAACCTGCCAGAGGTTGCGATGCACCATGTCCGATGACGTGAAGTTCAGTCTCAGCGAAACGGATATTCCCAAGAGCTGGTATAACATCATGGCGGACCTACCGAGCCCGCCACCGCCGGTCCTGCACCCGGGCACCAAACAGCCAATCGGGCCGGGAGATCTAGCGCCATTGTTTCCGATGGCCGTGATCCAGCAGGAGGTCAGCGTTGAGCGCGAGGTCGAGATACCCGAACCCGTGCGTGATGTCTATCGTCAGTGGCGCCCTTCGCCACTATATCGTGCGCGACGTTTGGAGCAGGCGCTCGCCACGCCCGCGCGTATTTACTATAAGTACGAAGGCCTCAGTCCTGCCGGCAGCCACAAACCTAATACCGCGATCGCGCAGGCGTACTACAACAAGCAAGAAGGGGTGAAGCGCATCACTACCGAGACAGGTGCCGGTCAATGGGGCTCGGCACTCGCCATTGCCGGCGCGTTCTTCGGGCTCGAGATCGAAGTCTTCATGGTCAAGGTCAGTTTCAACCAGAAACCTTATCGCCGTGCCTTCATGGAGACATTCGGCGCGAAGTGTGTCGCCAGCCCGAGCGAACTTACCGAAGCCGGAAGGGCGGTTTTGAAAGCACATCCTGATAGCACGGGAAGTCTCGGCATCGCCATTAGCGAGGCCGTGGAGATGGCGGCGCAGCGCGATGACACCAAATACGCGCTCGGCAGCGTGCTTAATCATGTGCTGCTGCATCAGACCGTCATCGGACTGGAGGCGCAGCGGCAGTTCGAGCTCGCCAATGATTACCCCGATATGGTCATTGGCTGCACCGGTGGGGGCAGTAACTTTGCTGGCATCGCTTTCCCGTTTATTGGTGAGAAGCTGCGCCGTGGCGGCAATATCGAGGTTATCGCGGTTGAACCGGCAGCCTGTCCCTCATTAACCAAGGGTACTTATGCCTACGATTTCGGCGACACCGGGCACCTGACGCCGTTGGTTAAAATGCATACATTAGGCTCGACATTCGTGCCTCCGGGCTTTCATGCTGGTGGCCTGCGCTATCATGGTATGGCGCCGCTGGTGAGTCATCTGGCAGCATTGGGTGAGATCAAGCCACGTGCCTACCAACAGGTCGAATGTTTCGCCGCGGGCGTCGAGTTCGCCCGCGCCGAAGGCATTCTACCAGCGCCCGAAGCCAATCATGCGATCAAGGCCGTGATTGACGAAGCTGTGAAGTGCAAAAAGGCCGGCACCGGCAAAGCCATCCTGTTCAATCTATGCGGACACGGCCATTTCGATATGCAGGCTTACAGTGACTACATGGCCGGGAAGTTGGTCGACCAGCAGTACGACGAGTCAGAGTTGGCGATGGCGCTCGCCGGCTTGCCGTCGGTTGCTTAGGGATACGTCAGTTGCCGGACTTGTCTTTGTTGCGGGCGCGCAAGAAGCGCTCCATATATATGGACGGCTCATCGTGCTCGAAAGCGCGGCTAAATGTTTCGACGCCTGCTGCAATGGCGGCGCTCAACGGCAGTTCTTCCCAACGCCTGCAGAGCTCTTTTTGCAGGCGTATCGCCCGTGGTCCGGCATCAAGGATATGGTGCACCCGATCCTGCACCACGACATCGAGCGCGTCGCGCGGTGCGAGCGCGTCGATCAGCCCCCAGGCATAGGCGTCCTGCGCGTCCACTAGCCGCCCGGTAAGCACCAGATCACGGGCGCGGCCGATTCCGATTAGGCGCGGCAGCAAAGCTGCCTCGATTACAGACGGAATGCCTACCCGTACTTCGGGCATGCCGAAACGGCTGTCATCGGAAGCCAGACGCAGATCACAGCTGGCAGCCAACTCCAGGCCGGCGCCAAGGCAGTATCCGCTGATGCGAGCCAGCACCGGCACCGGCAGCTGGCGTACGGCATTGCACACCCCATGCAGTCGCTGGATGAACTCGGCAGCGCTTTGTTTATCAAGGTGCCTCATCTCGCCGATATCGGCACCAGCAATCCAAGCCTTGCTGTCGGCGGCGGCGAGGATCACAAGACGCGCGTCACCGTCACGGGTGATCTCCGCCAAAGCCCGCGTCAGTGCCTGCAGCATGGCGGAGCTGAGGACGTTGAGGCACGCGGGGCGTGACACGGTTAACCGGTAGACGGAGCCTCGCGGCTGCCGGTCGATATCACAAAGGATGTCGCTCATATTCTGTTCTTACTCTGTGTGCCGACCCTGGTTCTGTTGTTCGGCCAAATAGTACCCGAAGCCGACTGTGGCCGCAGGGCACCCGGGTTTTGTGAAATTCGTCACAATTTCACGGTAACGCCTTTCACAGGATAGTCCCGCCGCTGCCACCTATGGTTGCAGTTAGGGCAGGGATACTAAGCGAGCCCGCGAGGATGGAGGGACTGAACCGATTACGAGGGGAGCACTATGGACAGCGAACTGCAAACAGTGCAACAGAGGCTCGAACCCGCGATACAACCGACCCGCCCGGCGTTGGACTGGAAGCTGCGCCCGGGACAGAGCCAACACAGCGACGCTGCCTTCAAGCTGGCCAACTGGCACTTGGCTGCGCGAGAGATCGACAAGGCCCTCAGATGGTACGAACGGGCTGCTAATGCCGGCCACGTGCGTGCCCAATACAATCTGGGGCTGCTTTACTTGAAAGGGGAGCACGTGCCGTGGGACGGCTTCACCGGCATGGCCTGGATCTCGAAGGCGGCCAAGAGCGGCGACGCGAAAGCGCAAGCACTTCTACGGCGATTGCGCAATGCACCAGTGAAAGTCCAACGACACCACGTCAACGGCCCGTAATTGCAGACAGCCTATATCCGTTAACGGTGCGGCAGTCGCTACGGGCATTGTTATTTGGCGGCGGCGACCGCAGGAACGCGCCCCGTTACTGCGCTCGTGCGCGGCAACAGCAACACAGCGACGAAGACGCAACCGGCGGCAAGCGCCATAACGATAAACAGTGCCGCGAATCCCCACTTGGCGTGCAACCAGGCGATCAATGGTAGCGCGGATGCCATTACCGAGAAGGTGACGATATAGCGTAAGCCATAGACGCGACTGCGCCACTCGCTTCGCGTAATACGTCCGACGAGCACGTCGTTGATCGGAATCTGACCGAACACTACGAGCATGAAAGCGACCGAGACGACGATAGCCATTGGTCCCTGCAACCGCGGCATGATGGCTAGAAACACGGTCTGTAAACCGGCGACGAAGGCGAACACCGCTCGAATCGAATAGTGATCTACCAGATAGCCCACCACCAGTTGAGCAAACGCCGCCACTGTGAAGACGAGAAAGGCATACCATCCGACCAGGGTTGCCGTCCCCGCCATTTCCGCTAGCCGTTCACTGAATACCTTCGGCAGCGCAAAGGTCGTGCTCTGGAAGATCAGACCGCCGATAGCCGTCGAGAAAAAGATAATGGCAAACACCCTGATCAGCTCGGTTTTTTCGAGCTTGAGTGTAACCGCCGGTGCCTTCACCGGGCTTGTGTGCGCAGCGTGCCCGTGCCCCGCGGTGTCGGGAGTGGTGTAGACAAAGATCGCATAGGCTAGACCGACCACGGTTGCGACCGCGCCGGGCACAGCGAAAGCCATACGCCATCCTGAGAAATCGATCAGCAGCCCTGTAAACAGCGCGGCGCAGGCGACCCCCATATTGCCGAAGATGCCGTTGAGGGCCAGTGGAATACCAGTCTTCTGCCGCCCCTGCACCACCATGGCGATGCCCACCGGGTGATAAATGGCGGCGAACAACCCCAACAGAAACAGGCCGGCGCCAATCTCCAGCGGCGTTCGCGCCAGCGAGGTCAAGATCGCGCTCAGGCCAAGGCCAACGAAAAAGATGATCATCATGCCCGGGCGGCTCCATTTGTCGGCGATCCAGCCGGCGGGAATGGCACACACACCGAAGGCAACGAATCCGGGAGTAGCATAGACAATGAGCTCGGCGTAGCTCATGTGCCACTCACTGGCTAACGCCAGGGCTGCGACAGTCGCGAAGATCAACACGGCCAGGTGGTCAAAAAAATGGCCGACGTTCAGAAACAAGAAACTGATACGTTCGCGGGTCATGGCACCTTGCTGTCGATCCATCCGTGCGTGGCTGTCTTTCGCAGACCTGCGTAGGTCTGCTCAACGTCATCGCCCCTTGTTCGCTATCGATGAACATCGGCACTGGGTACAGATGTGGAAGCAGTTTATATCAATTCCACATATCGCAGCGAGCACCACGCTCAGGGGGCGTCGGTGAGAAATTTCCCTGCCTGTTAATGAAAAGATGGCGATACCTCTCAGAATTGGACAAAATCGATTTATCGGCGCAGCACCTGAGCGGAGCCTGAGCATATGAACCTAGACCTCACTGAACGCGACCCGGCACGAGCCTATTTCACGCTGATTCAAACTACCATTCCCCGCCCGGTTGCCTGGGTTTTGTCAGAAAATACCAATGGTACGCACAATCTTGCGCCATT
>QKEI01000052.1 GCA_003251795.1 Candidatus Muproteobacteria bacterium
GTGCGATTGTCCCCGAACACCACTACTTTGATTCCTAGCACCTTCGAATAGAAGGCGCACGTAGCCTCGATGTCCTCAACCGTAAGTACGATGTGGTCCAGCCGATCGATTCGCATACCGTATCTCCGCCGCCGTACCACATTGTAACCCAGTAAAGACGCATTTCCCTTGAACCTAGCCATTGCACCAGTGTTTGACTGACAATAACGAGATGCAGGAGGATAAGTACATATGATATCGGTTGGGATCGTCGGTGCGAGTGGCTACATGGGCGGAGAGGCGCTGCGCGTGTTGCTCGATCACCCTGAGGTACAACTCGCCTGGGCTACCAGCAGAACAGCAACCAAGGTGGAGGATTTTCATCCCAACCTTTATGGCACCGGCATCGAGCTTGTCCCGCCAGACGAGGCCGGCGCCTGTGATGTCGTGTTCTTGGCGTTGCCGACCCAGGCGTCGATAGAAGCGGCCGCCAGGTTTCTTGACCTCGGGTGCCGTGTCATCGATCTGGGTGCCGCCTTTCGTCTTTCAGACAGAGCAATTTGGGAAGCCGTTTACCAGCAAACCCACGGAAATTGGCCGCTGGTAATGGAAGCGGTTTACGGCCTTCCCGAGCTGCACCGGGAGGAAATTGCCGTGGCGCGATTGATCGCCAATCCCGGCTGCTTTTCCTCCGCAGCGATTCTTGGCCTGGCACCGCTCGTGAGTGAACGGCTGATCGATACGCAGCGCATCGTTGTCGATGGTTTATCGGGTACCGCTGGTGCTGGCGCCGAGTTGGCGCGACCCGCGCACCACCCGGAAATAGGCAATAATCTCGTACCTTATAACGTCGTCAATCACCGGCACAGCTTCGAGATGGAACAGGAGCTCTCGCTGTTGGCAGACGAGGACATCGCTATCCACTTCACGCCTGTTTACGTGCCCATTGTCCGTGGCATTCTCGACGTGTGTCACGTTTTCCCACACGAGACGCTTTCGCGTGACGCGTTGCTTGAGCTCTATCGCGAGTTTTACAGCGACGAGCCGTTCGTGCAGGTTTACGATTGCCCGAGAGAAAGCAATGTTTCCTGGCAGTACCGGCCTTACCCCTGGGTTAGCGCCGTCGCCGGCACCAATCACTGTCTCATTGGTCTTGATGTCGACGAGACGCGCGAGCGCATAGTCGTGTTCAGCGTACTCGATAGCTTGGGCAAAGGCGGGGCGCAAGTAGGCATAGAAAATATGAACTTGATGCTCGGCCTGGAACGCACGACTGGGCTCCAGCGCCGGGCACTGCACCCAGGTTAGGGTGCGGCTAGGACTTAAGATGTTTCAATAGCAACAACATAAGCTTGAGCACATTGAGCAGACGCACTCCCTTGCGGAATTGTTTGCCGTCGCTATCTATATCAACGATGCTTTGCAGTTCGGTGGTTTTTAGATAGATATTGGAAAACAACTGTTCCGTCGTCCATCCCACATAGGGCCGGAACTGCGCCACCCCCTGTGTCAGCGTTTCGCTCACGTGGCCTCGTTTAAGTGAGGCGAAATTAAAATTCGATTCTAATGCGGCCTTACAATGTGAAACGTTGAGCTTTCGTATCAGCTTATCCATAGGCACCTGGCCTTCGCGATAGAGCAACACCAGCTGTATGTTATTTTGTAGCTCGAGCAGTAAGGCGCGCTTTATTCCGCGACTCCCTTTGAGCAGCGATTGCAAGGCTTTCACCACGGAGGTGGTGGTATCTACGCCTTTGAAGATTGTTGCCGGGTCCCACACAGAGGCGTTGTCGTCTTGCACAAGTAGTGATAACGCTATCTAACATTTCATCGGCGCAAACGAAAGTAACCATCGCCCCCGGCCAGCGCCGACCCGTTGGGCAGCCCTGCAACAGCGGGCCATGCTCGCGGCCAACACGGCCAACCTGGCAAAAAGAAAGCCCCCGTAGGGGCTTCATTTGGAGGCCGCCGGTGCCCAGCTACCGGTAGGTGATGTTTTGCATGGTATCGCCGAGTTGCTTGCCCTTGGCGATCTTGCTCTCGAGCTTGATGCGCAGCCGCAAGTCATTGACCGAGTCGGCATTGCGCAAGCCTTCCTCGTAGGTGATCAGCTCACTCTCGAACAGCCTGAACAAAGACTGATCAAAGGTCTGCATGCCAGCCTCGGTCGACTTTGCCATGATTTCCTTGATACCGGCGATGTCGCCGGCCAAAATCAGATCCGCGATCAGCGGCGAGTTGATCATTACCTCAACGGCCGGTACCCGACCCTTGCCGCTCTTTCGCGGTATCAGCCGTTGCGAGATGACGGCCTTGAGGTTAAGCGACAAGTCCATGAGCAGCTGTGATCGTCGGTCGTCGGGGAAGAAGTTGATGATGCGATCGAGTGCCTGGTTGGCGTTGTTTGCGTGCAATGTCGATAGGCACAGGTGACCGGTTTCGGCGAATGCAATCGCATGCTCCATGGTTTCGCGCGCGCGAATCTCGCCGATGAGAATAACGTCGGGTGCCTGCCGCAAGGTATTTTTCAACGCGATCTCGTAAGAATTGGTATCCACGCCGACCTCGCGCTGCGTGATAATACAGTTCTTATGCTCGTGCACGAATTCGATTGGATCTTCAATGGTCACGATGTGGCCGTAGCTGTACTCGTTGCGGTAGCCGATCATCGCGGCGAGCGAGGTTGATTTACCGGAACTGGTTGCGCCTACGAAAATCACGAGACCCCGCTTGGTTAGCGAAATCTCCTGCAACACCTTCGGCAGATTGAGCTCATCGAAACGGGGAATGCGGGTTTCGATAGTGCGCAACACCATGCCGACGCGCTGCTGCTGCATGAACACATTGACACGGAAGCGGCCTATTTCATGCGGCGCGATGGCAAAGTTACATTCGCTGCTGCTCTCGAACTGGCGGCGCTGCTCTTCGTTCATGATGCCAAAGGCGAAGGCACGCGACTGTTCCGGCGTCAACGCCTGCTTGGTAACCGGCATTACCTTGCCGTCCACTTTGATGCTAGGCGGTATCCCGGCCGTAATGAAAAGGTCGGAGGCGCCCTTGTGCTTCATCAGTTTGAGCAGGTCACTGAAAACCATTTAACGTTTCCCGCCACCCGCTTTCGGTGCTGTCAGGCCAACGGAAAAGTTGTCCTTGTTCGCTGCCTTGCTACGAGCATCCTCGATAGTAATCTGGCGACTGCGCACCAGGTCCTGTAGGTACTGATCGAGTGTTATCATGCCTTCATTGCGACTCGTTTGGATCACCGAGTACATCTGTGCGACCTTGTTCTCACGGATGAGATTACGGATCGCAGGTACACCAATCATGATTTCCCACGCTGCGATGCGGCCACCGCCGATCTTCTTCAAAAGCGTCTGCGAGATCACCGCCCGCAATGACTCCGACATCATCGCCCGCACCATGTCCTTTTCGGCGGCGGGGAATACGTCGATCACGCGGTCAATAGTCTTGGCAGCCGAGCTGGTGTGCAGTGTGCCAAACACCAAGTGGCCAGTTTCCGCGGCGGTTAGCGCCAGGCGAATCGTTTCCAGATCGCGCATCTCACCGACCAAAATGACGTCCGGATCCTCGCGCGTCGAGGAGCGCAGAGCCTCAGCGAAACCAAGGGTATCGCGGTGCACCTCACGCTGATTGATCAAGCAATTCTTACTGGTATGCACAAACTCGATCGGGTCCTCGATCGTAAGAATATGCTCATGGCGACTGTCGTTAATGTAATCGATCATCGCCGCCAGTGTCGTCGACTTACCGGAGCCTGTGGGCCCTGTGACTAACACAAGCCCACGAGGCTGATTGGAGATATCCTTAAATACCGCCGGGGTACCGAGTTGCTCGAGCGTCAAAACCCTCGTCGGGATCGTTCGAAAGACCGAGGCTGGTCCGCGCAGCTGATTGAAGGCGTTTACGCGAAAACGGGCGATTTTCGGCAGCTCGAAAGAAAAATCCACTTCCAGGAACTCCTCGTAATCCTTCTGCTGCTTATCGTTCATTATGTCGTAAATCATATTGTGCACGGTGCGATCATCGAGCGGATCGACGTTGATACGCTTGATTTCACCATCCACGCGGATCAGCGGCGGTAAGCCTGCCGACAGATGCAAGTCCGATGCGTTGTGCTTGTTGGCAAACGCCAGCAGTTCAGCGATATCCATAGATTCTCCGGACTCAGATGTGCGGTGCGGGTAGCGTTTTACGCCTAACGTTTAGGAGCTTACGCGCCTGAGTTAATTCTTAGTATAAAATCCCGCGGAAAACAAACAAGGCACGATGACCGTTGGCAGTAGCGGTTAATCAGGGGTGCGGCCCCGCTACAGCCCTTTTACCCAGCGCTACAGGGCTTTAAACTGCCATACTTCCTGTCGTTCTTCGATACGAGGCAAGCATGCATCAGCCCACAATCGCGTTTCTCGGTGCCGGTAATATGGGCCGCAGTCTGGCAGGCGGCCTGCTGAAAAGCGGATGGGACCGGAAGCGCTTGCTACTGGCCGATCCGGATGCCACCCAGCAGCGAGTGGTCGGCGGACTCTTGGGAGTAAACGTATCTGGCGACAACCGTCAGGTTGTCGAGCACGCCGATGTCGTGGTGCTTGCCGTTAAGCCCCAGGTGTTACGTACGGTCGCGGAGGGAATAGCGCAACCTATTCAGCGAAAGCAACCACTTATTGTGTCGATCGCTGCGGGCGTGCGCATTGCCGATCTCGAGCGCTGGTTGGGCGGTGTGCTTGCCATCGTGCGCGTCATGCCCAACACACCGGCGCTCGTGGGCTCTGGCGCCTCGGCCCTGTACGCCAACGAACGGGTACAGCCTACACAACGGGACCTCGCCGAATCGATACTGCGCACGGTTGGCGTGACGGCATGGCTACCGCAAGAAACCTTGCTCGATGTCGTTACCGCCTTGTCGGGCAGTGGCCCAGCGTATTTTTTCTTGGTCATGGAGGCACTTGAGCGAGCCGCCATCGACCATGGCCTTGATGCACCCACTGCACGCCTTTTGACACTGGAGACCGCCTTTGGCGCCGCCAAAATGGCACTGGAAGGCGACGCCGAGCCGGCGGAACTGCGCCGACGGGTAACCTCGCCGGGCGGCACCACCGAGCGTGCCGTCCAGGTGCTGCAGGAGGGGCACGTGGAGCGACTATTCGGTCGTGCCATTGAAGCCGCCACGGCGCGTTCGCGTGAGCTTGGCGATCTCCTCGGGGGAAGCAAATAATGGGGGCCCTGGTCAAGGCTACGCTGTTCCTGATCGATGTACTGTTCTCGCTCTATATACTGGCGGTGTTGCTGCGTTTTCTGTTTCAGGTCGTACGCGCTGACTTTTATAACCCCTTTTCGCAGGCGCTGGTAAGAATCACCAATCCGACCTTGCTGCCGGTGCGGCGCATGATTCCGGGGCTTTACGGTGTCGATATGGCAGCGGTGGTGTTGCTGCTGATACTAGAATGCCTGAAGAACTACCTGCTACTGCTCATTGTCGGGCGTATGCCAAACGTCCTCGGTTTGCTCGTCTATTCGGGCGCGGAGTTGATCAAACTGACGATCTATCTATTTATCGTCACCATTTTTGCGCGGGTTATCCTAAGCTGGTTCGCACCTTACGGCTACCAGAACCCCATGGTCGGGCTGCTGCGAAGCCTGACCGAGCCGCTATTGCGGCCAGCGCGTCGTCTCATTCCGCCTATTGCCGGTTTGGACCTCTCGCCGATAGCCGTGTTTATTTTTCTGTACTTAGCGCTCATCATCCGCGATGAACTCATGAGAGGCCTCGCACCGGTGCTGCTAGGATAGGTCGATGCCATGGTTTCGCTGGCAGGGCAACGACCTAATCCTACGGCTACGAATCACGGCGCGCGCCGGCCGTGATGGCTTTGTCGGCGTCGTCAACGATTGTCTGAAGGTACGTATCGCCGCCGCGCCCGTGCAGGGCCGGGCCAATGCGCATCTTATCGACTTCCTCGCCCGACAATTCGACATCCCCAGAGCGAGAATAACCTTGGTGCAGGGTCACAAAGGCAAGACCAAGCTGTTACGTCTAAAGGCACCCGCGAAGATCCCGCCCGAGCTCGGCATACCCGCATACAAGCGGTAACAGGGTCAATCGAGCAAAGTGCCTGCCAGCGCTCGACTAATCAGGACTGATGCGGATCTTGTCTCCGCCCGCTCCGGCGGCACCATCGGCACTGGTGTGCCGCATTACATAAAGCACCAATAGAATCGCCGGAATACCCGTCGCCGACGCATAGACGAAGAAAGATACGTAACCATAGCTATCCACGATCAAACCGGAGAACCCGGATATGACCTTCGGCATCAGCGTCATCAACGAACTGAAGAGTGCATATTGCGTAGCGGTATAGGCAGTGTTTGTGAGCCGCGATAGGTAGGCAATAAATGCGGAGCCAGCCAGACCACCGGAGAAGTTGTCTGCGCTGATCACAACTATCAACCCTTCTATGCTCCTGCCAGTCATTGCCAACTGGGCAAAGAGCAGGTTGGTCGTCGCAACCAGGATCGCGCCAAGCAACAGTATCCGCATGACGCCGAAGCGAGTCACCAGCGTGCCGCCAACCATGGCTCCCAAAATCGTCATGACCACCCCGAAGAGCTTGGCAACATTGGCGATTTCGTATTTTGAAAACCCCAGATCAATGTAGAACGGATACGCCATATTGGCGAGCACAATGTCACTGATGCGATAGATCCCGATGAATATTAAGATCAACAACGCCCACCAGCCGCTACGTTGGAAAAACTCGGTGAATGGGCAGATAACCGCACCGATGAACCACGCGACAGGTATTCTCAAGACCGACGGTACATGTGCCGTGCGCTCCAAGTAATCGATCACACGTTGCTCACTCATCACCGTGTTGGCATTGATCGCCCTTTCCGGTTCACGCACGACTAACACTGTCAGGATTCCGATAGTCATGCTTATAGCCATGACCACATAACTCGACATCCACGAGAGATACTCGGCAAGGTACAAGGCACCCGCCCCACCCACTAAGGCGGCAGCAATACGGTAACCACTCTGGTACATGCCCGCCATGGCGCCCTGCAGCTCGGGTGACACCGCTTCGATACGGTAGGCATCAATTGCCACATCTTGAGTGGCCGAAGCGAACGCCACCAGCAAGGCGAGAAGTGCCATGGCGATGATGTCCCGCGTCGGGTCGGTGGCTGCCATCCCCAGCAAGCCCGCTACGATCCCTGCTTGCGCCAACAGCATCCACCCGCGCCGTTGCCCCAGCCAGCGGGTGAGCAGCAATAGCGGTGCGCGGTCAACGACCGGCGACCAGAAGACCTTGATCGAATAGGTAATACCGATCCAGGCAAAGAACCCGATCGTCGTTCGATCCACACCGACGTCGCGCAACCAGGTCGATAGCGTGGTGAACACCAAAGGGAAGGGCAGGCCTGCCGAGAAACCGAGGAACAACATGCCGATAACACGTGGTTGCCGGTATGTGGCAATCGCCTCGCGCCAACTCTCGAGTTTTCTTAGTGCCATCGGCGCGGTTTAAAGTAGATGCCGGTAGTCGATTGTGAGTGGCGCATGATCGGAGAAACGCTTGCGCTTGTAGATCGATTCAGCAATAGCGCTTGCAGCCAGCCGCGGCGTGGCAACCTGATAATCGATGCGCCAACCGACATTCCTGGTCCAAGCCTGGCCGCGGTTGGACCACCAAGTGTACTGCTCGGGTCTTGCGTTGAGCACGCGAAACACATCGACCAGGCCAACGTCGTTGAAAATCGCGTCCATCCAGGCCCGCTCCTCCGGCAGGAATCCGGAATTCTTCTGGTTGCTGCGCCAGTTCTTCAGATCGATCGGCCTGTGAGCGATGTTCCAATCGCCACAGAACACGTACTCGCGCCCGTCGCCGCGCACGGCTTTCAGAAAAGGCATGAAGCGCTCCAGGAAACTGAACTTGACGCTTTGGCGCAGCTCGCCGCTTGAACCCGACGGCATATAAACCGAGGCCACGCTGAGCGATCCGAAGTCAGCCTGTATGTAACGACCCTCGGCATCCATATCCGGCCAACCCAAACCCAGGCGCAGGCGATCGGGCTGGCGCTTGCAGTAAAGACCGACACCACTGTATCCCTTTTTCTCAGCATCATGAAAATAACCATGGTAGCCCCTGGGCGCCAGCATGCTCGGTGTCATCTGCTCGACCTTTGCCCGCAACTCCTGCACGCACACGATATCCGCGTGTTGCCGTTGCATCCACTGGAAAAAACCCTTGCTCGCGGCGGCGCGTATGCCGTTGAGGTTAACCGTAATGATGCGCATGATCAGTTTTGATACGACAAACGAAGTGTGAAAATGCTTGTAGCTTGTATCTTGAATCTTGTATCTTGGCAACGATGAAAGCGTATCAGCGTGAGTTTCTCGCCTTCGCAGTCGAGGTTGGCGCGATTCGCTTCGGCGAGTTCGTGCTCAAATCAGGTCGCCTGAGTCCGTATTTCTTCAACGCCGGTGCCTTCAGCTCCGGTGCCACGCTCGCCCGACTGGGTCGCTTCTATGCCGATGCGGTGCTCGACTCGGGGATCACCTTTGATATGGTCTATGGCCCTGCCTACAAGGGCATCCCGCTGGCAGTCAGCATGGCGCTGGCGCTGGCCGAGCATCACGGACGCGATGTGCCCTATGCCTTCAAACGTAAAGAGGTCAAGGACCACGGAGAAGGCGGCGCCATCGTAGGCGCAGCATTGCGCGGTCGCGTGTTCATCATCGACGACGCGCTCTCAGCGGGAACCTCTGTGCGGGAATCGGTTGACGTGATCCGGCATGCGGGAGCAGTTCCGTGCGGTGTGCTAATCGCGTTAGACCGCCAGGAGCGTGGTGCTGGCACTCATTCGGCGGCGCAGGAAGTTGAACGCGACTACGCCACTCCGGTGATAAGCATTGCCAAGCTCGAGACGCTGATGACCTATCTTGCGCAATCCGGTCACTCGTCCTCCGAGCTTAAGGCGATCGCCGCCTACCGCGACACCTACGGCGCCTGAGCGGGCAATATGCCAGCAATCCGCAGTGCGCGCGCCGGTCGTCCGCGCGCGGTTGACAACGGCGAGTGCCAGTGCCTATCTTGAAAAGACCCCCCTATGAACGGCGTTTCGAGTTCTGCTGTGACAGCGAAAAAGTCTCTACTTTTTGCAGTGCTATTGGCCGCCCTGCTGCCGCTATTTGCAACTCCTGTTGACGCCGGCAAGAAGTTGCCTTCGGATACCAAGATCAAGAAGTGTCAGGATGCAGCTGGCAAATGGCATTATGGTGACGAGGCCGCGGAGGAATGCGCTCGAACCGGCGTCATTGAGCTTTCCCCAGAAGGGGTTAAGACCGGGGTCATCAAAGCCCCTCCGACCCCGGAGGAAGTCAGGCAACGCGAGCAGCAGCAGACAGAGCTGGAAGAGGCGCGCAAACGGGCCGAAGAGCAGGCACGGCGTGACGAGCAGCTGCTGTCGACCTACGGCCACGAGAAAGACATCATTTACATTCGCGACCGCAAGCTGGCACAGATCGAATACACGATTTCGGCAGCGAGCGAAACCATGAAACCGTTGCGCGCTGCCCTGAGTCGCATGCAAGCCGATGCCGCTAAGATTCGCGAACGCGGTCGCGAAGTGCCGCCCGACTTGAACTCGCAGATCACGAAAACGCAGGCGCAGATCATCCGCCACGAGGCCATGATCGCTACAAAAAGGCGGGAACAAGAGACGATAACGCAACAGGCCGAGGCTGATCTGGAGCGTTACCGTGAGCTGAAATTGCAGCAGCAGGCCACACCCACCGCCAGCAAGGCCAAGAGCCAGTAACCCCACCGGCCTTATCTGTTAGGGCAGGCCGCGAGGACATCCACCCTGGCCAGGGTACCCTACCCTCATAGCATTATTGCCAGAAGCTGAGCGGTGAAGGCACCCTAGATCTTCGGTATAGGGTCCCGGAACAATACACCTTCCAGCGAGAGGCGTTTCCGGAGGATAAGGAAAATTGATCCTTGCCAGCGCTAGCCTGAATTACTTTTATGGGTAACCCAGGTGCGCCGGCTATACAGGCTAGCGTGCCGACTATATTCTCAAGCTTCACGCCATCGCTAGAATCGCAGAACCATGACTAGGTTGGTTGATCCCCACGGAGCGCCTGAGCTCAAACCCCGTCTTTTGACGGGCGATGCGTTGCGTGACGAACTTGCCCGTGCCCACACGCTGCCGCAGTTGGGGCTCAGCTCGCGCGAGCTCGGCGATCTCATCATGCTGGGCATCGGCGGCTTCACCCCGCTCGAGGGATTCATGACCCGTACCGACTGGGAGGGCGTGTGCGATGGCATGCACACCGCGAGCGGCTTGTTCTGGCCGATCCCTATTACGCTGTCGACGGACCAGGTCACCGCCGGTGGCATCCGCGAAGGTGCGCATATCGCCCTCGTGGATAAGCAGTCCGGGACCATCATGGCCACCATGCTGGTGACCGAGAAATACGCGATCGACAAGGCGCATGAGTGCATCACCGTATTCAGGACCACGGATGAGGAGCACCCTGGGGTGCGCATGGTGATGGCCCAGGGCGAAGTGAATCTCGCCGGCCCGGTCAAGGTGTTGTCCCAGGGGGAATATCCGCAGCGGTATCCGGAGCTATTTCTGACCCCGGCGCAAACACGTCGGTTGTTTGAAGACCGGGGCTGGACCACCGTGGCTGCCTTACAAACACGCAACCCGATGCATCGTTCGCACGAATATCTGGCGAAGATCGCCATAGAAGTGTGCGATGGCGTACTAGTGCATTCGCTCCTGGGTAAACTCAAGCCGGGCGACATACCGGCAGAAGTGCGCGCCCGCGCCATCGATACGTTGATCAGCCACTATTTCGCGCCCGGGACAGCCTTGCATGCCGGCTATCCACTCGATATGCGCTACGCGGGTCCGCGCGAGGCATTGCTGCACGCGCTTTTCCGGCAAAACTATGGCTGCTCCCATCTGATCGTGGGTCGCGACCACGCGGGCGTAGGTGACTACTATGGTCCGTTTGACGCACACCACATCTTCGATGAGATACCTGCGGACGCGCTGCAGACGCAACCACTGAAGATCGACTGGACCTTCTGGTGCGACCGCTGCGACGGCATGGCGTCGATGCGAACCTGTCCCCACGGTAACGATGACCGCTTGCTGCTTTCCGGCACTAAGTTGCGCAAAGCGTTGTCGGAGGGCGCGCCGGTGCCCGAGCATTTCAGCCGTCCGGAGGTGTTGCAGGTGTTGCGCGAGTATTACGCCAATCTGCCCGAGGAAGAGAATGTCGCCGTGCAGCTGAGCGGACACTCAGGAAGGTAATCCTCGGGAACTCGCTGGAAAGACGCAATGCCCACCTATGTACGCACTGATCAGTGCGATGGTTGCAAGGGCCGGGACAAGACTGCTTGCGTGTACATCTGCCCGCACGACCTGATGAAGCTCGATCCGGACGGCAGCGACACCGGGCACACCATGAAGGCCTATAACCAGGAACCCGAGCAGTGCTGGGAATGTTACGCGTGTGTCAAAGTGTGCCCGCAAAACGCCGTCGAGGTACGCCACTACGCAGATGTCGTACCGTTGGGCGGCATGGTGCAGCCTTTGCGCGCTACCGACTCCATCACGTGGACCATCCGTTTCCGCAACGGCAACACGAAGCGCTTCAAGTTTCCTATCCGTACCACGGCAGAGGACTCGATCAATCCCTATGCAGGCAAACCCGAAGTTAATATGGATGAAATCAGTAATCCTGGGGTGTTGTTC
>QKEI01000261.1 GCA_003251795.1 Candidatus Muproteobacteria bacterium
GGCAATATGATATAGCGCATGGTTTGGCCGTAAGTCAGACCAAGCGCCATGCCAGCGTTGATTTGCGAGCGGGTGACACTCTGGATACCGGCACGGATGATCTCGCAGTAGTACGCCGCCTCGAACAGGGTGAACGCAATCAGCACCGAGCCGAAACTCCCGAGCGCCTCGCCGGTCGCCATCGGCGCCAGAAAATAAAACCAGAAAATCACCAGAATCAGCGGCATCGCCCGGAAAAAGTTCACATAGGAGCCGGCAACGCCGGAGAGCACCTTGAACTTCGAAAGCCGCATTAATGCCAGCAACGTCCCGAGCACGATACCGCCAGCGATGGCAATCACTGTCAGTTGCAAGGTCACCCACATTCCGTGGCCGAGTAGCGGCAGCGAATTCCAGATGACTTGATAGTCGAATTTGCCCAGCACGTTACTTGTCCTGCAGTGTGATCGTCCCCGGGATGTGTACCTTGCGCTCGACCACGCGCATCACATTGACGACGGTGTATGTCACCAGCAGATAAAGCACTGTCGCCATCGCGAACACCTCGAAGATGTTGAAAGTATATTCGGCCACCTGGCGTGCCTGGGCGGTGAGCTCGAGCACTCCGATGGTGAGGGCGAGCGAGGAGTTTTTGAAGATGCCCATGAAATCGCTGGTCAGCGGAGGGATGATGACGCGGTAACTGACCGGTAGTAGAACATAGCGGTACACTTGCGCCGGCGTCAGCCCCATCGCCAGCGCCGCATAGGTTTGCCCGCGTGGAATCGACTCGATGCCGGCACGCACCTGCTCGGCGGTGCGCGAGGCGTGGTACATGCCGAGGCACACCACAGCCGTCCAGAACTCCGGCAGCGGCATCCCGCCTTTGATCCAGTGACCCACTGTTTTCGGCAGGAACTCCGGGACGACGAAGAACCAGAGGAACAACTGTACCAGCAGCGGGATGTTGCGGAAGATCTCGACGTAGCCCGTGGCAAGGGCGCGCACGAGCGGTTGCTTCACTGTGCGCGACACGCCGATCACCGATCCCAGCGTGAAGGCAATGACCCAGGCGGCGCAGGAGACGGCGACTGTCCAGCCGAAGCCGGAGACGATCCAGTCGAGATAGGGATGACCGCAGTCGTCCTTGGCGAAATACCACAGGTACGCCTTGTCTGACGTACAGAAGATAATCGCCCAGTCCCAGTTGTACGTCATGGAACCGTCTCCGCCACGGCTGCGAAAGCGAAGTGCCGGGAGACGCTAGGCGCGTCCCCCGGACAGAGACTCAGTAGGGCAAGGCCTGGATCGCAAAGGCGGCCTGCAACGCGGGACTCATCGGCATGTTGATCTTGGTCGGCCCCGGGTTAAACCACTTGTCGTAGATCTTGTGGATTTCGCCTGAGCGCATGAGGTCCGCCAGCACCGTGTTGCCAACCAAGCGCATGGCCGAGTCGTCACGGCGCACCATGATGCCGTACGGATCATAAGATAGAAAACGTCCGACCACTTCGTAGTTTTCCGGGTCCTTGGCTTTGCTCCTGAGGCCGTACAACAACACGTCGTCACTGGCATAGGCGTCGACGCGGCCGGTCTCCAGAGCGAGCCAACCCTGCGGGTGATCCTTGACGCTGTGGATCTTGATATCGATGTTGTGCTCTTGCATCACTTGCTTTACAGCTTTCTCGTTGGTGGTGCCGAGCGACAGCGCGATGCGCTTGCCATTCATGTCCTCGATCTGCTGGATGCCCGAACCCTTCTTGACCAGCAACTTGGTGCCGGTGATGAAGGTGATAGCGAGATAGTCGATCTGCTTCGAGCGCGTCAGATTGTTGGTAGTCGAGCCGCACTCGATGTCGATCGTGCCATTGGCCAGCAGCGGAATACGCGTCTGCGAGTTTTCGGGCACGAGCTTAACCTTGAGGTCGGGCATATTGAGCTCGCCCTTGATGCGGTCAATGATCTTGTAACACAGATCCATGCTGTAACCGATCGGTTTGCCGTCCGGGCCGATGTAGGCAAACGGTACTGAGGCCTCGCGATGGCCGAGGTTGATCACGCCGGCGTCTTTGATCTTCTTCAGCGTGCCATAGAGCTCTTCGGCATTGACGTTGGTAATGGTCGCCAATGCCAGCAATGCCGTGGCAGCCGTCATGACGGTGAATTTCTTCAACATGATAATCCTCCTAAAATAGCGGTCTTGTGTTATTTGAAATCAGCTGCGACTTTACACGCTTGTGCTGCGGCGCACCAGCAGAGAGCCGTCTGAGGCCTTTTTTTCGCAAAGTCGACTAGTTGCACTGTACCGCCCGTGGGCTGCACAGGCAAGCCGTCGCGGCTACAGCTACATACTAAGGTCCACGTTGTAGGTGTCAGCGAGCTCCTGCAGCATTTGCCACACGCCGGCGGACAGCGCGAGACCGCTGCGAAGCCGCTGCGCCCGGCGCTGACGCTCGATCTCCCCGGGAAGCAGCACTGCTTCGACGCCCGTTCGCCGATGCGCCGATCTCAAGTACGCCGTGTAATCATCGATACGTTTCCGATAGGCCAACGGGTCGGTGAAGGCGGCGGGATCGATAACCTGCAGCAGCACACCGTTTCCGTAACGCTTCGTCATCAGCCCAGAGCCCGCACCGGAGAGAATGCCGCCAAGCAAGTCCATCGCCACTGCCAAGCTGTAACCTTTGTGCCCTTGCTCGCCGCCCAACGGCGCGAGTGAGCCCTCGCCATAAAGCTCGTTGGGATCGTCGCTCCAATCTCCCTGGCCATCGAGCACCCAGCCTATGGGGACCCGTTCGCCCTTGACCTTGGCCAGACGCACCTTGCCCTCGGCCACGGCGCTGGTCGCCATGTCAATCACGATGGGATCCGCACCGGTGGGGATGGCCACGGCGATGGGGTTAGTGGGGACGCGTCGCTCCGTTGCACCCCACGGGGCCATGCGTGCGGAGCCGTGTACGTTACAGAAGGCCATGGCGATGAGACCCTGGCGCGCGGCGTGTTCGGGGAACACGCCGACGCGGCCGAGGTGGTAACAGTTGAAAATACTGACGCTGCCGGTGGAATGCGTACGCGCCTTGTCGATCGCCAGCTCGACGGCGAAGCGCGCGACCACCGGCCCCCAGGCGCTACCCCC
>QKEI01000275.1 GCA_003251795.1 Candidatus Muproteobacteria bacterium
CTTGCTGCACTTGATCGTGCCCGCGCTGCCCGTGCAAACGCCGTTCTCTTATGTGGTGCTGGCAGAATGTCTGGCAATTGCCATCGGCCTCATCGCCGGCGTATTGCCAGCGCGGCGCGCGGCGCGACTCGATCCGGTGGAGGCCTTGCGGACGGAGTGAATACTTCGAGTGTCCCGGTATCAGCGCTCGGCTCCGGGCTTTCGCCTCATCCGCCTGCGCCGCGGGCCGCCCGACGGGGGCATCCTGCCCCGGCGGGCGGGCGGGACATCCATGTCCTCGCCCCTATCGGGCCCATTCCCGGCACAGGCGGGGCTCCAGCAGTCGCCTCGCCGCTGACCCCGGGACACTCTCGCAACAAGTAGGTTGTGTGGCAGCGTGAGGGGAAACGAAAAAGGTGGCGCTCAAACGCTTTCAGCCGGCGTGATTGTCGTGCGCCGGCACGACGATGGTTATCGCTATCTGTTGTTGCGTGCCTATAACTACTGGGATTTTCCCAAGGGCTTGGTCGAGACTGGAGAAAAGCCGCGCGCGAGCGCCGTACGCGAAGTGGCCGAGGAAACCACGCTGACCGATCTCAGTTTTCGCTGGGGCGAAGCCTATCGTGAAACCGAACCGTACGCCCGCGGCAAGGTGGCGCGCTACTACGTCGCTGAGAGTGCCCAAGGGGACGTATCATTGCCCGTCAACCCCGAGCTCGGCTATCCGGAGCATCACGAATTTCGCTGGCTGGACTACAGGGCCGCCCGCAAGCTGCTGGCACCGCGCGTACAACCGATCCTGGATTGGGCGCAGGCGCTCATCAACGTCTGACTCTCCGGGGAGGTCGTGTCACCTCTGACCGCGAATCCTAATGAGCAAATCGCTCTTTGGCCGAGACCGCCATCGTGTTGCCGCCGCCGTAGTCACTCCTTCTGCCTGTGCTTTCTACCACGCAGCTCTAGCAGCGCCACGACAATCAAGGTAACTAGGGTTAGCGGAATCGCGAAGTACAACATCGTTGCACTGAATGTCGGCAGGGCATCGTGCTGAGCCGCAGCCAAAATCAAGTACAGCGTGTAAGCCACGTAATAGCCCAGTAATAGTGCGCCCTCCCAGCGGCTAATCGCCCCGCCTGTAAAGAAGATCGGCAGGCATGCGAATGCGACTACGATCATGATTGGTATATCGAACCTAGTGACCGCAGGCGGGACGTCGATGCCTGTGGGGGCAACGATACTGCATAGCCCGAGTACAGCCATGATGTTAAACAGGTTGCTGCCCACGACATTGCCGACAGCAATGTCACGTTCGCCGCGAATACTGGCGATGACCGACGTAACCACTTCGGGGAGGGATGTGCCGGCCGCAACAATTGTCAAGCCGATAATCAATTCACTGACACCCAGATGCTGGGCAATGGACACCGCGCTGTCCACCAACCAGCGCGAGCCGAGTACCAACAGTGCGAGACCACCAAGCACAAGGCCTGTGTTCTTAAGCCAACTAACGCCAGTGGGCGTTGCGAATTCCTTCGCGTATTCGTCTTTTACCTCCGCGCTCTCTTTTCGACTTTGGTAGATTAGGAACCAAATATAGGCAACCAGCCCTATAACCAGTAAAAGACCATCACTGCGGCTGAGTATTCCATCCAATGCGAAGATCAGAACAAGCGCGGACAGGGCTATCATCAAAGGCACATCGAGCCGCACCAGTTGCTGCGAGACAATCAGCGGTGCAACCAACGCCGACAGGCCGAGAATGAACAGGACATTGAAGACATTGCTGCCAACGACGTTTCCCAACGCGATATCGGGCTGGCCGGATAGCGCTGCTTTGATGCTTACCGCAAGCTCAGGTGAGCTTGTGCCGAACGCTACCACGGTGAGTCCGATTACCAGCGGGGATATGCCAAGTGCAGCGGCAATGTGGGTGGCGCCCTTAACCAGCATTTCCGCACCGACAATAAGAAGACCGATCCCGGCAACGAACAGCACAATTACCATAGTTTCGTGAGCGCACCCGGCACGTGCCGGATCCGGTTCAAGCCCCTGTTCTGCGGCTCATTTAAACGGAAGACGGAAGTCGTGAATTCGCTTGTCTTTCCTGTTGTATTCTGCCCAATAGATTACGTCTCGCCAGTCACTGAGGGCCGCTTTTATCTGATGCCTGAGAGACTCGAGCTTGCCTTCCGCGAGATGAACGATGCATCGAATAATTCTATCGCTCGGCTGCGTACCATAGTTGCTTTGATACGATTCGATAAAGTGCTCTAGCGCCGCTCCGACTTGTTTTGCGCCTTCGCTTCCGAAGTCATGCTCGATTCGTTTGCGTATATCGTCTGAAATCAAGGCCACCTTCTCAACCGTCTTTACCTAAACGAAGCATTCAAAGGCGGGAGTCGGAACTATCGACCACCAACAGCAATAAGCGGTTATCTCCACAATGCTCGCCATCGGCCCTTACTGCCGCGAGCTACTGGAAATGATAAAACTGGTCGTTCAGATATTTGATGATGTCCTGCGTTTGACTCGCTGAGAATTGCTTCTGCGCCATATGACTACAACCTCCCAACTGGTGTTTCAGCGCATCCATCGATTGAACGGTTCGATCCTTGCGCGTGTAGACACCGGTATCGTGACAAGCCATGCAATTAGCGTCGTGCAAGCGCTTTCCGCTTGCGCTGTCGCCGGGCAATGCGGCGTAAACGCTTGACGTCAACACGATCGCTAGTGATATCCATAGACCATACTTCATGGTTTACCTCCGATGATGAGAAACATAAAGGAGAAAATTCTTACACCTTGGCCGTCCGTCGTGCGGGCGACAAACCAGTTAGATCTTCGCTCAGCGTCCAAAGTTGTGCGGCGAGCTCTTGATCGTAAGCGGCAGCAGCCGCCTGCGCCTCCTGGTCGCGGTTGTAGAAGCGTCCAGTCGCGTTCGCGAATTCGGGTGCCGTGGATAGCCGTCTGATACGTTCCGCGCCGACCGTCGGGCGTTCCATGAAGGGTTTCACTAGACGCATCATCAGGCTCAGCAGATTACTGTTCTGATTCCAGATGCGCGTTGAGAGCATGCCCGGATGCAGCGCGATTGCCGTAAGATCGGGTTCGCGGAGTGCCAACTCAAACGAAAAT
>QKEI01000041.1 GCA_003251795.1 Candidatus Muproteobacteria bacterium
GATCCTGATCATGCTCGGTGGCGCGCTCGCGCTCGGCGTGGTTGTCGGGGTGCTGAGCCTATTGCCGCGCATGGCGAGCGCCGCTACCCCTGAAGGCGCCGGCGTGGCCGTGTTATCGGCCATGACGGCCTTTGTCATGATGCTGCTGTTGCTGCTTACGGTAAGGGCTTACGTCGAAACCGCCATTGGCAACCTCGTGTGGAATAATGTTGTTTCCGGGGAGCACCGCTTTGTTAGTACGCTACAAACAAGGCATATGCTGTGGTTGTATCTTTCAAACGTGTTCGCCATTATTTTTTCACTGGGCCTGTTGATCCCGTGGGCCGAGATTCGCATGACACGCTACCGTATGGACAACCTCAAGCTGCTGGCATCGGGAGATCTTGCCGGTTTCGTCGCGAAGGAGCAGCAAGCGATGGCCGCGACCGGCGAAGAGATCAGCGATTTCTTTGATTTTGACGTGGGTCTATGAAGACGTTGGAGGCCGTTTATTACGACGGCAAGACGTCGGACAAACGGGCGGTGCAGATCGAGCTTGCCGCAGCCGGTCAGATCATCATCCGTGGGCTGGAAAACGAGCTGTGCTATCGCGTGGCCGAGCTGCGTATCGCGCCGCGCGTCGGCAACACACCACGCAGTATCTACTTGCCCGGGGAGGCGAAATGCGAGACTTCAGACAACGACGCGATCGACGTCTTTCTTAAACGTCACCGACATGCCAGGGGTTCGGCCTGGTTGCACACGCTCGAGAGCCACCTTGGTTATGTCGCGCTGGCGTTGGTGGTCACGGCGGCATCAGTCTGGGGGCTCATCGAGTATGGTGTGCCGTTGCTGGCAAAGCATGTGGCGCGCGCGTTACCGCCAAGTGTTGACACCGCGCTCGGTGAGCAAGGCCTGTCGATGTTAGACCAAACTTTTTTTGCACCTTCGCGCCTGAGCGAGCGACGCCAACAAGCATTGCGTGCACTATTTGCCAAGACTACGGCAGACTTGCCTGGTGGGGAAAGCTTGCAGCTGGTTTTTCGTAGTAGTCCGCGCATCGGTGCCAATGCATTCGCACTGCCCTCGGGCACGATCGTCATTACCGACGAGCTAGTATCGCTGGCACGACACGACGATGAGCTGATGGCGGTGCTTGCCCACGAGATTGGGCACGTTGTGCACCGGCATGCACTACGTCGCGTGCTGCAGGACTCGACAGTGGTATTGATTATCGCTGCAGTCACTGGCGACGTTGCCTCCATCACCTCGCTCGCTGCAACGATCCCGACCGTGTTGGTCGAAGCGAAGTACTCACGCAACTTCGAGCGCGAGGCGGACGAGTACGCGCTGCAACACTTACGTGCGCACAACATCGCCCCGCATTATTTCGCCGATATTCTGCTGCGCATGGAAAACAGCAGGCCGTCGCGCGGTGATATCCCCGATTATTTGTCGACCCATCCCGCTACCGAAGAGCGGATCCTGCTTTTCAAAGAAGCCAACTAGCAGCCGCGTTGCTTGAAGCCGGCCAATGGTATACTGGCCGACCAAGGACAATAACATCGCCGGTCGCTCAGCCGCTCTATCCGCTATGGAGGACACCACAAAATCTGCACGCCCTCGTGTCGGGTTATTCGTAACATGTCTGGTCGATCTGTTCAGGCCGAGCATCGGCTTCGCCGCGGTCAAGCTGCTACAAGACGCGGGCTGTGAGGTCGAGGTACCGCACATGCAAACCTGTTGCGGTCAACCGGCCTACAACAGCGGCGATGCCGAAGACGCACGCGCGCTTGCCAGGCAAGTTATCGCGGCGTTTGAGAGCTATGACTACGTCGTGGCACCGTCCGGTTCCTGCACGGGCATGTTGAAGGTGCATTATCCCCGCCTTTTCGCTACCGATGTGCCGTGGCTGCAAAGGGCCACCACGTTGGCCGAGCGTTGCTACGAGTTGTTGAGCTTCATGACCGACGTACTCGGCGTGCACAAGACGAACGCCAGCTTCGAGCGCACAGTCACGTACCACGACTCCTGTTCAGGTCTGCGCGAGCTCGGCATACACGAGCAACCACGCAAGCTGCTCGCTGGGGTTGCCGGTTTGAGACTCTCGGAGATGGAGGAAGCCAGCGCGTGCTGTGGCTTCGGTGGCACCTTTTGCGTCAAGTATCCCGAGATCTCCGGGCGCATGGTTGGCGATAAGCGTGCCAGTATTGAAGCGAGCGGTGCGGCGACCGTTCTTGGTGGTGATCTCGGCTGCCTGCTGAACATCGCTGGCGCACTCAAACGCAGCGGCAGTGCGGTTAGCACCTATCATGCCGCCGAAGTACTCGCGGGCATGACTGACAAACCCGCGATCGGCGAGGGAGAGGGACCGACATGAAGTCGACAGCACATGCGTTCAAGGCGCAGGCAAAGCTCGCGCTCGCAAACGCGGATCTGCAGCGCGCCTTAGGGCGTGCGAAGGGCGGTTTCGTCGACAAGCGCCTGGCGGCGATCAAGCTATTGCCGGAGTTCGAACAGCTGCGCACGGCGGCGCGTGAGATCAAGGAACATACACTCGCCCATCTCGATTACTACCTTGAACGCTTCGAAGCGCAAGTGCTGGCAAACGGCGGCCACGTACATTGGGCGCGCACGCCGCAGGAAGCGCGCGAGTTAGTAGTGAGTTTGTGCAAACGCGCCGGTGCCAAGCGCATCACCAAAGGCAAATCCATGGTGGGCGAGGAGGTGGCGATCAATGAGGCGCTCGAACGCGCCGGCTTCGAGGTCATCGAAACCGATCTCGGCGAATACGTGATTCAACTGGCCAAAGAGCCACCCAGTCACATTATTGCTCCAGCCGTACACAAGACCCGCGACCAGGTCAGTGATTTGTTTCACGAGTATCATGGCAAGTACGGTCTGCACGAGCGCGTAACCGAGATACCAGCGATCGTTAATGAAGCACGGCAGGTGTTGCGCGAAGGTTTTGTCAGCGCCGATGTCGGCATTACCGGTGCCAACTTTCTGATTGCCGAGACCGGCTCGACCGTCATCGTCACCAATGAAGGCAATGGCGATCTCACCAGCACCCTGCCGAAGATGCACATTGTCACAGCCGGTATCGAAAAGGTCGTGCCCACGCTCGAGGACGC
>QKEI01000107.1 GCA_003251795.1 Candidatus Muproteobacteria bacterium
TTACTTTTGGTAACAATCCCAGGTCGGTGAGCATTATGCGCCAGATTCGCGAGTCCGGTCGGCAGCTCGACAGGGTTATCCTGCTGTTCCTCTTTGCCCTGTTTTTGCTGGTGTCGCCGCTGGTGGGTTGGTGGGCGGCAGATGATAGCCCGTGGTACCTGCCTTATCTGCTCTGGTTGCTGCTGATCGTCCTAGCGGCGTGGGTGGTGCAGCGTGGGGGCAGCCACCATGATGTTTAGTCTTTCCACACTGTTTCTTGCCGCAGTCGCCTACCTGCTGCTGCTCTTTCTCATCGCTTATTGTGCCGACCACGGTTGGATTCCAGCACGGGTGGCCCGCCACCCGTTGACCTATGTTCTATCGCTTGGTGTTTACGCGACTACTTGGACCTACTATGGCAGTGTCGGCTTCGCGCAGGCACAAGGCTACAATTTCCTCGCCATCTACCTCGGCGTAACGCTCGCCTTCCTGCTCGCTCCCGTGCTGTTGTTGCCGATGCTGCGGCTGGTGCGCGAATATCAATTAACCTCGCTGGCTGATTTATTCGCCTTCCGTTTCCGCAGCCAGCTCGTTGGCGTACTGGTAACGTTGTTCATGCTCGCCGGTACCCTGCCCTACATCGCTTTACAGATCCGCGCCGTCACCGAGTCGTTACGCATACTTACCCAGGAGGCTGCGCCGGAAGCGGTGGCCCTGGTGTATTGTTTGACATTGACCTTGTTTGCCATTCTCTTTGGCGCGCGCCACATCTCGCCGCGGGAAAAACATGAGGGTCTGGTGGTTGCCATCGCGTTCGAGTCATTGGTAAAGCTGGTAGCTTTGTTGGGTGTTGGCCTGTTTGCGGTGTTCGGCGTGTTTGGCGGGATCGGCCAGATGCAACATTGGGTCACGCACCACCCCGAAGCAGTACAGGCGTTGTACGCGCCCGTGCGCGAGGGGCCATGGATGACGTTGCTTGTGCTGGCTTTTGCCGCCGCATTTCTGTTACCGCGCCAATTTCACATGAGCTTCACCGAGAATCAAAACCCAGCGGCGCTGCGCACAGCTAGCTGGGCGTTCCCCTTGTTCCTGCTGTTGTTAAACCTGCCGATCCCGGTGATCCTCTGGGCGGGCACGGCGGTTGCGACCGGGACTGACCCGGATTACTACGTGCTCGGTATTACCTTTGCTGGAGGCTCGCACTGGTTGCCGGTGTTTGCCTTCATCGGTGGTGTGTCGGCGGCAAGCGCCATGATGATCGTGACGAGCCTCGCGCTCGCCGCCATGTGCCTCAATCATTTGCTGTTGCCCGCAAGCTACCCAGACCCCTATGTCGACCTCTATCGCTGGTTGCTTTGGGGCCGGCGCATGTTGATCGCGCTCATCATCATGGCAGGCTACGGCTTCTACCAGCTGCTGCAGCACAACGAAGGTCTGGTGCAGCTCGGTTTGGTGTCATTCGTAGCAGTGGCCCAGTTCTTGCCGGGTGTTGTCGGTGTACTCTACTGGCGCCGTGCCACGCGCCTCGGTTTCATCGTTGGACTCATCGGCGGCATCGCCGTATGGACGGCTACCTTAATGATCCCGCTGCTCCAAAGCTCGGGTGTGGTGCAGTGGGATCTGGACCCGTTACCTAGCCTGCAGCAGGCCTCGACTTTTGAGAAATGGGGATTTGCCGCATTTTACTCACTTGCTGTGAACAGCGTGCTATTCGTCGTATTGTCGTTGCTTACCCGCCAGAACGCCGAGGAACGGGAAGCAGCGCAAGCATGCTCGAGCACCAGCTTCACGCCACCAAGCGGTGTGGTGGCGGCCGGTTCGCCGTCACAGTTTCGCGAGCAGCTTACTCGCGTGCTGGGAGAGGAGGCAGCCGAGCGTGAAGTGCAACGTGCGTTAGACGATCTGCAGTTGGCGCCGGACGAACAGCGGCCAGTGGAGCTACGCCGCCTGCGTGAGCAAATCGAGCGCAATCTCTCCGGCCTGATCGGTCCGCCGCTAGCACGTATGATCGTCAACCGGCGCTTGCGACTGGACGCGGGTTCTCAGACAGCACTCTCCGACACGGTGCGTTTCATGGAAGAACGCCTGGAGAGCTCGCGCAGCGAGCTCCGTGGCCTCGCCGCTGAGCTCGATTCGTTACGTCGCTATCACCGTCAAGTGTTGCAAGACTTGCCACTCGGGGTGTGCGCATTGAGCCCGGAAAGCGCCGTGGTCACGTGGAATTTAGCCATGGAACTCGTTTCCGGCGTGAGTGCGCGTGAGGCCATCGGCCGCAATGCCGAGGAGCTGCCGCAACCGTGGGGAGAATTGCTTTCCACATTCGCACAGGCCAAAGATAACCATGTCCACCGCCAACAGTTGCAGATCGATGGCTACCCCCGGTGGTTCAATCTGCACAAGGCAACCGTGGAAACGCCACTGATGGCGGCACGCATTGGTCGGTACACACGTCCCGGTATCGTTATGCTGCTCGAGGATCTCACGGATCTGCAAACGCTAGAGGCCGAGCTTGCGCACAGTGAGCGTTTGGCCTCCATCGGCCGGCTAGCCGCTGGCGTAGCACACGAGATCGGTAATCCTATCACCGGCATCGCGTGTTTGGCGCAGAATCTCCACGCCGAGAATGAATCAGATCTGGTGCGCGAAACCGTCGAGCAGATTCTTGAGCAGACCCGACGTATCAGTAACATCGTGCAGTCGCTAATGACTTTCAGCCGTAGCGACACGCTGCAAGCCAGTGAGGAACGTATAAATCTGCATGGCCTCGTCATGGAGGCTATCAGGCTGGTAGGCCTCTCCCGCAGCGGCCGCGAGGTCGAATGCGTCAATGCGTGTCCGCAGGATCTAGAGCTGCACGGTGACCGCCAGCGTTTTCTGCAGGTGTTCGTCAATCTCTTGACCAATGCCTGCGATGCCTCGCGCCCCGGGGACCGTGTGGAAGTGTTCGCGACGGGCGGTGACAGCAACGTGCTTATCGAGGTGCGAGACCGCGGCGAAGGTATCCCGGAAGAGCAGCGCAAGCGCGTGTTCGAGCCGTTTTTTACCACCAAGCGGGCGGGCGAGGGGACCGGCCTTGGACTGCCGATGGTCTATAAGATCATTGATGACTACGGGGGCAGCATCGAGTT
>QKEI01000122.1 GCA_003251795.1 Candidatus Muproteobacteria bacterium
GTGGGGTCTGTTCGCACTGTCGTTTGCGCTCGTGTACGGCTTCGGCGGCATGCTTTCTTTTGCCCAAGCCGTATTCTTCGGGATGGGCTGTTACGGCTTTAATCTGGGGACGTTTTACTTTGGCTTCGGTACATGGGGTGCGGTGCTCACAGCGATCGTGGTCGCCGCTGCGTTTGCGCTTCCCGTTGGCTTCGTCGCTACGCGGGCACGACATCATCACTTTCTGATCGTGACCATCATCGTCTCGGTGCTTGTTCACGCGGTGCTATCCTCGGGTCACTGGAATTGGATCGCCGGGCCGTTCGTCACGCGCTCACTCACGTTCGTACCCGAGGTTTCTCTCGGTTTCGCTAGTTTCAGCTTCATCAACGAGACGGTGGTTTACTACTTTACGCTCGCGCTGGCGGCAATCGCCGTCGGGGTCTGTTCCCTGGTAGTCAAGTCGCCGTTCGGCCGTGCCCTCCTAGCGATAAAAGACAACGAGATGCGGGCACAGCTCATCGGGCTCGACGTGAATTTTTTACGTTGGATGATGTTCGTTGTCGGTGCAGCGGTAGCGGGCCTAGCTGGCTCTCTCTACGCTCTGCTCGCGCGTTACACGAATCTGGAGTTTTTTCACTGGACGTATTCGGGCAAGGCGATCGTCTGGGCAATTATCGGCGGCGTGCAGTCGCTGGTGGGACCTTTCTTGGGAACCGCATTTTACATGCTTTGCACGGAGTATCTGTCGCGATACTTCGAGGAGTTCATTATCGTCTTCGGCGTAATCTTGCTTTTGGTTCTGCGGTACTCGCCGGACGGCCTTTGGGGTCTGGTGTTACGAACCGTACGGAGGTCCTCGCTCCGGTGAATGCCCGTGCGCACGCAAGGCAATACAACCCGCTGACGTGGCTGGGGATCGCGGCGGCCGCGTTCCTCCTGGTTGCCCCATACGTGCTGCCCCTTATCGTCGACGAATTTTGGGTAACGGTGCTTACCGAGATGTTCATCTGGGGTTTGTTTGCCGCCAGTGTCAACCTGCTACTGGGATATACGGGATTGCTGTCTTTCGGCCAGGCGGTCTACTTTGGTATGGGTGCCTATGGGGTGGCGCTGGGCCTCGACACGCTCGGACTATCCTTCTGGTCGGCTTTCGTCTTTGGCATTGCTATCGCGTTCGTAACGGCGGCGGTTACTGGATTCTTCGCGGTCCGTCTGACCTGGCATTACTTTGCCATTATCACCGTGGTGTTCTCTCTGATCTTTTATTTCCTCGCGGTCGGGTGGAAGGATTTGACCGGCGGTGACGACGGGCTTCCCTTCGCGCTGGCGCCGGTGTTGATGTGGGGTGAGTGGGAGCTTTCGCTCTCGGATCTGACCTTTCAGTACTACTTTATGCTGGTTATTGTCGGGGGGTGTTTTTATCTCCTATACCGTGTGCTGGAAAGTCCACTGGGTCGGGCCATCGTCGCCATACGCGAGAACGACTCGCGTGCAAGTCTCATCGGCCTCAGCCCCTATTGGATCCGTTACACATCCTTTGTGCTGGCGGGTGTATTCGCCGGTGTTGCCGGCGTGCTGTTCGCCCTCTTTTCCCGCTACGCTTCCGCCCACTATATGTTTTGGACCGTCTCCGGCGAAGGCGTCATATGGACAATTGTCGGCGGCGTTGGAACGCTGTTCGGCCCCGTATTGGGTGCCATGTTTCTGATCATCTTGCGAGAAGAGCTCTCGCTCTACTGGGAGCACTACCTCCTGCTGGTCGGCGTCATCGTCATCCTGGCTGTCACGTTCGCGCCGGGGGGAATCATGGGTTTGTTATACAAATGGATAGTCCCGGCAGCGAGTGGTCCGAAGGTGGGGCGTGAGGCCGAGGCGAGTGAGCAACCCAGGAAGTCGCTCGAATGAACGAGCCGGTGCTCCAGGTTCAGGGTTTGACAAAGCGCTTCGGCGGGCTGGTCGCCGTGGATAATGTTGACTTCACGCTGCAAGACGGCGAGTTGCACGCCATCATCGGCCCCAACGGCGCCGGCAAGACAACATTTTTCAACGTGGTTTCGGGCTTTCTCTCTGCGGACTCCGGCAGCATTCTATTTCACGGCGCCAACGTTTCCGGACTGACGCCGCATAAGATCAGTCGGCTCGGGATTGCGCGCACGCTGCAGGTAAAAAGCGTCTTCGACGGGCTTACCGTATACGACAACGTTTGGATAGCGGCACATTCGCGCCAGAAGTTTCTGCATCCCTTACGTTCGGCTCGATCATATAAAGAAACCGCTCGCGAGGTCGAAGACGTGCTCGACGAAGTGGGACTAACGGCGAGTTCCGCAGAGCTAGCCGGGAATCTGTCCTACGGGGACGTGGCACTCTTGGAGATCGCGATCGCACTCGCCACTAAACCGAAGCTGCTGCTACTCGATGAGCCGGTCTCGGGCATGAGTCCGAGCGAGACCGAGCGAACCGTCCACAAGATTCGGGATCTCGCGAAGAGCCTAAGCATAATTCTGGTCGAGCATGACATGGAGGTCGTGTTCAGTGTCGCCGATACCATAACCGTGATGAATCAGGGAGCGATCCTGTGTCAGGGGCCGCCGGACGTGGTCGCGGCCGATGCGGGCGTACAGGAAGCGTATCTAGGTAGCCCGGCAGACGAGGTGGGACATGCTTAAGCTCGACGATGTCCATGCCCACTATGGCAAGAGCCATATCCTGCAAGGTGTGAACATCACCGTTGACGAGGGTGAGGCGGTTGGGCTGCTGGGGCGAAACGGTGTCGGCAAGACGACAACGCTCCGGAGCATCATGGGTCTCACGCCCCCCAGTCGGGGTACGATTACCTTCGGTGACGTGAGACTCGATCGTACGGCCGCGCATCGCGTGTCGCGCCTCGGTGTTGGTTACGTGCCCCAAGGCCGACATATCTTCCCGAAGCTCACTACTTACGAAAACCTGTGTCTCGGGATCGAGCACAATCCGCCCGACGGGGAGTTGGACAGCATCTTCCAGCGCTTTCCGCAGTTGCGCGAACGTCTGTCACAGCCGGGGGGCACGTTGTCGGGCGGTGAGCAGCAAATGCTCGCCATCGCCCGTTGCCTGGTAATGAAACCGAAGCTGATGCTG
>QKEI01000096.1 GCA_003251795.1 Candidatus Muproteobacteria bacterium
ACTGGTCGCATCCGCGCGCATCACGCCCGGCGTCTGGTCCTCGGGCGGCGGTGCATGGATCAGTATGCCGCTTTGCAGTGCCGTGGTGCCCCCGGTGTCAGCCACGGGCGCACCATTGAGCGTGGTGCTGTTGGCGACATAAGTGGTGTTCGCCGGTATCTGGTCGCGCAACACCACGTTCACCGCGTCCTCGGTGCCGATGTTCTTGACGGTGATGGTGTAGCGCAGGGTATCCCCGGCAAAGAGCACAGCTGGGTCGCCTGTTAAATCTTGCGAGGTCTTCTGTACCTGGAAGACGGGCGCCGAGGTGATGAGGATCTGCGTCGGGTCTTCATCACCCAGCACGTTCGGATCGTCCGCTCCGTTGACGTTCGGGTCGTCGCTGTTGATCGCGGGCGGTCCGGCGCCGAGGAGTTGCGCCTGGTTCAAGACCACTGTGCCGTTGGTGATGACCGGCAGCAGGGTCACTTCATATGACACGAGCAATTCGTCCGGACCGCCGGGCGCGCCATCGGATGCGCTCAGGTTCAGGTTACGGATGTCGACGAGCCCGGTGCCGTTCGTGCCGCCGTTCGGATCGCTGTTGTCGGTGCCGGGCGAGGCAATGATCTGGAGCGAGCCCGGCTGGAACACCGGCGGCGTGTTCAACCGATCGAGCTCATCAACGAGCGAGAAATTACTGACCGGCAGCCCGCTGGTGTTCTCGATGCGCAAGTTGTAGCGCACGACGTCCCCCGGGCTCGCGGTCACGTTCACGGCGACCTTCTGGAAGATCAGCACCGGGGTGGCGGTAGTGAGCGTCGTGGTCGCTATGTTGGTCGGCCCATAGACCTCGCGGTCGTCGACAACAGCCAGGCTCGGCACCGCCTCGTCGTCGAAGGAGTAGTACAGCTGCACCTGCGCCTGGTTGATCAGGGTCATGCCGGCGCTTAAACCGGCGTCGGCCTGCACTTGGTAGACAAGGCGCAGGGTGTCTCCAGCTGGGATGGTGTAGACATCCGCAACACCGGTATCGAAGTTCCAGGTGGCAACACCGGTGGTGGAGTCGTAGGTCGGCGTGAGGTTCGGCAGCACCACCGGCCCGGACAAGAGCGAGGTGCTGACCATAGTGATGGTGGCCGCACCGTTTCGCAGGCCAACCGGGATGATGTCTTGCAGTACCGTGTCGTAGGCCGGTGCTGTGCCGCTGTTGACGATGTCTACGGTATAGGTCACCACTTCGCCGGCATCGATGACGGGGTCGCCGCCCGCCGGGGCTGCCGACTTGGAAACGGTCAGGTTTGGCTGCAGCAGCGTGATGCTGGTGCCCGCCGTTTGCTGGGCGCTGCCCGTGACGGTGGTGTAGGTCAGCTGCGCGTTGTTCGCCAGAGTGATGCTGTTGACCTGTGGGTGCACCTCGTCCAGCACCTGCGCACGGTAAACAATGATGAACACATCGTTGCTGGGATTGCCGTCGGCCGCATTGACGACGTTGCCCAGCGTCCACGTGACCGTGGTCGGTCCGGTGAGCGGATCGCCACTGACGCTGGCCCCGGCGATGTCCGCGTGCGTAAACGGCGCCACCGCGCTGTACGGCGCAGTAGCGTCGCCGTTGATGCTCACGATTTCCTTGAACGCCAGACCCTGCGGCAGGGTGTCGGTGAGCACGAGGTTCTGGTGTTGGCCTTCCTGAAGGCCGATGCGCAGTTCGTATTCAACGAGATCGCCCACACGCACATTGGCGTCGCCCGGGTTGTAAGTGTCGGTGAGGCGGGTTTTGGCCAGCGTGGTATTGTCCGGCGTGGTCACGGTGGTGGTGACAGGACCCGCGCAGTAATCATTCGGCGGGGTAATGGTCGGACAGCCGACCCCGGTGCGTTCATTGGCCAACGCGTTGTTGAGACTCGTCCACTGCACCGTGGCGCTGTTCACCAGGTTCTGGTTGGCCTGCACGCCGTTTAACACCAGCACGTCATAGGTCACGGTAACGGTCGCGCCCTCGGGTACATCGATGTTGGCCGTGGCTGTCGCCAGGTCCCATGTCAGGGTCTGCGGCGTGGTGATGCCATCGCCGGCGACGACGGGATTGGCAATGGTGTTGCCGGCGCCGTTAACCGTGGCCGTGCCGGCCTGATAGGCCAGTCCCAGACTGAGGTTGTCGGTAATGCCCAGATCAAACGCCTCAGAGAAATTGGCGCCGCTGCTCGCCGGGAAGGTCAGCGTGTAGCGCAGCATATCCCCGGCCGTGGGCGGATTACCCGGATTGGTGAGGTTGGCCACGCCCTTGGTGATTGCGAGTAGGGGTTCGACGATGGTCAGTGCTGTGCTAGTGCCACTGCCACCGGGTAGCGTCGGACCGCCCAGACCGTCGTCAAAGGTGTAGCTCGCCGTGTTGGTGAAGCTCACACCGGCGTTGGCGTCGCTGTTATTGGCGACCCGTGCCGTCAACGTGATCACCACCTGCTGGTTGGCCTGGATCTGCGCGATGCCGAGGTTGACGTTGTTGCCCGTCGTGTTGTCGGTGAGCGTGACGGGTCCGCCGCCACCGAGGATTACAGCCGTGGCACTGACGTACACCAGGCTCGGGTGCAGTGTGTCGGTGACCACCACGTTGGAAAGTGCCGCATTGACCGGTGAGCCCGGCACCGTAATCTGGTACACCACCGGCTCGCCGATCGTGGCCTCACCGCTGGCCGGGCTGCTCAGCACCTTGGTCGGCGGTGCCAGGTTGGTGTTGTTGGTCATCCACACCATCGCCGGCGTGACCGGCGTGATGGCGATGTACTCGCGGGCATTATTCGGCGGCAACGACCAGTACTGACCAACCGTAGCGTTGTTCGACCACAGCTGGTTGGGGGGCACGAGTGGGTCGAAGCCGACGGTGTAGCTCACCGTGACGCACTGGTTGGGATTCACCTCCGTCAGCAGCTGGAAGCTGAGGGTGCCGCCGGGTCCGGCTGGCGGCGTGTAGGTGTAGTCGGTGCCGGCCGTGGCCGGGGCGCCATTGATCGTCACGACTGGCGTGCTGACGGTCGTTTCTTCGAGCTCCGGTGCAAGCTGGTCGGTGATGACGACACCGTAGGCTGGAGCCTGGCCCGTGGTGTTACAGGCCTGAATACTGAAGTCCATACTGTTGGCGGTGATGTCAACCACATACGGGTCGGCCTGGGTGCCAGTGCCCGTAACCGGTGGACCCAGCACCGTGCCGGTCTTGCTGATGCTGGTGATGGCGGGTTGCCGAGCTTCGATGCTTGCGCTGCTCTGCATGCGCGTCGGGTCGAGCGGCACCGGTGTGACGCCGTCGGCGAACGTGTAACCGAGTGTCGCCTGGTTGCTCAGCGTCGTGGCAGTCGGGGTGGGCGGCGGGGGCTCGGTCGCGCCGTATAGCACCCGCGCGCGATAGACAATCACCAAGTTGTTATTGGCGGGATTGTTGTCGACGGCATTGACGATGTCGCCGAGGATCCAGGTGAGCGTGCCAGTCTGGTCTGCTACCGGTACATTGCCGGCCGGGATATCGGCATAGGTGAAAACCCCCGCGCTACTGTAAGGCGCGGTCGTGTCGCCGTTGATGCTCACGACGTCAACGAAGGCGAGACCCGGATCGAGCGCATCCTGGATGGAGACGTTGCGCGTCTGGCCTTCACGCAGGGTCAGCGTGAGCTGGTAGGTGATGATGTCGCCGACGCGAACGATCTGATCGACATTGGTGCTGAGACCGCTATCCCAGGTGTCGCTGGTCACCGCCTTGGCGATGGCGTTGGTGTCGAGTGTTGCGACCGTGGCCGTCTGGGGGCCGAAGCAATAAGTGTTGGGCGGCGTAACGGTGCCGATACCGCAGCCCTCGCCCGTGCGCTCACGGCCTGGGGCCGGCACGACTGGATAACTTCCATCGAGGGAGGTCCAGTCGACCCAGGCACTGTTGGCGATGCTGGGGGCCGCGATGTCCTGCACCGTGACGCGATAGGTCAACACTAGGTTACCGCCGACCGGAATATCGAGCGTGTCGTCACCGTTGGCGCGACCCCAGACGAGCGTATTGGGCGCAATGGTTGTCGGTGTCGGGTTGAAACCGATTACATTGCTGCTATTTATCTGCGCCGTTGCCGAGCCCGGGACCAAGCTGAGCTCCGGCGGCAGGATGTCGGTCACGTTGACGTCGCGCGCGATCGAGTCACCGGTGTTAGGGATGGTCAGCACGTATTCGAGGATGTCGCCGCCGGCGGCGGGGTCGGTGGGTGCCTTGCCCGTCGTGACGTTGCTCACCGCCTTGGTCATCGTGACGACCGGCTCGACCACGGTCATGTTCGCTACGCCGCTAGTGCCACCCGATTGTGACGTCGCGTTGTTGTCATTCACCTGGTTGTAGGTGAACGTCGCGGTATTGTTGAATGACAGCGGACGCACGTTGGTCGAGGTGTTCAACAGCTCGACCGTGACGTCGATGACGAGCGGCGTGTTGGGCGGGATGTCGATGCCGCTGGTCGCGTCTTCGGCAATGATGAGGTTCGTCGCGGTGCCGATGTTCTCCGGCGTACCCGGACCCGATACCTTGGCAAGACTCACGAAGCGCAGGTCTGCACCGGAGGCAGCCAAGTTGTCCTGGATACGCACGTCGAATAGCGGTGCTGGGTATGGTCCCACCGTGATGCGATAAGTGAACTGCTCACCGATGGTCGCGGTCGGCTGCAGCGCTTGCTTGGTCGGCGGAGGTGGCGTCGCGGTGACAACGACGCGTGTCGGGTCCTCGTCGCCTGGCACACTGGGATCGGCCTGGCCGTTGATGTTGGGGTCGTCGCTATCGGCGATCTTGGTGCCACCGCTGATGAGATCTGCCTGGTTGAGGATCACCGTGCCGTCGGCAACACCTAGGTCCACTCTGATGTCGAACTGGATCTGGATCGCGCTGTTGGCGGGAACGTTCAGGTTGCTGATGTCGAGGATGCCGGCCCCGTTCGTACCGCCGGCCGGGTTGCTGTTGTCGACCGCGAGGGGCGGGAGGCTAGCGGCAATGACCTGTAGCGAGCCCGGCTCGAACACCACCGAGGGGTTGAGTGCACCCAGATCGTCCTGAAAGGTAAGGCCACTCAGCGCGACGTTGGTGGCTTGCAGGCGTAACGTATAGCGCAGTGTGTTGCCCGGAAGAGCCGTCGTGGTCGGGTTCACACCGGTGGTGAGATTCGCGACGCTCTTCTCAAAGAAATAACCGAAGAGCGCCGCTGTGAGGGTGTGCTCGTCCTCGTGATCGACCACGGTGGGGGTACCGTCGCTCAGCGTGCGCGTGAAGGTCACGCGGCTGCTATTGCTCGGGTCGTCGTTGAACCATTCGGTCGCCCCGGCGACATTGGTGAGCGTGGCGCCGTCTTGGGTGTCGGGGTCGAGCTTGGTCCGATAGGTGATGATCAAACGCTCACTTGGCCCGATCGCACCCGCGGCCGTGAGCAGGGTGAATGTGAGCTCGCAGGTGGGCGCACCGGCGTAGGTCAACAAGTAGTCCGTGCCTTGAACCAGCACGGGGGAGACCGGTGTGGTGCCATCGGCCGCGAAGATCTGGGCGTTTAGTATTTCCGGCGTCGTATCGCACATGCCCCCCGTGACGCCGTCGGGGAATTGGTCCTGGATCGTGACGTTCCAAGCGTCGCTAAGCCCGGTGTTCTGAACGTCGAGGGCGAAGTTCCCCCACTCCCCCAGGTTGAGCGTCAACCCCAGCGTCGCCGGCCCCGTCTTCGTCATCACGAGGACGGGCGCGGCGATGATCAGTGGCTCGCTAATTCCATTTTCACCCGGGAGGGGAGCGTGGAAGACCCCATCGATGAGTCTTCCGAACACCCACTCGGAGACATTGATGAACGACGTCCCTGTTTTTTGCGCGTTGGCCAGCGTGTCATCGAGCACCACGGTGATCTTGATGACGATTTGATCGCCTCCGTCCGGTAGCGGCCCCCCCGGGATGGTGACGGAGCCGAAGTCGAACGTGAGCAAACCGCCGACGTTAGTGAAGGTGACCCCGGTCACGGTGGCACCGCTCGATTTCCAGGTGACGTTGGGGGCACCCACAAGACTGAGATCCACGCCCGTCGCGTTGAGGTCGTCCGTGAGGACGATACTGTGCAGGGTGTTCTCCGAACCACTGTCGGTGATGACGGTTTGTGTCGCCGGGTCGTACAAGACCGGGATCGTGAGTGTGTAGGTGAAGGGCACGCCGATCGCGGCCGTGGTCTGGGGCGTGGTCGGGTAGCCAGGGACGTGCTTATCGATTTTCTCGACGGGTATTAGCAGGTTCTGACAGCCCTCTTGGATCGCGGTCGAGGAGCCGTTGACAAACCAGATCGTGTGGCCCGCCACGGCGTTGCACGCCATCTGGCCGGTGTGAAAGACGTTGTCGAAGATGACGAGCCATCGGTCTTGGGTTTGGCCCGGTTGCGTCTTGAAGCTGATGTTGGTGTCCAGCGGCTTGGACTGTGGCCAGTCCCTGAAGATGCAATCCTGGTCGATCTGGACCTGGGCGGGAGCAGAAGGCTCGACGTCACCATCAATCACGCCGCCCGGGAAGTCGGAGCAATTGAGCGCAAACGCGGGGAAGGCCATGAGCAACAACAGTGCGAAGCCGAGCAGCTGCATGCCAATTCGGGTGCCGCCTCTTCTTGCTCTCAATTGATCTCGCTGCAACATCGCTTTCTCGTTCACCCGTCGGACATCGTCGCTTTGCCAGTGTGGAACGTGATTGCGGTATCGCGTGTCGCACGCGCGACTCGCACATTCTCGATGAGCAATAGGAAAACGTTGGCGATCAACGATGCGTTGATCGCCCGACTTGCTTTCTTAAAAGCCCACTCAATCAAGCTCTTCCGGTCCTTTTGTGCTGATCGTTACTCCTTAATAATCTGTAGCTGTTAGCGCGACTGTTGAGACGTCCGTTTGTCAGGTTGGATGACACACGTGGGCGCGACGATGCGATGCGCGCGCACGAACGATTGCGTGCCGCGCGATCTGGCATCGAGCAGCAAGAAATGGGCGGGTTGGTACTGCGACTGGCGCGAACCGCCTATTGATTTACTTCAACGGTCATGCTCTCATGCGGATGCCCCGAGGAACGAAGCGTGCGCTGTCGGAGACGTAATAACTACGACCGTCGCAGTTGCCCCGACGTCTCGCGATCAGCATGCACGCACGCTCCTTGTTAGTTACTCTCATGCCTGCTCCCTCACGCAGCTGGCAGAAAATCGATGGGGTATAGAATAGTGACCGAGGGCACATCGGCTTTCGGCCCAAAGTTAAACCGCTTCACGCGTGCGACCACTTCTTGTTTGAGCACGTCCGACGGCAGATCGCTCGACTCGACCATACACGCAGAGACCCGACCGTCGGGCTCGATGGTGAGGCGCAGCACCATCTTCCCCTGAAGCCTCGGATCGTTTCGCAACTCGCGGTTGTAGATTCTGTAGAGTGTGGCCTTGTATCGATCGAACACGATCTGGATCTCCTCGTCCGTGCGCGACGGACCCGGACCCTCGCTGAGTGGCCGGTCCGCCTCTTTCATATCGCCGACAGAGCTCTCCACGCGCGTGAACTGCACGCCGCTCACTCTCGTTCCTGTGCCCGCCACGTTGCGGCTTATGGCCGACGTTCTGATACCGCCACTTCCCTGACGCGCCTTCGCCACCACCAGCGAGCGTCGCGCGTCCCCGACTGCCTGCTTGCCGGCGTCCTTGATGCGGGCATCCGCCCCGAGCTTCTCGGCGGCCGGATCGTTCATGATTTCCTCGAACGCATTCTTGAATGCCAAAACCCCGGTCTTCTCCGCCTTCTTGCGGGCTACCTGCGTCTCGCTTGGTTTCGGTTTTTCTTCCGTCTTCTTCTTCTCCGGCTCCTCGGGCTTCTTTTCCTCCGGTGGTTTCGGCGGTGGTGGCTTGGGCCGCTGGCGCTCGACGAGCTTGACTAACCTCTCGGGTACTTCCGCTACCTGCAACGGCTCTCGTTGCGGCAACGTCCAGATGCTCGCAAGCTGCCCGAGCAATATCGCCCAGAGCAGCGAGGCCAACAGCAGCCTGCGAATCCGCCGCCGATCCTCTTCCGCCTCCTCCCACGGCATGAGCGGCGGATGATATGGCGGCGGAACGTACTCGCGGTCGATGACGAACTCGTACTTGCTGCGCTCTTCCTGCTCTTGTAGCTCCAAGAGCGCGTCGCTCAACACGTCGAATTGCTCGAGCTGTTGCTGGATCTTGGTCTGGAGCGACTCGCGGCGCTGCTCGATGGCTGCGACTTTCTCTATGAAATCCGATGCCAGGCTGCGGACTCGGTTGAGGTGTGCCGTCGTTTCTTCTGCCGCGACTTCTTTGCCCCAAAACAGCTGCCCCGCACCCAGCCCGTCTAGCTTGTCGAGTCCTTGGCAGATTTCGTTCAGGACTTCATATCGCTCCCTCTCATTCGCTATCGCGTTTAGCTCAGCGTCTACCGCGCTCAATTTCTTTCTGAGCTGCGTGATCGCTTTACGGACTTCCTCGATCCGCGCGTTGAGATCTTGCTGCTCTTGAGAAATGGAAACGACGGTGCTCACGCAATTAACCGGCCGGCCTCTGTGACGCTTTCTGGTTCACGGCAAGCGATATTCTTGTGTATCCCGTATTGGTGCAGGTCGACATCAGCTTCTTGAGCACCTTGAACGGTATCTCCTTGTCCGAGAGGATGGTGATCTCGTTGCTCTTGGCCACCGTAGCTGTGTTGAGGCCGATAATGCTGTCCCGTATTCGCACCAGCCCATCCCTGACTGATGCGATGTTGTCTCCCTTGAGCGCCATAATCTCGGCGGTCGAAGCTACCGGCTCGCCCTGCAATAACACAGTATCCGCACTCACCATGAGCGTTACCGTCTGGCGCGGTTTTGCCTCTACCACGGAGTCCGGCAATTTGATGTTCTTCGGCGGTTCAATCACTTCCACAGTCGATTGGTTCACAAGAAGAAAGAACACCAAAATAGTAAAAACGTCCATCAACGACGTGAGGTTGAGGCTTGCTTTGTAACGCTTGCCCCGGCTCATGCGCTTGATGCGACGGGTATTCTTCATGGCGCATCACCCACGGATATGGCGGGAAACAGCGGAATCTTCTGCGCCTCCTGCTGATCCGCCTCCTTGACCTCGGCTACCCGCACAGCGTCCATCACGTGGACCATGTCCTCGTACGGGATGTTCGGTTCAAGTAACACAGTAACGTCTTCTTTCTCGGGATACCTGCTCTTCAACTCCATCAGGTACTTTGACAGCTTGGAGAGATCGTACTTGTCGCCCTGCTTCGGGATCGCTGCGACCACGTGGCTGCCGTCTGCGATTTCCAGCGTGTTCTTACGCACGATCACCTCGATTATCAGCTGCCGCTTGTTGTCGACGGGCGCGCCTGCCGCGGTAGGCACGTTGAGCTCCATGATCGTGATGCGCGAGAACACCGCGGTAATGAGCAGGAAGGGGATCAGTACGACCATCAGGTTGAGAAAGGTCGTGACGTCCAGCTCGGGCGCCTCCTTGTGCCGCTTGTAGTGATGCATCCGCGACATGGTCAGGCGACCTCGTAGTTGCGCCGCGTCCCTGATGAAATAATGTTGAGCGTCTTCACCGATGCCATCTCGAGACTATCGATAATCTCCGTGGTCCGGGAGTTCAGGTACGCGTGTGCGAGCAGCAGCGGCACTGCAACCATTAATCCGAACGCCGTGGTGTTCATGGCAACCGAAATACTGGCAGAAAGCAGGTCCGCCTTTTCGGCCGGATTTACGTTAGCTACCGCGTTAAACGCTTGAATCAGGCCGAGGATGGTGCCCAAGAGGCCGAGCAAGGTAGCGATGTTTGAGAACAGGGCCACGTATGAGGTTCGCTTCTCGAGCTGCGGAATGATCTCCATCATTCCTTCCTCCATGGCGATCTCGATGTCATCCCTGCGACGGACGGCTCCCTGCCGAACCAGCCCGAGGCCCAAGAGCTGGCTCACGGTCGACTTATCATCGGCGGTCATCTCCCTTGCCTTCTCGAAGTCACCTTCTTCAAGCACGGGATGCAAGCGCTTCCACATCGACTCGTTGGCCATCCGCACCGCCGAGAGCTTGATAAAGCGCTCAATGACTATGGCAGTACCGAGTGCCCCCACCACCAGAATCGGATACATGAACGGCCCACCGTCCTGGATGAACCTAATAATTGAATTGATTAGCCACATAATTCAGCCCTCACAGCAATTTCAACGTTGACGCATTTCATTTATGACTGCTGATCTCGTAAAACTCGAGCTCACGCATGAACACTTCTTTGTCGACCGGCACCATGGCATCGTTTAGCAGGCCCGACCTTAGGTCGCTCGCGGCACCGATTTCCGAGCTCTTCCAGGGCACGATGTAGAGCGCTTTGGCCGTTTCGTCGTTGCCTAATATCGACATGCCTGAAAGCTCCTTCGCGTCGGTGCCACCCGAGCGTTGCTTTGTCTTGGTAGCAGCCGACAGCTCCCCTGCCTTGGCCACACTCGATAGCTCCTTAGCCTTGGTTCCGCCCGACAGCCCATTTGTCTCGGTCCTGGTGCCATCCTGGGCAATAGCCGCCATGGGAAGCGCGCAAAGAATGGCGATACGAACAACACTTCTTAACATAGAGAATTCCTTAGCGTGTCTGCGCTTGCTGCTTTTCTAGGTCCGCAATCCAAATTCGCACCGTTTCATCATCGGGCACAGCGGCGCTGTAAGCCCGGTACTGGGTCAACGCGCACTCCAGATCCCTAAGGTACATGTCGCAGAGGATCCCCAGGTTTTTCCTCGCAGGAAGAAAGGTGGGGTATCGCTTCAGGGTCTGCTCATAGACCTCACGCGCTTCGGCGAACCTGCCAGCCTTGCGGCAAAGTAGGGCGTACTCCGTGTTGGCTATGGGATGCCCCGGCTCGAGCTCCAGCGCCTTCTTGATGCTCTGCTCCGCTTCCGGGAGCTTGCCCATTTTCTCGTATGCCATAGCGAGATTGATGTACGGTGCGGTGTAGCTCGGAGCACGTCGCGTCAACTGCTTTAAAAGTTCCGTTCCCTTCTCGTAATTGTCTGCCTTGAGGTACTTCATCGCAGTGTTGAAGTCGGCGATTACATCGGCATCCACCTTTACGTTTTCTGGGGCAGGGACTCCGGGCTTGCCGTTTTGCGTGCCGTCTTCTGTATGATTGACGAGAGGCTTGTTGTCTTCTGCCCGATCAGCCGGGGCTGTGCGCGGACTGGTGGCGCAGCTAGCCAAGGTCAGCACGAGAATGAAAGGCACGGCGACCTTGCAGAGAGAGGTGTCGTGCAACGACGTGAAATTCATTCGAACATCCCTATCTATCAAATTCACTGGCTTTCGCCCGGCACCGCTGATATCAGGGATAGCGGGGCAGCATTACCGGAAAAGGACTCTTCGGATGAACGACTTAGGCATGCGTCGTCCAACATTCGAGTGCTATGTAAGGAAGTAGTCTTGATCGGTGAGACCGTCAACGTAGTCTGCCCCCGCTCGACGGCCGTCCGTCGGCGACGAGCTGCACCGTCTTGGCTATGCCGCTGT